>DATIPA010000145.1:0-7373 GCA_035472475.1 Xanthobacteraceae bacterium | reverse complement strand
CTCGATGGCACATTCGCGGTCGGACAGGTCAAAGGCGGCCGCATTCGAGCGCTGGCGGCGACCACCAACCGGCGGATCACGGCGCTGCCCGACGTGCCGACCATGCAGGAGGCGGGGATTCCGGACTACCACTTCAGTCCGTGGTGGGCAGCGTTCGTGCCCGCTGGCACGCCTCCCGCCATCGTAGCCAAACTTGAGGGATGGGTGGGCGCGATCTCGAAGACCGAGGACTCCGCGAAGTTTCTGGACACCATGGCCGCGCTGCCCGTGATCGGGGACGCCGATTGGGTGCGGGCCCGTATCGCGAGCGATCGGCCCCTAATCGATCGGCTGGCGGCGGCGGCTAATCTGCAACCGCAATGACCCAGGCCTGCTATTGACGCAAGGCGCGGGACGGACGACAGAGAACATCGGATATCAGGCGTGAAGGGGGAAATATTGACCCAGTTCAAGATCGTTACGCCCAAGGGAACGAGTTTCGCGGTCGCCGGCAGCGGCTACGAATATGAGAACGAGGCGCTCGAGCCGCTCGGTCTCAAGATTGTCGAGATCGACGCGTCCTCGGAGAACTCGTTCATCGACGCCGCGCATGATGCGGATGCGGTCTATGCCAAGGGCCGCAATTTCACCAAGCGCATGATCGACGGCTTGCAGCGCTGCAAGCTGATCGCGCTCGGCACGGTGGGCTCCGATTACGTCGACGTGGCAGCAGCCACCGCCAGAGGAATTCCCGTCACCAACGTGCCGGACACGTTCATCGAGGAGGTCGCCGATCATGCGATGATGCTGCTGCTGGCGGCATTCCGGCGCGTGGTGGTGCAGGACCGGATGGTACGCGAAGGGCGCTGGGCGGAAGGGCGCCCGGCCCTCAATCAGCCGCGCCTGATCGGTCAAACACTCGGCTTCATCGCCTTCGGCCACGTTGCGCGTGCGACCGCGATGCGCGCACGCCCGTTCGGGTTCCGCATGCTCGCCTACGACCCTTACGTCGAAGAGCTGGTGATGTCGCCCTATGGGGTCGAGCCGGTGACCTTGGAGGAATTGCTGCGCACGTCGGACATCGTATCGATGCACGCGCCGGCGACCGCGGATGCCAAGCGAATGCTGACCGAGAAGCACTTCCGGATGATGAAACCCAATGCGCTCTTCATCAACACCGGGCGCGGTGCGACCGTCGACGAAGCGGCCTTGATCAAGGCGCTGCAGGAGGGCTGGATCGCGGGCGCCGGCCTCGACGTACTCGAGGTCGAGCCGCCCAAGCCGGACAACCCGCTGCTCAAGATGGACAACGTGACGCTCACGGCGCACGTCGCGTCCGCCTCCGCGCGCTTTGATCCAGCACGGCGGCGCCGGGTCGGGCAGGAGATCGCGCTCGTCGCGCGTGGCTGCTGGCCGCGTGCCTGCGTCAATCCCACGGTTCTGGAGAAGACCGAGCTCAAGCGCTGGCAGCCCTATTCGATGGAGCGCGGTCCGGCGACGTGATGGGTTCGAGGTTTCTGCAATCTTCGAAGCTTGTGAGAAGGAATTGATATGAAAGTCGGTGCGGCCATAGCGGAAATCATGAAGCGCGAGGGCGTGGATATCCTCGCGGCCTATCCCGTCAATCACTTGATCGAGCACGCTGCGGCGCTGGACATCCGGCCGATCATTGTGCGGCAGGAACGGATCGGACTGCACATGGCGGACGCGATCTCGCGCCTGACGTCGGGCGGCAAGCTCGGCGCCTTCTGCATGCAGCACGGTCCCGGAACCGAGAACGCGTACGGCGGCATCGCTCAGGCCTACAGCGAGTCGATCCCGATCCTGGTCGTGCCGGGCGGGTTCCCGCGTCGTACGGCGCAGGTCGGTGCCAATTATTACGCCACGCGCGAGATGCGCGGCATCAGCAAATCGGCGGAATCGATCACGACACCGGCGGAGGTCGTCAACGTGATGCGGCGCGCGTTCTCACATCTGCGCAACGGCCGCGGCGGACCAGCGCTGGTGGAGGTGCCGCAGGACCTCTGGAACGAGGAGGTGCCGGAACCGCTCGCCTACAAACCGGTGGTTGCGACGCGCTGCGGTCCTGACCCGGACGCGGTGCGGGACGCCGCCAAGTTGCTTGTCGAAGCCAAGCGCCCGGTCATCTATGCGGGGCAGGGCGTGCATTGGGCCAAGGCCTGGAAGCAACTGCGCGCGCTTGCCGAGCACCTCGCGGCGCCGGTGGTGACGAGCCTCGAGGGTAAGAGCTCGTTTCCCGAGACGCACGCGCTCTCACTCGGTTCCGGCGGCGTCGCGGTGCCCAAGACCGTGCGCTACTTCCTCGACCATGCGGACGTGATTTTCGGGATCGGCTGCAGCTTCACCGAAACGTCTTTCGGCGTTCCTATGCCGAAGGGCAAGACCATGATCCACGCCACGCTCGACGCCAATCATCTCAACAAAGATATCGCGGCCGACGTCGGCCTGATTGGCGACGCGGCGCTGACCCTCGACGCCCTGCTCGAGGAGCTCGAATCGCACCTCAAGACCAAGCGTGACAGCAAGGCGGTGGCCGCCGAGATCGCCGAGATGCGCAAGGCCTGGCTCTCCGAGTGGCTGCCCAAGCTTACCTCCAAGGACACGCCGCTCTCGCCCTACCGCGTGCTGTGGGACCTGCTGCACACGGTCGACGTCAAGCATACGATCATCACCCACGATGCCGGCTCGCCGCGCGATCAACTCTCCCCGTTCTGGCAATCGACTGAACCGCTCTCCTATATCGGCTGGGGCAAGACCACCCAGCTCGGCTACGGCCTCGGCCTTGCCATGGGGGCGAAGCTCGTCCACCCCGACAAGCTCTGCATCAACGTGTGGGGCGACGCCGCCATCGGCTTTACCGGAATGGATTTCGAGACCGCGGTGCGCGAGCGCATTCCGATCCTTTCCATTCTGCTCAACAACTTCTCGATGGCGATTGAATTGCCGATCATGCCGATCTCGACCAAGAAATATCGGTCCACCGACATCTCGGGCGACTATGCCGCGATGGCGCGCGCATTCGGCGGTTACGGCGAACGTGTCACTGATCCGGGCGAGATCGTGCCGGCCATTCATCGCGGCATCAAGGAAACGCAGCAGGGCAAGCCGGCGCTGCTCGAGTTCATCACGCAGAAAGAGACAGTGATCTCGAAATATCTGCCGGAGAAGTAGCGCCGCGGGGGACAACGCGCGGGCGTTACTGCGGAGGCGGGTTGGGCCGTTTCGGTCGCGTGGTCACCGGCGGGAGCCAAGTCTCGTCAAAAACCTGCTTGGCGAGCGCTTGGTCGACCGACGGCCGAATAAGCTGCTGAACCGCATAGGCCAGCGACCCGTACTCGAACGGGCAGTCCTGCGCGCGCGCTTTGGGCAGCAGGCCTTTCTCCACCAGATCACCGAACACGTCCGGCCGCGCCCCGTAGCCGATACACAGCAGATTGAAAAAGCGCTGAGCCGGCGTGCCGTGAATGTCTGAGAAACCAACGGTTGCTTCGGTCGTCTCGGCCGCGTCCATGAAGGCGCGGAATGTGTAGGTCGCGCCCAAAATGAGCTGCCTTGCATCGTCCTTGCCCATTTGCAGCAACATATAAGTGGCGAATTGGTCGGCCGCGGATTCCTCGTTCCCGAACACAGGCACGGTCAACAGGTCGAACATCGCGTGACCGGCTTCGTGCAGAAATACGTAGTAGACCTGGGACACGAGAGCATCCTCGGGCGTCACCCCGTCCTTGGTGTCCTCCTTGGGGCTGTGTTTGCGGGCATCCGCCAGGTACTCGTAACAGACCGTGATCACGCCGCTGTCGTACCAGGCGTTGTCCATGCCGCAGCTCTGCACGGTGAGCGTGAGGTCGCGCTTGAGGCGAATCGGGCTCAGCAGCTTCTGCATGCGCTCGAGCGTCCCGCGCTTCTTCATCAGATCATAGATGTCCTGATGCGCCGGGTTGGTCGGCGGCACGTAGTTGACACGTACCCGATTGGTTTGCGGCGCATCGGTGGACGGCGGCGACTGCGCGCTTTGTCCATGGGCGAGGCAGGGGACGACGAGCAGAGTGAGTGCAGAAGCAATAATGCGCGCCGATCTCATGGTGATCTCCGCCTGGTCAAGCGCTGTGCCGCCCGGCGCAAATTGCTATCACGGAATGACCGGCACCAACAGATACGACTCGTATGGGCCGCCGGCATGGATCTCGTGGCGGCCCTTGTTCACGCTCGCTTCGTGACGGAAGTAGACCGGCACCTTGTCCTTTGGGTAGCGGTTGATGTCGGTTCCCTGCACGATCAGCCGCAGCCCTTCGCCAGCCGCAAAATGCGTGCTCGAGGGCCAGATCTCGATGTCGAGCGGCACGATTTCGCTGGGCGCAAGCTTCTGCTCGCGCGTGTGGGTGTGGACCGGCTGCCAGTCGGTTGACTTTTCTGGGTCGAGCTCGCGGTGCGAGGCGCGCAGCCAGCCGAGCGCGATTGGCCCGTCGTCGAACTGGGCGTAATAGGCCATCGGGACGAACTTGCCATCGCGATCGAGCTTGTGCAGGCCGATGAACACGTCGAGGTCGTCGGCACCCTCGGCCGACATGAAGATGCGCAGCTTCATGTAACCGGTGAGCTCGGTGTCGCTGTCAAACGTAATGTCGAACTCGGCGTGATCGGCTGGGTCGGTGTCGTGGCACACGGCGTTATAGGACACCGAGCGCGCCTCAGGCGCGGGTTCCTTCTGCAACGTGCCGTGCGCCGCATTGAGGTAGAGCTTGGTGTACCGCGTGCGCGCCAGCGGCCATTCCTTCTCGGCCCGGAAGGTGCCGATACCGTTGCGCTCGCGTACCTCGACCAGAACCTTCGGCCAATCCTTGACCTCGTTGTCGATCCCTTTGAGGAAATGGTCGAAGAAGGTGCGCAGCCGCCGCGCGTTCTCCGGCACATAGTAGTGCGCCCATTTCTTCTGGCCGTGGGCGATCAACCATTTCTGCGGCGAGGCGATATGCTTGAAGCCCTCGAACGTGCCGCGCGTGTGCAGCCCCTGGTCGGTCCAGCTCGCCACGACGAGCGCCGGCGCCTTGATCTTGGAGAAATCCGCTGCCTTCGAGCGCCAGAAGTCGTCGATCAACGGATGTTCCTTGGTCTCGGCTTCGAGGTCCTCGATCTGTCCTTTGCTCGCGCCCCAACGGTTCCACAACGAGGGCCAGAAATGGGTGTCGGGAATGCCGCCGTGGGTCGCGACCTCGCGATAGCTGTCGGTCCAGCCCTCCCACGGATTGATTGCCGCAAGATGCGGCGGATTGAGTTCGGCGACCCGCCACTGCAACTGCGCCAGATAGGAGACGCCGGACAGTCCGACCTTGCCGTTGCTCCAGGGCTGCGTGCCGGCCCATTCGACCAGGTCGTAGAAATCCTGCGCTTCCTCCGGCGCCAGGAAATGCGCGGTTCCTTCCGAGTACCAGGTGCCGCGAATATCGACGTTCACCACCGCGTAGCCGCTCGGCACCCAGAACACCGGATCCGGCGCCTCGAACGCCGTGTACTGCGACGTGTCGCCCTCCTTCACGCCGGCATTGAGAAAGCGCCGCGGGTCGAACGGAACGTGCTTGCCATACGGGCTCCAGGCGATGATCGGCGGCACCGGCCGCTCGTCGGCCGGCCGATAGACATTGACGTAGACCTTCACGCCGTCCCGCAACGTCACCGCGAGATCGCGCTCAATAATCATTGCGTGCTCGTTCTCGAGCGTGCGGCTGTAGGACGGCGGCTTGGCGCCGCGCTCTTCCGGCGTGTTGCGCGGGCCGCGGTAGCGATACTCGAAATTGCGTTGTGGCATATCGGTGTTCTTTTCGGTGTTCTTTCGAAAAAGTTTGACGCGGCGCCTCAGGATTTGAATTTCTTGGCCAGCGCGTCGGCAGTGCGGGCGAGCAGCACCGTGTCGGTACCGACCGCGACGAACGTGTAGCCCCAACCGATGTAGCGACGCGCCTCATCCTCGTTGCCGGTCAGAATTCCGGCCGCCTTGCCGACCGCCTTGAGGCGCTGCGCCGCGGTCTCGATCGCCTTCTGGGCGTCGGGATGTTGCGGATTGCCGACGTGGCCGAGCGATGCCGAGAGATCGGCCGGCCCGATGAACACACCGTCGACACCCTCGACCGCCGCGATCGCCTCGAGTTGATCGAGCGCCGTCCTGGTCTCGACCTGCACCAGCACGCAGATCTCGTCGTTCGCCTTCTTGAGATAGTCGGTGACACGGCCGTAGCGGCTGGCGCGGGGGGTTGCGGCAACGCCGCGAATCCCGGCCGGCGGATAGCGTACCGCGGCCACGGCGCGACGCGCCTCGTCCGGGTTTTGGACGTAGGGCAGCAGCACCGACTGGGTGCCGATATCGAGCACGCGCTTGATCAGCACCGGGTCGTTCCAGGCCGGCCGGATGACCGGGGTGGCGGTGCCGCGCTCCAGCGCCTGCAATTGTGTGAGCAGGATCGGCACTTCATTGGGGGAATGCTCGGTGTCGAGCAAAATCCAGTCGAACCCGGAATCGGCGATGATCTCGGCGCCGATGTTGCTGGCAAGGCTGCTCCACAAGCCGATCTGCAGGCGGCGCTCCTTGAGCGCCTGCTTGAAAACGTTGCGATTGAGCTCCATCGGGCCGGTTCCGCGTCAAACAAATTGAATGGCGACCCCGCCGAGCGGCCCGAAATCGCCGTGCAGGGTGTCGCCCTTCTGTGCCCAGACGACGCGCGTGAACGACCCGGACAGCACCAGGTGGCCGGTTTCCAGCGTCACGGCATGCTGTCCGAGCTTGTTGGCGAGCCAAGCTACTCCCAGTGCAGGATGACCGAGCACGCCGGCGGCCAGTCCGGTCTCCTCGATCTCACCGTTGCGGTACATGATGCCTCCGACCCAGCGCAGATCGATGTCCATCGGCCGGATCGGCCGTCCGCCTACAACGATGCCGGCGGCGGCGCCGTTGTCCGAGATCGTGTCGAAGATCTTGCGCGGGTTCTGCACCCGGGCATCGACAATCTCCAGCGCCGGCACGACGTATTCGGTGGCCCGCAGCACATCGGTGAGACCAACGCCCGGTCCTTTGAGCGGCTTACCGAGAATGAACGCCAGCTCGACCTCGACGCGCGGGGCACAGTAATTGGCGTGCGGCACCTTGGCGCCGTCGGCAATCATCATGTCGTCGAGCAGGTGGCCGTAATCCGGTTCGTTGATCTGGGAGGATTGCTGCATCGCCTTCGACGTCAGCCCGACCTTGTGACCGATCAGCTTGCGGCCCTCCGCCATCTTTTGCCGCTGGACCTCGTTCTGGATCGCGTAGGCGTCCTCGAACGTGATCGAGGGCCAGGTGGAGGAGAGCTGCACTATCGGCTTGCGGTCACGCTCGGCGGTCAACA
>DATIPA010000144.1:0-3080 GCA_035472475.1 Xanthobacteraceae bacterium | reverse complement strand
TTTGCAGCCGCTTGTGAGGTCGGCCCGGTCGTCGGCAACCGCCCAAAGGCCGAGCAGGCGGCGTGCCGCTCATTCGGAATGAACCTCGGCATCGCGTTTCAGCTCGTCGACGACGCGCTTGACTACGGCGGCAAGGCTCAGAAGCTCGGCAAGAACGTCGGCGATGATTTCCGCGAGGGCAAGATCACGCTTCCGGTGGTGCTTGCGTTCCGCCGTGGGTCGGATGACGAGCGCAGGTTCTGGCGCCGCACGTTGGAACAGAGCGAGGCGACCGACGCCGACCTCGACCACGCGATCGGGCTGATGATCAAGCATCGCGCGCTCGAGGATACGGTATCGCGCGCCCGCCACTATGGTGCCATTGCCACCGATGCGCTCGCGCTGTTCCCGGCGTCCACCATGAAGGCGGCATTGGAAGAAGCGGTGGAGTTCTGCATCTCGCGGACGCACTAACGGGCGGCTTCTGCCGTTCAGGCGCCACCAATATTTGTCTCCTCGACCCACCAATCCTTTCGGACCGCGAGTGTACGCGCACCCGCAGCGGCGCTTTCCTGCGAAGCGAAGATCGCGAAGCAGGCCGAGCCTGAGCCGGACATGCGCGCAAGCGCGCAGCCGCTTTGCGCGCGCAATGCGCCCAGCACCTCAGCGATTACGGGCAGTCGCGCGATGGCAGCTGGTTCGAGGTTGTTGCACTGCCGCGCGAGCCATTCGAGCAGTGTGGACGGCGCGATCTCGCCGTCCGGTTCCGGAAACGCCGATGACGCCGGCACCGCAGTGGTGTCGCGGGCGCCGTTCTGGTGAAATGCTGCGAACACGTCCTTGGTCGCAAGCGGGACGCCCGGAAAGACCAGCACGGCGTGCAGCGGCGGCAGACGCACCGGCTCGGAGAGGATTTCTCCGAGGCCTCGCATCCAACGCGGCTTTGAATCGACGCACACCGGCACGTCGGCACCCGTCGCGAGCGCGGCCGCCATCAGCCGCGGGTCGGCGAGCGACAAGCGGTTTGCGTGCGCGAGCAGACGAAGCGCCGCCGCGGCGTCGGCCGAACCGCCGCCAAGACCGGCGCCGGCCGGTAGCCGCTTGTGCAAGCTGAAGTGTCCGGTCAAAAGACCGCCGACACGATCAGCCAATGCACGCGCAGCCTTGAGCACGAGGTTGTGGTCAACTGGGCCCGCAGCATCGGCGCGCGGTCCGTGCACATCGAGCCCGAGTCGGGCGCCGAGGCGCAACGTCAAACCGTCGCCGACGCCGGCGAAGCACACGAGACTTTCAAGCGCGTGGTAGCCGTCAGGGCGACGGCCCACAACGCGCAGCGTCAGGTTGATCTTGGCGGAGGCCCGCTCGGTAAGCTCAAGCCCGCTTGGTGAAACGCTCACCCACCGTCGCCCGGCTTCCTTGTCGCGTCCGCCGAGGACGTCTCCTCGGACAACCCCGACTTGAGCTTCTGCTCGATCTTGGTGAGCTCTTCCGGGTCGGGCTTCAGGTCGCGCGCGTGCGACCACTGGAACTTCGCCTCGAGTGTCCGTCCGACCTTCCAATAAGCATCGCCGAGATGATCGTTGATGGTCGGGTCGGTCGGCTTGAGCTCGACGGCACGGTCGAGCTGCTTGGCCGCTTCGTCGTAGTTGCCGAGGCGGAAGTGCGCCCAGCCGAGCGAATCGACGATGTAGCCATCGTCCGGACGCTGCTCGACCGACTTCTTGATCATTCGCATCCCCTCGTCGAGGTTGATGCCCTGATCGATCCATGAATACCCGAGATAATTCAGAACGTGAGGCTGGTCGGGATAGAGCTCGAGCGCCTTCTTGAGATCGGCCTCGGCCTTGTCCCACTGCTTGGCGCGCTCGTAGCAGATGCCGCGGAAGTAGAACACGGTCCAGTTCGCGCGCTCCGGCGTCGGAAGCTGGTTGATGGCGCGGCCGTAGGTATCGGCGCAATCGGCATATTGCTTGCGCTCGCGCTGGATACCGGCGAGCGCCAGGATCGCCTCCAGATTGTCGGGGCTCGACGCGATCAGCTGCTCAAGGTGCTTCTTGGCCTCATCGGTGCGATCGAGCGCGTCGAGATCGATGGCCGCCTGAATTTCCGCGAGCCGCTTGATCGGCGCGTCTGCCGGTACGCGATCGTAGACGGCGACCGCGAGCTCGGGCTTTTTCATCGCGTCATAAAGGTCGGCGAGCGAGAGCAGCGCCAGATGATTGACCGGGTCGAGGAAAAGCGCGAGTTGCAGATACGCAAGCCCGCGATTGGCGAGGCTAAGCTCCTCCTCCCGCCGCCCGAGCGCCGCACCTAACCCATACAGGGCTTCGGCACCGCCGAGCTGCGGATTGCCAATGAGAATCGGCAGCTTGCCGGTCTTGCCGAGTTCATTCATCGCCTCGATCACGAGCGGATGCTTGGGCAGCGTCTTGTCGAAGTCCTGCAGTACCTTCAGCGCCTGGTCCTTGGCGCCGGTGCGGGACAGCCAGCTGGCATAAGCCTGCACGATGCGCAATGCCGTGGGCTCGAGCTTGTAGGCGCGGGCGAAGCGCTTTCCGGCCTCCTTCTTGTTGCCGCCCAAATCGAGAATGAGGCCGGCGTGGAAATCCTTGAAGATCGCGTACCAGTCGGGACCGGCGAGATGATCGATCAGCGTCACTGCCCCGTTGGTGTCGCCGGCGCCCTGCATCGCCCATGCCGACAATAACGTCGCAGTCAGATCGGTGATCGGCCCGCGCTCCGCCTGCTTGAATTGCTGCCGGGCGGCCGAGTACTGCTTAAATTTGAGGGCGCGGACCCCCAGGATCAGGTGGGCGGTGCGGTTGGTCTTGTCGGCCGTCAGCAGCCGGTCGGCGAGCCGTGTCGCCTCATCGATGTCGCCTTCCGCGAGCGCCGAATAGAACGCGAGCTCAAGCAACTCGGGATTTTTGACGTCCGAGCGCAGGGCAGCCAGGTAATAAGCGGATGCAGCCGCGGCGTCGCGCAACACATTCGCCTGGCGGCCGGCCAAATAGTTCCCCGCCGGCGTGGTGCGCGCCAGCTCCTGCGACGTCGGAACCTGCGCAGCGATAACCGACGGCAGAACGAGAATAGCGGCCGCG
>DATIPA010000143.1:0-6040 GCA_035472475.1 Xanthobacteraceae bacterium | reverse complement strand
TCGGAGCAATCTGTCGCGCCGAGTCCGCGCATTCATGAAATGGATCGAAGATGTGCTGACGCCGTATCTGGAATAGCGCGACGAACATCTTCGTCCGGCCCTCGAAATCAACATTCTGAAGTTATGTCTGCCGGTCGGCGGTCGGCGGCCCGGCGGTCCAACAGATGCCCAGGGGGCAGCCGGAAGTTTGTGATTCCGTTAATTATATGGCGCGTTTAGCGGGCCCTGCGACCAGCTTGATTTGATTTTTGAATGAAAATCAAATTTAAGTACGAGCATGGCTGCTGGTGGGAAACGTCGCGGCGCTGGTCGCCCAAAAGGAAGCAGAGCGTTGACGCTGCTTGCGCCGACGGGCGAGCGGATGGCTTTTTATGAGGCAGCGCGCCAGTATGACCAAGAAGCGCTAAGGGTGATCGCTTCCGTTTGCATGGATGAGAAACAGCCAGCGGCGCTCCGGCTGGCGGCAGCTAACGATCTGCTCGATCGGGCCTATGGACGACCGCCGGTGGCAATTGACGCCACGACTCGGGAAATGGCGATTACGAAAATCATCCACGAGGTCCGCTGGCTTCCCGAAGATCCGAACGATCATTCGAAAGTCATCGAGCCGGAGCCTGATTAGTAGCGATACAGGGTGAGCGAGCTTGCCCCCGCGCTCGCCGGGCCTTAATTCCGCAAGCGTAACGTTGCAAGCGTTTCGGCTACCTCGTTGCGCATTTTATCTACATCGACCCCTGCAGCTTCAAGCCAAACCGCCAGCTCCTCATTAGCTTCGGGGCTTGGTGGCCCAAAGGCAATGTGCATGACAGCAACCGATGCCTCCATGCGCACAGAAATAGGCGTGGTGTCATCCCTAAATAGCCGTATCAACTCCTCGACACCTTCCTCCGTAGGGCTCGACAAGATTTCTTGTATTCGAGAAAGATCACTGGGGTCCGACATGAAAGTATCTCATGACGTGGCCATGCTAACATGGTGGACAGTTGGTTAAGGTTGGTTAAGGCCAACCAAATCCCACGCTTGATCCGGCCGTAGCTCGTCTCAGGATCACGGAAAATACGGCATTGATCGCCGTCGTTCGCCAACGCTTACTCCCCAAAAACTCCCCAAATCAGATTGGATTAGCCGATAATTTGGCATAAGTTATTGAAATCATTGGCGCTCCCTAGGGGACTCGAACCCCTGTTTTCGCCGTGAGAGGGCGACGTCCTGGGCCGCTAGACGAAGGGAGCTTGGCCCACGAAATAACCTCGATTACCGGGCCGCGCAAGCGAACCGTCTCGCCTTCGGTCAGCTGCCCCGCGCCGCCTCAGGGCTCGGTCGCAAACCGCAGGCGGCCGAGCGGTGCGAGCGAGCGCGCGTCGAAGCTGCGGACCTCGGTCGCGCCGCCGATCTCGATGGTGACGATCAAGGCGTCGCCCGCGGCCGCGGTCGCGACGATCTTTGCGCCCTTCGGCAGCATCGCGATCACGTCGGAAGCGCCGGCCGTGCTGGTGCCGGCGCTGCGGAACATGCGGTAGCCCACGACGCCGAGCACGACCGCGATCCCGAGCACGGTCGCAAAGCCCGAAATCAGCATCAGCCAGCGGACGCGCGCGACCATGCGCGCCTGCGCCGGCGTAAAGGGTTGTTCGTCGTCGGAACCGGTCATGGCGCGGCGAGAGACCCGGAGTGCGGCCGCACGATCCGTGATCCGCCCGGTGCGGTCAACGTCGGCCCGCGGCCGCGGCCCGGACGGAGCCGGCGTCAGGCCTTTTTGCAAACACTCTCACGTCGGGGGGAAATTTCCTATCCAAGTCCGTTTGAAGGAAATAGCTTAGCGCACTCAATATGTTGCTTGGATGAGGACATGCGCAAGAAATTCTCATCCAAGCGGGTCAAATTCTCATCCAAGGCGTGCCGGTGCTCGGCCTGGCGCTTAAGCCCGCGCCTTGAGCTTCGCGCGCTCCTCGAGCAGCGCGCGGCAGCCGGCCGCGATCGCCTCGTACTCGAACCCGCGCATCAGCGAAGGGGCCTCGTCGTCGCTCATCGACTTGCGGCGCGCCGCAATCTCGCCCGGCGAAATCTCCTTGATGGGGGGAAACCGCAGCGCCTCGAGCAGCAGCATCGCGTTGTCGAGCAGCGCCTTGCACATGCGGATGAGCTGGATCGCCGAGCGCCCGGCGCCGACAAAGCCGTGCCCGCGCAGCAGCACCACGCGCTCCTGCCCGAGCGCGCGAGCAAGGTCGCGACCCTGGTCCATGTCAACGATCAGCAGATTGGTGTCGCCGAAACGGTCGCGGATGTCCCACATCGGTACGTCGGCGCCGAACTCGTCGGCGGTCAGAAACACCGGACGCATCGCGACGTTGGCGACGGTGAACGGCAAGAGCGCGCGCGGATGGCCGTGCACGACCGCATGCGCGTCCGGGCGCGCCTCGTAGACCGCAGCGTGGATGAAGCGCTCGAGATACGGCGGCCGGTTGTCGCTGCCGTGCACGGAGCCGTCGAGATTGAACGCCATGATGTCATCGCGCTCGACCAGCTCCGGGCTGCGCGAGCGCGACAGCAGAAAGCGCGCCGAGTCGGTCGGATGCCGCACGCTCACGTGGCCATAGGCGTCGACCGCACCCACACGCGCGAGCACCTTGTTGGCGATGACGAGATCGATCAGCGCAATCTCAAGCGCAATGTTGGCCTGCATGTTTCCTCATCCTGCACGGCGAAAATCGCGGCAGCGGCGGCGCGCGCGCATTTGGTCACCCGCTTGTCCATCATTTGAAGGCGGGAACGATCTCGCGGCTGAACAACTTGATCGAGTTGCGCACGAGCGTCGCCGGCATCGCACCGATCTCGTGGTTGGTGCAGAAGATATCGTAGCCGATCCGGCGCTTGCCCTCCTCGAGCTTGCGGATGACCGTGTCGGGGCTGCCGACCAGCGCGAGCCCCTGTTCGAGGTTGAACTCGTAGCTGTCGCGCGCACGCCGCATGGTCTCCCCGCGCGCCTTGTCGTCGGGCCGCTCGCTGTCGCGCCCCATCCCGCGCGCGTGCGTGCCCCAGCCGATGCGAGTCTTCTCGAGCGGGCCGCCGCCGACCGGAACCGCGCCGCCCTCACGCGACGCCAGAAATTGCCGCGCCTGCTCGTGCGCTTTGGCGTCGGTCTCGGCCACGTGCACCTGGCGCATCAGAAAGACGCGCGGCATTGGTCCGGGGTGGCCGCACTCCTTCCAGATCTTGCGATAGAGGTCGAACTTGTGCGCGATCACCGCGTCGGTGTCGAGGTTCTGCGAGACGTGGTAGTTGTTGCGCGCGGCGAATTCGATTGCCTGGTCGCTGTGCACCGCCGCCCAGATTGGCGGATGCGGCTGCTGGTAGGGCTTGGGCTGCGGCAACGCCTCGTTGAAGCGGAAATACTTGCCTTCGAACGTGACCTCGTCCCTGGTCCAGGCCTGCTTGACGATCTCCAGCACTTCGCCCGCGATCGCGGCGCGCTGGTAGTAGTCGACGTCCCAGCGAATGAACTCGTGTTCGTGCACGCCGATGCCGGTGCCGAACTCGACCCGCCCGCGCGAGAGCTGATCGAGCATCGCCACTTCCTGGGCGAGCCGGATCGGATGATAAAACGGCAGCTGCCACATCATTGCGCCGATGCGCAACCGCTCCGTCGCGCGCGCGACTGCCGTGAGAAACACCGTCGGCGCCGTGATCCGGCCGACCGGCGAATTCTGGTGCTCGATCACGAAGTAGGAGTGCCAGCCGGCCTCGTCGAGTTCGCGCGCAAGCGCGATGTGTTCGTCGTAGACGTCGGCCATGGCGGATGCTGTCGTCGAATAGCCGCCGACCGCATCCCAGAGCGCAAAGTCGATCGGTGCCATATCCTCCCCGCATTCTCGCGCCGGCCGAGCGGACCGCGCCGGCGGATGTTTAGGCGAGCATTGGCAGACGACGGAGCAAGGTCAATGCGCAGACGCGCATAGTGTGCGATGGATGCGCACATGACGGCAAACTCGCCTCAAGCCGTTCGAACCCTGGTGATCGCTCCCGCGGAAGACGGCGAGCGGCTCGACCGCGTGCTCGCCAATCACGTCACCGAGTTGTCGCGCTCACGGCTCAAGGCGCTCGTGCTCGCCGGTCAGGTCACGATCGCCGGCACGCAGGTCCGCGATCCCGGCCGCAAGGTCCGCACCGATGACGCGGTCGCCATCGCGGTGCCGCAGCCGGAGCCCGCCGCACCGCGCGCGGAGCCGATCCCGCTCAACGTCGTCTACGAGGACGACGCCATCATCGTGCTCGACAAGCCGAGCGGTCTCGTTGTGCATCCGGCCGCGGGAAACTGGACCGGTACGCTGGTCAACGCGTTGATCGCGCACTGCGGCGACAGCCTGTCCGGAATCGGCGGCGTGCGCCGCCCGGGGATCGTGCACCGGCTCGACAAGGACACGAGCGGACTGCTGGTGGTGGCAAAGACCGACCGCGCCCATCGCAAGCTCGCGGCCCAGTTTGCGGATCACGGCCGCACCGGGCCGCTGGAGCGCGCCTATCTCGCATTCGTCTGGGGCGTGCCGGCGCGCCCGAAAGGAACAATCGACAAGCCGATCGACCGCCACCCGCAGGCTCGTGACAAAATGGCGGTCCGTGCCGGTGGCCGGCCTGCCGTCACCCACTGGCAGGTGCTCGAGCGCTACCCCGGGACCGGCGGCGACACGGTGGCGAGCCTCCTGGAGTGCCGGCTCGAAACCGGCCGCACCCACCAGATCCGGGTCCACCTCGCCGCTATCGGCCACCCGCTGTTGGGTGATTCGGTTTACGGGCCCGGGTTCAAAACCAAGGCCAGTCAGCTACCGCAACGGGCACGGGAGGCGCTTGCAGCTCTTGATCGGCACGCCCTGCATGCCCATATCTTGGGCTTGGAGCATCCGGTCACCGGCGAGCCGCTGCATTTCCGCTCGGAACTGCCAGCCGATCTTGCAGCCCTGCGCTGCGCGTTGTCGCAGCCCGATCGGGTAGGTCCGTGAAAGGGTAGAAAAGCCAATACCTTAGAGTTCTGCTCTGGCGATCTTCACCCGGGCGTCACCATGACGTGACGACCGGTCTCCTTCTGCTGCCCCGCAAGAACCTGTATCGTCGCAGGTGAGTTACACAACATAACCCAAAAAACGGTGTCCGCCGGCTCGGGAGCGGCGGTGTCGTTTACGGCCCGCCGGCGTTTCGGGGGCCATCAACTGTGAAAGGGTGCTGTCATGGCCCGCGCTACCGCGTTACCGAGTCTGACCGCCGAAACCGGTCTTTCCCGCTATTTAGAAGAGATCCGCCGGTTCCCGATGCTGGAACCGCAGGAAGAATACATGCTGGCCAAGAGCTGGCGCGAGCACGGCGACCGCGATGCCGCGCACCGGCTCGTCACAAGCCATTTGCGCCTGGTTGCCAAGATCGCCATGGGGTATCGCGGCTACGGCCTGCCGATCTCCGAGGTGATTTCGGAAGGCAACGTCGGGCTGATGCAGGCGGTCAAGCGGTTCGAGCCCGAAAAGGGCTTCCGGCTGGCGACCTACGCGATGTGGTGGATCAAGGCGGCGATCCAGGAATACATCCTGCGCTCCTGGTCCCTGGTCAAAATGGGCACCACCGCCAACCAGAAGAAGCTGTTCTTCAACCTGCGCAAGGCCAAGAGCAAGATCTCGGCCCTGGAAGATGGCGACATGCGCCCCGACCAGGTGGCGACCATCGCCAAGCGGCTTGGCGTCGGCGAGCAGGACGTGATCGACATGAACCGCCGCCTCGGCGGTGACGTCTCGCTCAATGCGCCAATCCGCAACGATGGCGATACCGGCGAATGGCAGGACTGGCTGGTCGATGACCGCGACAACCAGGAAGCGACGCTGACCGAAAGCGAAGAGCTCGGCAACCGGCGCCGCGCCCTGTCGGATGCGCTCTCCGTGCTCAACGATCGCGAGCGTCGCATCTTCGAGGCGCGCCGACTGGCCGAAGATCCGGTCACGCTCGAGGAGCTCGCCGACGAGTTCGGCGTGTCGCGCGAGCGGGTGCGCCAGATCGAAGTGCG
>DATIPA010000142.1:0-29354 GCA_035472475.1 Xanthobacteraceae bacterium | reverse complement strand
CCAAGTCGGTGCGGTCGATTGCCTAGCGCTGCTTCAAGACGTCGCGGAGTTCCTCGATCGCGTCCTGCCGTGCCGTGGAGCGGCTGTTGGGAGGCTTGTAGGGGTTCATCCGTATCGACCAAACGAAGTCCGTTCGCCGCGCTCCATCGTGGCAGCCCATGCACGTTAGTCCCGGCAAGCAGACGTTCGACGTTTGCAGGAACGTTTCCAGGACCGTGTTTGCCGTCGCCTGCCCACCGCGCCGGGCACACGGCGGCAAGGGATTCACGCCTCCTGCGCCCTCATTGGGGGCGGATGGAGTGAACGGCCATTGCGTCAACACAAGCTTGTAGTGTTGCCAGACGCTGTTGCGGTTTCTCAACGCGCCCTGCCAATTCCGGTTTGCATCCTGGGCCGGCGGAGTGATCTGTTGCAGCCGTTCCACCTGGTAGGGCCGCGGAGGGTCCCCGGGCCCTTGCGCGCCCTGCGGCAACGGAATCTGGTAATCCGGATTGGCACCGTCCCCCATCGGTGCCCCGAGGTCACCGTTGTTGAACGTGTAGCCAGCGCGCGGCGATTCGCCGCTCTCCGGTACGTTGTCGACGTGCTCGAACGTCGACCAGATCCATAGGTCCGGTTCTGGGCGATCAGCACGTAGCTCAGCTGCTGGCCGACGACCTCGCGCAGATTACCGAACTCGGCGAACGAGGCGAGAACGAGATCGAAGGGCCGTATTTCGGGGTGGTTGGCGCACGGCGTGGCCAGTCGGGGATAAGGGCCGTCCCAGGGGGTCGGGGGCTCTGCTAAGGGCTGGAATGTTTCCCAATCCGCCTTCAAGGTTTCGAAGGTGCGCGGGCCGTCCATCTCGGTAATTTTACGGGCCGTATCAGGCTTCCCGCGCTGTGTGTTCGACGCTGGCCAAACCAAAAACTTGAAAATCTGCCAGGCCAAAGCGTCGAAATTCGCTTCGCCGGTGCTGTTAACGTCGCAGACGTCATCAGGCAGCGTACCTGGTGGATCATCCACGGAAGGCGCGACCACGCATCCGGTTGTGGTCTGCGCGGCTGCGTGGTCCGGTGCGATAACCGACGCGATCAGACACACCACTACGGCCAAAGCTGATCGTCCGGGACCGAAGCCAGTTCGTGCCGGAGATGCGGCTTGCGCTGTGCGATGCCGGTCTTTCAGAATAGTCACCATGACGCAATCCTCTTGGGGATAGTCTTCCGGATGCGAATAGACTGCCGCAGCCCGCTCACGGTCGGATAGTGGCCGCGCGGTGTCATGAATGGGCAACGATGTCCGACCGCGAATGCTACTCGACGTGTAGGCTCCCCGCTATCGCGGTAGTCGAAGCTAGCGGGTCATCCCCAAGCCCTGGTCGAAATCGAGGTGCCGCCTGTTCGCGGCGCAGCTACGGCAAGGCGTCGTCAACCGTTGTATGCTGCGCCGGCACCGGGGAGACATGACGTTGCGCACGCAACTCTCGTTGTTCGGACCAGTCTCGCTTCGATCCGCAGGCCGCGAGATGCGGATCAAGAGCCTGAAGTTGCGCGGGATGCTCGGCTACCTTGCGCTGACTGAGTCATTGCTCGAAACACGCGAGAAACTGGTCGGATTGCTTTGGAGCGAGTCGGGCGAAGCACAGGCGCGTGCGGTGCTCCGCCAGGTCATTCGTGAATTGCGTGACGTCTTTGCCGAGGCCGATTGTGAAGGTCTTCGCATCAGCGCGCACGAGATCGGCCTTGCGCGAGACGCGGTCGACGTGGACGTCTGGATCGTGGTCCAGGCAACCGAAGCAGCGGAAATGCATCCGCTGCTGCTCGAGCGGCAGCATCTCACCGACGAACTGCTGGTCGGTTTGGACGACCTCGATCCGTCGTTCCGGGTCTGGCTGATCGCAAAGCGGCACGCCCTGCACGATCGTTTGCTGCGTGCGCTGGAAAATGCGCTCGCGCGGTCAGCTGTCGAGCTGCGCCAGCAGGGCCATCTTGCGCAAGCCATCCTCAACCTTGACCCTACGCATGAGGAGGCATGCCGGCGGCTGATGCGCGTGTGCGCGTCCGAGGGCCGCACGGCGCAGGCGCTACGCGCCTACAAATCGTTGTGGGATCTGCTCGACGAAGAGTACGGCATGGAGCCCTCGGCGGCCACACAGCAACTGGTCGCCGAGATAAAGATGGGTGCATTCGAGGCTGACCAGCCGGTGCACAAGGAAGGCGCCGAGGGACCCGTTGGCAGCCGCCTGTTCGAAGAACCACCACAGGCGGTGGTTGCAGGTGAGGTTCCCACCGAGAAGCGCGACACAAAACTTCTGCTCTCGCTCCAGCCGGTGGACATTCAACAAGTTGATCCCGAAAAGGCGCACCTTGTGATCGGCTTTCGGAGGCTTCTCATGGCCTCTCTGGTCAGGTTCCGAGAGTGGCACGTGACTGACGTGCCGGTCCCGGCTCCGCCTGCTCCGGCGCGCGAAGAGGGTGCACGCTATGAACTTCAAATGTTCGCCCATCAGGCGCGGCAGGCAGTCCAGTTGACGCTCATGTTGAAAGAGCTCGACACGGGCTTCTATATCTGGAGCGACGGATTCGAGCTCAAACTGGACAATTGGTTCGACTCGCAACGGCGCGTTGTTCGGCGCGTCGCCATGGCGCTTAACGTCTACCTGTCGGCCGAACGTCTGCGTCGGTTTTCGGAAAAGCCCGACATCTCGCTCAGCGTCTACGACAGATGGTTGCGCTGCCAGACGCTAGTCCGCACGTTCAATCCCCAGCACTGGACGCGTCTAAAGCAACAATTCACCGAAATCATCGCGGCGGCACCGACTTTCGTCCCGGCCTATTGCGGCCTGGCGGACATGCACACCATCGAGCACATTGCTCATCCCGGCCTCTTGCGAACGCGCGAGCGCGAGCAAACGGCGCTGGAACTCGGCCGCAACGCGGTGCAACTCGACCCCGCCGACATGCACGCCCATCGCTGCCTGGCGTGGGCCAACGTGATGATGAAACAATACGCACAGGCGGAACTGCACATTCAGACAGCCTGCGAGCTCAACCCAAGCGATTCCTGGACGGCCATTTCGGGCGGGTTATTGCTGGCCTTCTGCGGCAAGATCAAGCGGGCATCCGAGCTCGCCCAGACCGCGTTGGACATGACGCTGTCGCCCAGCCGAACGCACTGGGCCTATCAGGTCGACATTCAGTTCCTGAACGGCCGCTACGAGGCGGCGCTCGAGGCTGCCGACCGAGCCCAGGATGTCCTGTGGGGCGTCGCTGCTTGGCGAACGGCAACACTCGCGCAGTTGGGCCGCAAGGCCGAGGCTGTCGCCGAAGGTGCGCGATTTCTGTCCCGTGTACGCGACAACTGGTTCGGCGCGGAGCCAGCAACCGACGAAGCGATTGTCCGCTGGTTGCTGCATCTCTATCCGATCCGCCGCCGCGAAGACTGGGAACGGCTCCGCGACGGCCTGGGCGCGGCCGGTCTACCGGTGGACGGGATCGAGCACGACGGATGATGAAGTCATGCTGCAAAAATCAGCAGCACTCGTTGACCGTATATTCGCCGACGCGCCTGATCGCGAAAGCCTGTGATTCCTGTGGCGATAGATTGGCCCTCGGCGCCCCGGCGAAGGCAATGTCGTAGAACAGCGGCAACGGGTAGGGACCGGAGCTGACGGTCCTCAATTTCTCCGCGAGCATTCTGGCCGTTGGAATCACGATCATGAGCGGGTCGGTTGGCGCGTCGGAATAGTCCAAGACCGCGACGACCCTCTGATCCGGACCATCGACAGTGGCGGCGACTGCCGCAGCCGTCAATTGTTGTTTGAGTTCTCCGACGCTGGTCGGGCGGGGTTTGGTATTGTTGATCCAGGCAAAGACAAGGTTGCCCCAGTTCAACCAGTTTTGGTTGTCATCTTGAATCTGAATGCGCATCGTGGCTTCTCCTTGGGTGACGCGTCGGGCGGTATTGGTGATCGATCAGGCGTGAATCAAGCGTGAGTCGGAAGATCACGGATGGGAGACCAGGAAGCTAGACTTGCCGCCCGCCTGGAACGTGCGGCATCGGCATTGGCTGCCGGCCCCGCCGTTGGCAGCCTCGGTGGAGAGGATTCGAGCTTACTACGAGATCTCGGGTATGACGACGGCGACGGCGCCAAAGCCGAGGGGCGCGCCCGTATGCTGCGCGCCGCAGCGAAGTTCCGACGACTCTTTATTCTGCCGGTTCCGGATGCTCCCGGGGTGGTCTTTTTCGGCGGCGAGGCCGACCCGGCGGTGGTCGGAACCTGGCGGGAGCGCCCGCCGATCGGCAACCTTTCGGGTTCGGGTCTCTCGCCGCAGCGTGCTTTCGAAGCCTGCGTAGGCGAGGGAGTCGAATATCTCAGCCAGTTTGTTCAAGCCGACGATCGGACGGAGTGCGGTCCGCTTGCTGACTACAGCCAAGTCTACGATGCCGACACCAAACGGTTCGTGTCCGAAGTGCTCGCCGCCGGCAAGATTGACGCCGGCCGCTCGATCACATGGGTTCCGGCGAGGCGACTCCCGGATGGCGCCATAGCGTGGTTTCCCCTCGATCTTTACTGCCGGCGGCCGACCGTTGAGCAGGAGTTCGCGCCTCCGCTCAAGCTGAGCACCGGATGCGCCGCCGGGGCAACCGTTGCGGCGGCGACCTTGCGCGCCCTGCTCGAACTGATTGAACGCGACGCCGTAGCGTTGTGGTGGCGCGGCGGTCGGCGCGGGCGCGCGATCGGTTCAGACGACGAAGCCGGCCGCGCCGCTGCAGAGTTGCTCGCACAAGTACGCCAGGGCAACGCGGGAAGGAACACTTGGCTGCTGGACATCACCACCGACACCAAGGTTCCGGCTGTCGCCGCGGCCTCTGCGCGGCCGGATGGGTACGGCTTCTCGTACGGATTTGGGGCACGGACGAGCCTCGCAGAGGCAGCGCGCGCCGCAATCTTCGAATTATGCCAGGTGGAACTCGGTCAGCACGTTGTGGCCGCCAAACGGCAGGAATCGGGTGATGGGGCGTTGAATGAAAGCGATCGCCGGCAGCTGCGACGCGGCACCCTGTTCGATACGCGGGACTGTGCCCTGCTCCAACCGCAGATCGGGTTGGACTCAACCGCAGTGGATGTTCCGAGCGATCCCGACTCGGCGCTTGACCATGTTGTTGAGCGACTGAAGGTGCTCGGCATTTCCGCCTACGCGATTGTGCTGACGCGACCGCAGTTTGGAGTGCCGGTGGTGCGTGTGCTGGCGCCGGGATTGCAGCTTGAGCCGTGCCAAATCGTCGGTGCGCGGCTGGCGCGCACTATCATCGAGACGGGTGGCGGCGCATTGCATCATGGGGGAATGGCGCTGCTGTAATCATCCATCCGCCC
The DNA here is from genome assembly GCA_035472475.1 of Xanthobacteraceae bacterium. Lineage (GTDB taxonomy): Bacteria > Pseudomonadota > Alphaproteobacteria > Rhizobiales > Xanthobacteraceae > JAFAXD01. The sequence continues at coordinate 23,995 of DATIPA010000142.1, read as the reverse complement.
ATGCGCCATTGGTCTGGGAGCGTGCCGGATAGGCTGCTATGGTCGGCGGCGAGCCTTGATCCTGCGGCGCCGGCCGAAGGGGGTTATGGATGCTGAGTAGCCGTCACATGGTCGCAGTCATCGCATTGTTCGGCGGCGTCGCCGTCATCACGCTACCGGCGCACGCGCGATGGTACGGATCCTCGCGGCCGCCGATCTATACGGGACCGGGCGTGCCCGGATACACGATTCCCCCCGACTTCGTTTACATCGGACCGAGCATCTTCACCGGCGCGCCGGTCTATGCCTCGCCGTACGGGGCGTTGCCGGCCTACGGACTGTATCGCTATGCCTATCCCCATCCCTATCGGGCGAGGCGCGTGCGGCCATACAGCGATCGATAGTCATGCACGCACCCCCGCCAGGCCGATAGCGCGATTGGCCCGCGTTGCCGATCGCGCCGGCCGGGGCTCGAAAAGAAAGAGGCAAGAGCATGTCCGTGCAAAATGCCCTCGACACCGCGCCGTCGTTCGCAAGCGCTGAGGAGGAATTCAACGCGGCGTGGCGCGATCCGAACCACACCCAGTTGGAGCTGCCGGCTCACGACGTCAACAAGATCCTGGCCGAGCGCTATGTGATCAAGCCGCCGACTCACTTCACCCGCACGATGCTGTGGGATATGGAGATGAAAAAGGCGTGGGACCCGGCGACCTACATCGCCTATGTCGTGTCGACCAGTCATTCTTGGGGACGCCACCGTCTCGAACAGGGCTGCGAACGGTTCTTCCGCTCATCCATGCAGCTCGGGTGGATCAGGCCTGACCGTGGCCAGGTGCTCGAGGACGTGTTCATCAACCCCACCACGCGGCGGATTTTCTTTCTCGGCCGCCGGGAGATGACGACCGAGAAGGGCGAGCGCATCTACGCAAGCGACTTCCAGCCGCTGTTCCACGTCGAACATGCGGCCGCCGGTTCGGAGGACGCGCCGCACAACGCGTGGCGCATCGTTCTCCTCACTAAGCAGAACGATCAGCGCTACACCGAACCGTTCAAACAGATGGCCAAGGAAGGATTGCTTCCGGGCTTTCTGGAGATCTACATCCGGCGCGATCTGGGCGCCGCCTTGAGCCGGCGCTAAGGGGTGAACGCCGTGTGCAAGGCCGCGTAGCGGCGCGAACCGAAATATCCCTGGTCGGCGCTATCCGGTGGAACGATTTTTTCCCGAGGCGGGGGCGCCGGCGTCCGATGGGTCTTGCGTCAACTGCGGGGGCGCGCCCCACGGCAGGCTCATGGTCCGCGCCGCCTCGATCCACGGGCGCCATGCGAGCTGCGCGGCCTGGGCCCAGAATGCGAACGGGTTGGCGGCCTCGACATAGCGGCCGAACGCCTCGAACGACGGCACTGCCTGCATGTTGATCGAAATCTGCTCGGCGTCACCCTCGGGCGAGCGTCGATGGATGATCTCGATCTCGAGGCCCGGCAAGTGCGCGGTTGCTCGGGTCGGCTCGGCATCGATCGGTTGTGCGGCCTTCTTGAATTCCAGCAACGCTCAACTCCCATGCTGGTTGGAGCATGACCTTGGTTTTGGGCTCATGCTCTAGAAGCAAAGATTGGCGATGAAGTTCCCGTATTTGTCCTTGATCCGAAAGCGGCACTGCGCGCTTTTGAGCGCGGCTTTGGCGTCCTCGCTGCCGAGCTCGGCTGCTTTCTCGTAGTACGCCTTGGCGGCGTTCTCGTCCTTCGGCCCACCGCGCCCGGCCTGCGCAAACGCTCCCATCTGCACCATCGCCCCGACATGGCCCTGCGCGGCTGCCTTTTCAAACAGTGCGCGCGCCGCAGCGTCGTCCTGCGGTCCGCCGACGCCTTCCGCGGTCATCAATCCGAGCTGATATTGCGCTTCCGCCGAGTTAGTCTCCGCCGCCTTCGCCAGCAAGGCTCGCGCCTTGACGGGATCATCCGGTGAGGCGGTGGCGCCCTCCGCCTTGGGGAGGGCGGCGAGGTTGGTGGCGCCGCGCGGGTTGCCAGCCTGTGCGGCGCGCTCGAACAGCTTGCGCGCCTGCCCCTCGTCCTTGGCGACGCCCGGCGCCCCGGTCGCCAGCAGCACGCCGAGCTCGATCATGGCAGATGTGCTGCCCTTGTCGGCGGCCTTGCGATACGCGCCGAGCGCTTCCGTTATCTGCTGGTTGGCCGCATAGGCGCGGCCAAGCTCGTAGAGCGCGCGGCGCGAGGACGCCGAGGCGGTCTTGCAGAACTTGATGGCGGTCGCAACATCGGCCTGAGCGATTTCGGGCGTGCCTTTGACGTCGGCGGGTTTATCCGGATCGCCCGGATCGGCGGCGATGCGGTCGCACAGCACGATATCGGCGGATTGCGCGCGGGCCGCGGACGGGGCGGCGGCGAGGGCCAGCACCGACAGAACAACGCCGATGTTGGCTGCGACCAAACCTGCGCCAAATCGTTTTACCATGATCCCACGTTGGCTGGTTGATGACGGTTGCCGGCGAGCGGGCGTTATAGCACAGCCACGGACCCGGACCAGCAGGCGCCGGATCGCCGCGCCGAAGCCCCTTCGCTGTGCGCCGATACGGTAGCTTGCTGCATGGCGCGAACGCGAATATGAGGCGACGAAGCGAGCGTCGCCGAATTTCGTCAGCGCGCAGTCCGATTTGTTGGTAAGATCATGAAGGGCGCCAAACCTGCGACGCGCGGCGGCCCGCAATCCCGCCGGAACGCCACGCGTCTACCGACCGAGTGATAACATGTTCGAGCGCCGTCTGGCCCTCGTCGCCGCAGCCTGTTTGCTTGCAACGCCCGCGTTTGCGGGCGACGCGACACACTTCCTGATCTGCCGGTCGGATGGTTGCATCGACATTCCGTCGATGCGGTTTGTTCCGAAAACCACCGCCCAGCCGGCGCCCAACGCAGCACCGCCGCCGGCCCCGGCCGCGCCGCCGCCGCAACGCGATGCGCTGTCGCGCGAGATCGAAGCCGACATCACGGAATTCTGCGACAGCCATCCCGACGAAAAGTTCTGCGGCAAGCTCGGGCTCTGGCTGCGGCAACATCCGGACCCGCCGCGCTAGGCGCAACAGCAATGGGCGCCGACATCACGTTGCCGCAACGTTCGGTGCTCAACTCCACGATGGCCTACCGGGAGGCGGGCCGGGGCGACGCGCCGGTGGCGCTGTTCCTCCATGGAAACCCCACCTCTTCCTACATCTGGCGCAATATCATCCCGCTGGTGGCGCCAGTCGCGCATTGCATCGCGCCTGATCTCATCGGCTTCGGTCAGTCGGGAAAGCCCGACATCGCTTACCGGTTTGACGATCACGTCCGCTATCTGGACGCCTTCATCGCCGCCGCAGGGATCAGCTCGGCCTATCTGGTGGCGCAGGACTGGGGCACGGGGCTCGCGTTCCACCTGGCGGCGCGTCGGCCGACGTTTGTGCGTGGGCTCGCCTTCATGGAGTTCATCCGGCCGATGCCGACCTGGGACGAGTTCCTGCAAAGTCAGGCCGGGCGCGAGCTGTTCCGCAAGTTTCGGACGCCCGGCACGGGGGAAAAACTGATCCTGGAGGACAATGCGTTCGTGGAACGCGTGTTGCCGGGTTCGATTATCCGCAGGCTGAGCGATGAGGAGATGGCGGTCTACCGCGCGCCGTTTCCGACGCCGCAATCGCGCCGGCCGGTTCTGCGGTTTCCCAATGAAATTCCGATCGCGGGCGAGCCCGCCGATGTCTACGCGACGTTCGAAACCGCCCACGCAGCGCTGGCTGCGTCGGCCTATCCGAAACTGCTGTTCGCCGCGACACCGGGCGCACTGGTCGCGCCGGAGTTTGCCGAACGCTTTGCGGCGGCGCTTAACAACTGCCGCCTCGTCCACCTCGGCGCCGGAGCGCACTTTCTGCAGGAAGACCATCCGGAAGTGATCGGCCGCGCCGTGGCCGAGTGGATCACCCAGATCGAAACGGGTTCCACCGCGCCCGCGCTGACGCGCAGCAGGGCCTGATCGACGCGCGAATGACCGGAAGCGCGCGGAGCGCGCGTTAACTTTTGTTTGAGCGTGTCGTTTTCGCAAAATCGGTTGCCACTTTTGCGGGACCCGCTCGAACCGCGCCGCCGGCGCTCGACGCCATCCGGTTAGCGAAGCGTGATCATTCTGCAACACACAACGAGAATTCGCCGGGCATGTGCCGGGTACCCGTTGGAGAACACAATGCAGGCCTAGTCTGATCGTGGGGCTTGGTGGGGACTACTGGTGGGGAGACTGACATGACGTTTCTTTGGCTTCTGGCCGCGATCTGGCTGTCGGCGGCGGCGTTGCTTCCGCTGCACATCCTGTTCAAGGCCATGTTCCGCGTTCATCGGCGACAAGAGCCGACCCAGGCGACGCGCGTATTGCGCGGGTATTGATCGCGTTGCAAAGCTCCCCGCCGCAAGCGCGGCGGGGCAGCCACCTCTGCGATGATTGATTGATCAGCGGCCGGTCGCGCCGCTATGCGTGGCTGCGACGGAATCTAGATGCGCGGCGATCGGCCTCGCCGCGAAGCCCAACAACCGACGTGCGACACCGACCTGCGTCAGAGGCCGTATTTCACGGCCGCTGCGAACGTGATGACGAATGCCGTCGCCACCGCGAACTCCGCGGCAACGAAGCAAAGCTGTCGAAGTCTGAGTTGCCAGTCTGCCATGAGCCACCCCCCACAGGCTGCCCGGGCACATGCCCCACCACGCGATAGAAGAGGCCGAAATCGTGTCCAAAGTTTGATGCTGGTCGCCCCACAGGTTACCGAAATGTGCGGCGCATGGCTCAATTGCGGTCCAGATGTGGGCGATCCGAGGGCGGCGAGCGCTTGATCTCGGGGCTGATCGCGGTTTCGACGCGCTGCTACTCCGCCGCAATCCTTAACGCGCTGTCGGAATTATTCGATGGCCCGAGGTGACGCTCGCCCCATTTTCGAATCGAATCGATCACCGGAATGAAACTTTGGCCCTTGCGGCTGAGGCGATACTCGACCTTGGGCGGAACGACCCCGAAATCCTTGCGAACAATCAGCCCGCTCAAGCTAAGCGCCTTGAGCTCGCGGCTGAGCACGCGGGGCGCGATTTCACGGCTGCCCTCCGCTCCACGCAGCAGACCGCTTCTGATCTCGCCATAGCGCCGCGGTCCGTCCTTGAGGTCCCACATGATGCGGAGCTTGTACTTCCCGCTGATCATCTTTTGAAACGCGGTGACAGGGCAGCCGCGGGTCATCTTCGAACTTGGCATCACGTCGCTCCGCCGGAACGTCGGTTGCACAATCCATCATAGGACATGGCGAGCGGTCGCGCTACAGTATCGTTTTTGTCCATACTTGCTAAATCGCTCCTTCACCCGCCAAATGTAGAGCGTGCGGTTCGGCGCCAGCGGGCCCGAGCCCGGATCCAAAGGTGGCGACAATGATTCTCGTGACAGGAGCCGCCGGGCTGAACGGCACGGCGCTTTTCGGCCAGGGGCGTTCCGGTGCGCGCACTGGTGCGCAACGTCACCAAAGCGGCGCCGTTGGCGGCGCTGCCGCACGTCGAGATCGTGATCGCCGACATGGCGAAGCCGGAGACGCTGCCCGCTGCGCTGGCTAACATTGATCGCGCCATGCTCAACTCCTCGGCAGACCCGGCGATGCCGGAGGTGCAATCAAACTTCATTGCGGCGGCCGCCGAGGCCGGGGTGAAGCACGTCGTCAAACTGTCCGGCATCATGCCGGAGCTCGATTCGCCGTTCCGCTTCGCGCGCATGCACGGCGAGATCGAGAAGCGGCTGGAAGCTTCCGGCATGGCATTCACGCACCTGCGCGCCGGCGAATTCATGCCGACCTATTTTCGCCAGGTGCCGTCGATCGTCGCCAAGGGTGCGCTGTTTCTGCCGATGGAAGACCAGAGAATTGCCTCGATCGATGTCGGCGACCTCGCCGAAATCTCGGCGCTCGTGCTGACTCGCCCCGGCCACGACGGAAAAATCTATCCGCTGACCGGTCCGGAGGCGCTCACCATGACGGAAGTCGCCGAGCGGCTCTCCGCCGCTACCGGCAAGATCATCAAATACATCAACGTCGCCCCCGAGGATGCGAAGAAAGCGCAGCTTGCCGCCGGACTGCCGCCCTACATGGCGGACGCGATCGCGGAGCTGTTCGCGGAACGGCGCAAGGGCAAGGAGTCGCAGGTGTCGCCCGTTGCCGAGGGTTTGCTCGGACGCCGGCCGACGAGCTTCGCCGAGTTTGCCAAGCGCAATGCGGCGATCTTTCGGGGCGAGCAGCCGGCGCCCAGGATCTGACACGCGTGTCGCGAAGCGGCAAAGGAGCTGAGGATGAAACAGTTTCTGATCAAATATCGCCTGAAGAACGGTTCGCCGGATGCTTGGCACACCGACATCGCCCGCTTCATCGCGGCTCTCAATGCCGATCCCGCTCTGAAGGGGATCAGCTACCGTTGCATGAAGCATCGCGACGGCAACGATTATTACCACCTCGCGACCGTGGCCGATGACGCGGCCGTAAAGGCGCTGCAGAGCCGGGAGTTTTTCGCGCGTTATACCGAACAGACGAAGCACGCCGGCGGCGGGGAGGTCGAGGTCGTGCCGCTCGAGATCGTCGCAGAGACGAGCCAACGGCCGTGACGTAAAGACACTTCTGCGAGGCGCTGTTTACCGAGTGGTTGGTGCGTGAGCCGCCCGCTGTCGGCTTGCGAAACTTGTTAGGCCGATGCCCGCGGAAAATATTGGATCCCGTGGATTAGCTTTTGGCTTTCGCCTTGTTCAGCGTCACGGCGGCGCGAACGAGAGTCTTCAACGCCGCCTCGTTTATCTTCTCGCCCTCGTGGAAGTCGATGGCACGCCTTGTGTTCCCGTCAAGGCTGGAGTTGAACAGGCCGGAAGGATCCTGCAGAGCCGCCCCTTTGGCGAAGGTCATCTTCACGACGTTCTTGTAAGTCTCGCCTGTGCAGATCAATCCGTCGTGCGACCACACCGGAACCCCTCTCCACTTCCACTCCTCGACAACGTCCGGATCGGCTTCCTTGATCAGGGTACGGAGCCGGCTGAGCATCTTACCCCGCCAGTCGCCCAGTTCCTTGATTCTCGCGTCTATCAGCGCAGAAGGAGACTTGCTTGTCTGCGGCCCGCTCTTCGTCATGTGTTTCTCATCCTTTTCCCGAGGCTAGTTCGTGCCGGCAAAACGCGCGTCAATCGCTTCCCATTTGTCGTAGCCGACCACCTTCTTGTAGTGCTCGAACTCCATCCCGTCATTGCGGCGGGCAAACGCCCCGGTTTTCATGTCCAGCAGCACCGCCTCGATCGCTTTTGCGGCATGCATCAGCGTGTCGAGGCCGAGTAACGCAGCGTTGAAACCGAGCGCACCCAGGTCCTCTATGCCCAGGATCGGGGTGTGGCCACCGACCAGCGGATTGCAGATCTGCGGCACGTCGAAGGCGCGCCCGATGCGCTTGAGCTCATCGATACTGCGCGGCGCCTCGATGAAAATGCCGTCGGCGCCGGCGCGCACATAGCGCTCGGCGCGGCGCAGCGCCTCGTCGAGGTCGTAGACGGCGCGCGCATCGGTGCGGGCGAGGATCCAGGTCTCCGGGTTGCTGCGCTCCGAACACGCCGCCTTGATCTTTGCCTCCGCAACGTCGGTAGGGACAACCTTCTTGCCGACCATGTGGCCGCAGCGTTTAGGCCACTGCTGATCTTCGATCAGGATCGCGCTCACGCCCATGCGCTCGTAGCTCTGAACGGTGTGCACGACGTTCTTCACGTCGCCGTAACCGTCGTCGCCGTCGACGAACACCGGCAGGTCGCAGGCCGACATGATGTCGCGCACCGCAGCCGCGATTTCGCCGAACCCCTTGAGGCCGATATCGGGCACGCCGTAGCGGGCGCCGGTTACCGGAAAGCCGCCGATGAAGTAGGTCTCGAAGCCGATCGACTGGATGAGCCGCGCGCTGAGCGCGTCATGCGCGCCGGGAACGACCAGGAACCGCTTATCCTTGACGGCCTGGTTGATGATCTGACGAAAACTCGTGGCCATGACGCGGCTCCAGGGTTTGCAGATGTTCGGCGGGATGGTGGTGCGCAGGATTCAAGCGCAGTTCGCGCCGCAAAACCAGCACCGGAATCGCACACGTCAGGGCGGCGCGTCATCGGCCGCCGTCCGCTGGCGGTCAACCCCGGGCGACGGCGTCGGCCGGGACGCAGGCGACATTGAACTCGGCCAGGACGCGCCGCGCCTTGGCCATCGAGCCTCCCACATCGATGCCGCGGCAGGCATCCTCGATCACGATCGGCTCGAAACCCTCGCGCCGGGCATCCTCGCCTGAAAAGCGGACGCAGAAGTCGAAGGCGAGACCGGCGATGAACACACGGGTAAAACCGCGCTCGCGCAGATACCCGGTAAGCCCGGTATGGGTCTTGCGATCGTTCTCATAGAACGCGGAGTAGGAGTCGATCTCGCGGTGATAGCCCTTACGCAACACGAGCTCGGCGTGCGCGGCCTCGAGATCCTGCCGCAGCTCGGCGCCGCGCGTGCCCTGGACGCAATGATCCGGCCACAGCTCCTGCGTCCCGTAGGGGGCCTGAATCGTGTCGTAGGGCTTTTTGTCCGCGTGCGAGGAGGCAAACGACAGATGGCCCGGCGGGTGCCAGTCCTGGGTCAAGATGACATGCTTGAACTCGACCGCCAGGCGGTTGACCAGCGGCACCACCTCGTCGCCGCGTGGCACCGCCAGCTTACCGCCTGGGCAGAAGTCATTTTGAAGATCGACGACCAGAAAGACGTCCCGGTCGCCGATGCTGGTTCGTTCAGCCATGAGCCCAGCCAACGCGCCGCTAGCTGAGCGTTAATTTAGCACGGGTTCAGTGCGAGCGCTTGCCGTCGGCGAATTTCTTCCAGTGCACCATGTTGTCGGCGATGCTCCGGGTCGAGGTCATCGCGGCCTGGGCGAGCTGCGCATAGTTGGAGATTTCCCGCTGCACGCGCTCTCCCTCGCTTTGCAGGAAATCGCGCAGGCTCTCCAGCTCCCAGATCACGTTCTGCATCTCGCGGAGCGAGGCTCCGGCGACGCGCTGGACCAGCGAATTGACGCTTGCCACGACTTCGGTCGGTTGATCGGGCGCCGGCACCCGCCGCACGTGCGTGACGTCCTGGCGAACAAAATCGCGTATGGCGGCTTCGACCTGCTCGGCCGGACCTAGGTCTTGGCTCAGGTCCTGGGCTTGCTCTTCCGCAGCGTCCAAAATCTCGGCTTCACTGTTGTTGATGGTCATGTCTTCCCCGTGCTGATTGGCGCAACAGCGAACCCCAGCCGCTTCGTGCTCGAAGGCCGATCGCGCGTCGCCCGCTGCATGACCACATGAGAATTAGGCACTACGGCGGCGAGGCGCACGCGTGCGCGATGCAACCGGCAACTTGTTGATGCGTTGTTTAACAAGTCCCTTCCAACACAGGAGCCGAGGTGTCATGCTAAGGTTCTCGAGCGCGACCCTGATCGCGTTGCTCACGCTGGCCGGCACCGCGCACGCTGCTCCCAGTGTAGCGACGGTACCGAATTACAACATCAAGGCGGCCTGCCGGGCCCTGTCGCTGATACCGGAGGCGCGCACGATCGACCGGACGCAAGCCGACGCGAGTGAGCACTGTGAGGAGGCCGAACAACAGGCGCGCGACGAGTTGTCGAAGGAGTGGTCGCAGTTTGCCGCCGCCGATCGCGCGATGTGTGTCGGAGTGTCGGGCGCCGGCTCTGTCAATCCGATCTACACCGAATTGATGACCTGTCTTGAGATGGCGCGCGATTCCGAACAATCGGCCAAACCGAACACCCAGGCGCGCTAATCAGGCGCGAAAGTTGGAGGCCAGCCCGCGCCGCACCCCACCTCCGACAACGAGGCGGGGGCCCACCAGCTCGGGCCGCTCGGCCGATGGTATCGCCGGGGTCGCCGGGCCCGCCAATGCTGCGAGAAACCGTTCGCCCCAGACGTGGATGTCGTTCTCGGAGATGACCTGGAACAGCGCGTCGTGACGCTGGCGGCGTTCTTCATAGGTCATGGTAAGCGCGCGCTCGATGGCGCTGCCGACCGCTTCCGGATCATGCGGATTGACCAGGAGCGCGGCATTGCATTCGGCCGCCGCGCCGGCAAAGCGCGACAGGATAAGCACGCCCGGATCCTCTTCGTCCTGCGCGGCGATGTATTCTTTGGCGACGAGATTCATGCCGTCGCGCAGCGGCGTCACTAGGCCGACGCGCGCCGCGCGATAGAGGCCGGCGAGCACGCTGCGGCTGTAGGTTCGGTTGACGTAGCGGATCGGCGTCCAGGAGGCTTCGCCGAAGGTGGCATTGATGCGTCCGGCGCTGGCGCCGAGCTGGCGCTCCATTTCGGAATATTCCGCGATCGCCGAGCGGCTCTTCGGGGTGATCTGCAGGTAGGTGACGAGCCCGCTCCAATCCGGATTAGCTTCGAGGAAGCTTTCGAAAGCTTCCATCCGCAGCGTGAGACCTTTGGTGTAATCCAGTCGATCGACGCCGATCATCATGACATGGCCGGACAGGCTCTCAAGCACGGACTTGACGAACGGCGAGCGGGCGGACCGCCGCGCCAGCCGGTTGAACTCCGCGGTTTCGATGCCGATCGGAAAGCTTTCGATGCGAACACGCCGCTCGCCGGACTGGAAGGTGTACGGATCGATCTTGGTGAACCGGCACTCGCGCACGAGATAGCGCGCAAAGTTGCCGGCGTCGTTCGTCGTTTGAAAGCCGGTCACATCGTAGTAGCCCAGACTCGGGATCAGCCGCTCATGGTTCGGCAGCGCCGTCATGATCTCGGGCGGCGGAAACGGGACATGCAGGAAAAAGCCGATGCGATTACGATGTCCGCGCTCGCGCAGCATCCGGGCGAGCGGCATCAGGTGGTAGTCATGAACCCAGATCAGATCATCGGGCTTGATGAACTTGTGCAGCTCGCTCGCGAAATGCTCGTTGACACGCATGTAGCCGGTGAGATCGCGGCGTAAAAACTCCGCGAGGTCGAGCCGATAGTGCAGGATCGGCCACAGCACCCGGTTGGCGAAACCGTTGTAGTATTCATCATAATCCTCTTGCAGGAGATCGGTGACCACGTAGCGGAGGCCACCGTGATGGATTTCGCGCGCCGCGCCTGGTGCATCCGGTGCGACGCTTCCGCTCCAGCCAAACCAGATGCCAGACTGGCGGCGCAGGACGGCTCGCATGGCGACAGCCAATCCACCCGCCTGTGTGCCACCCTGGCGGGTTGGAAGCGCCACTCGATTGGAAACGATGATCAATCGCCCCAATACCGGTCCTCCCAGCTTCTCGACAGCCGCATGCCAGTCAGGATCAGCCCCGCCATCGAGTAGGTCTGCGGAAAGTTGCCCCACAGGGCGCCTGTCTTCGGATCGATGTCCTCGGACAGCAGGCCGAAGCGATTGCGCAGCTTCAATGCATCAATAAACAAATCATGCGCCTCCTCGCGGCGGCCGAGCGACGACCATACATCGGCGAGCCAGAAGCGGCATGTCAGGAAGGCTGTCGTAGGCAGCCCAAAGTCATCGGAACTCACGTAGCGCATAACGCTCTTCTCACGCAAAAGTTCGCGCTCTATCGCCTTGACCGTGCCTACAAAACGCTCATCGCCCACGTCTATGATACCTAGATCGGGCAACAAAAGAACACTGGCGTCAAGGTCATCAGAACCAAACGCGGCGGTAAACGCGCCGCGTGCCCGGTTCCAAGCACGTTCGAGCAGTTCCTTGCGGATCGGGTCGGCAATATCGCTCCAGAACTTGGCGCGGTCGTGCAGACCAAGATGGCGCGCGATGGCCGCGAGCCGGTGGCATCCGGCCCAGCACATGGCGGCCGAGTGGGTATGGACCTGCCGGCGCTGGCGGAGTTCCCAGATGCCGGCGTCCGGCTCGAGCGCCAGCCTGGCGGCCTTGGCGCCGAGCGATTCGAGCAGATGAAACAGGCTCGTATCGGCCGGATGAGGAAGGCGAAGGTCGAAGAACATGGGCAGCGCTGCCAGAATAATGCTGCCGTAGGTGTCGTGCTGGACCTGTTGGACCGCCGCGTTGCCGATGCGTACCGGGCCGTCACCCTGGTATCCGGCGAGGTGAGGGGCAATACGCTCGTCCATCGGGTCGGTAGGCACCACCGAGTGCACCGGTCGCAAAGCATCATCGCGATTGGCGGCGATGCCGAGCGTATAGGAGATGAACTCCTCCATGGTCTGGGTCGCGCCGATCCGGTTGAGCGCCTTCACCACGAAATAGGCGTCACGCACCCAGCAGTAGCGATAGTCCCAGGTGCGTCCCGATCCCGGTGCCTCCGGTATCGACGTGGTGAGCGCCGCGATAATGCCGCCGGTCTCTTCGAACGTGCTGAGCTTAAGCGTGATCGCCGCGCGGATGATGGCGTCCTGCCAATCGCATGAGATCGAAAGTCCGCGGACCCAGCCCATCCAGTAATCGCGAGTACGATCGCAGAATTCGCGGCAGGTCGTCTGCAGATTACCGGTGAACGGCTCATCCGGGCCAAACACGAGATGCAGCGGCCGATTCAGGATAAAGGGCGACTCGCGCTCGATCATCGACAGCGGCGCGTCGGTCGTGAGCCGGATGACCTGATCGTCGCCCTGATATCGGATGTGATTGCTGCTGGCCGCGTGCTGTCCGGGATGCTCGCCGTAGTTATGCGTGGGCCGCACCCGAATGGTGATACGCGGAACGCCGGCAATCGGCTCGATGATGCGGATCAGTTGCGGCGGACGGAAGATGCGCTCGTAGTGCCGGAAGCGTGGCGCGAAGTCGGTGATGCGAACCGCGCCGCCGCGGCGATCGGTCAAGGTCGTGCAAACAATCGCGGTGTTTCGCAAGTATTCGCATTTGTAGTCGACGATGTCGTCGAGCACGATGTCGGCGAAGCCCTTTTCCTCCTTGCCGGCCAGCAAGCGACAGAACACCGGATCGCCGTCGTAGCGCGGGTAACACCACCAGACGATGCGTGCCCGCGGATCGACCAGTGCAGCGGTGCGACCGTTGCCGACGATCGCCAGATCGAGACCATGGCTTTCGAGGCCATGGCTTTTGCGGCCCTGGTCGTCGCGACCAGGATCCTCGAGCGCGCTGGCGTCGAGACTGTGGTGGTTCATACCGGTGCGCTTTCATATGTAACCAAGCGCTCGAGCCAGGCACGCACCTGATGCGGGGTCTCGAAATGAAAGTCGACGCCGGGAGCGCGGCTGCGCACCGAAATCGCAAGTCCAGCGAATTGGGGCATGACCGCGAATGCGGTGCGGTCGGTGGTATCGTCGCCGATGAAGACCGGACGCCGTCCGACGAACGGCGGATGTGTCATCAGTTCGAGCACGGCGCTGCCTTTGCTGTAGCCCTTGTGCTTGATCTCGATCACACACGCGCCGTCCAGTATTTCGAGTTCCTGGCCAGGCACCTGGGCGCAGATCGCGGCAACCGCAGCCCGCAGGAAACGCCCCTGCTCGGGGACGAGCCGATAGTGCAACGCAAGCGAATATCCCTTGTCTTCGAACAGTATTCCCGAGCTTTCGTGAGCGATGGTGGAGAGTGCGCGCTTGATCGCCGGATCAACGCCTCCGACGGGCTCACGCAGTGCCGGCGCGCCCGCCGCAAGACGCAACTCCGCGCCGTGGCCGCCGATGACGGCGAGCCGCAAAGGCGCAAAGATTTGATCAAGATCGCGCAGGGTGCGGCCGCTCACCAGTGCGATGGCGCCCATGGTCTTTTCGCTCAGCAGACGCAGGGTCTCGAGCAGCGAAGAAGGGACGTGAATGTCCGCCGGCGTCGGCGCCAGGTCGACGATCGTCCCGTCCACGTCGAGCAGGATCGCCCATTCGCGCAGGTCTGGAATAAGCGTCGGAGCTGCCACGCCGGTACTGCTTGCCTGCATGTCGCTAGCCCATCCGCGCGTGACATAAATTTGCCCGCCAACTCCCTATAACGCGGCCACAATTTGATAGTTCCATGCCTTCCGATTGTGGGCAAGACGCACTGCAACTTGTTGCACTGCGATTCGATGAGTTTTTGGAACGCAAGACGGGCATTGGCGGTTCCCATTTTGCGGCGGGTTGTAGAACCTTGCAATGAGACGCCGAGCGTGACGAGCCGGGCCCTGCGGCGAACCGACATTGGACGGGATTGATCTTGGTTCGAACAGCGCCCGAATACGCGTCACACCGCCATTTCAAGCGGCTGGAGTATTGCTGATGCATGCCCTGTTCATCGGACATACCTATATCGACGTGACGATCGTGACCGGACACGTTCCGGTGGGCGACGAGAAGGGGGTTGCGTCGGAATATGCGGTTTCCTTCGGCGGCAACGCGGTGACCGCCGCGTTCTGCTGCGCGAAGCTCGGCATCAAGCCTGATTTGATCGCGACCGGCGCCGACGACTGGCTCGGCCGGATGTTTTGGGACATGGCGCGCAAATACGAGGTCGAGTTGCACATTCGCAAGGTGCGGCGCTCATCGCTCTCATTCGTGATGCCGCACGCCGGGGAGCGTGCGATCCTGCGCGCACGCGACGACAAATATCTGCACCCATTCTCCACCCTCGATATCACCGGCTGTCGGGCGCTCCACATCGATGGTCACCAGCCCGACGCTGCCCTCTACTACGCGCGCGCCTGCCGCGAGGCCGGCATTCTCACCTCGCTCGACGGCGGCGGCGTCCGCGTCAACACGCATGAGCTGCTGGGCTTCATCGACGTCGCCATCGTGTCGGAGCGGTTCTGCCAGCAACTGAAAATGACGACCGAACAGACGCTCGACTATCTGGCGGAGCGTGGCTGCCGCATCGGCGGGGTGACGCACGGCGAGCGCGGCTTGCGCTGGCACGACGAGCGCGGCCGCCGCAGCACGCTTCCAGCGCTACCGATCCCGGCGCGCCGCGTCGTCGATACCAGCGGGGCCGGCGACGTGTTTCACGGCGCGTACGTCTATTCCTATCTGGCCGATCCGCAAAAGAAGTGGATAGAACATTTTCAGTTCGCGCGCGCGGCGGCGGCCTACAAGGTGCAGCGCCTCGGCAACGAGGCGGGCCTTCCAACCAGGACCGATGTTGCCGAGATGGAGCGCGAGTTCAGTCAAGTGACGGTCTAGCCGCGAACTAGTGTCCTGATTCCGAAGTTCGCATGATCTTGCGGCACCCTCTGATGCGAACTTCGGAATCAAAGGGACACTGGCAAATTTATGATTCTAGTGTGGTTTTTGGATTTGAAGTTCCTGTGCGACCGATGCGGAAGAGTTGTAGGAACTTCAAATCCACCACACTAGTGTCCCGATTCGCCGGGCGAATC
Source organism: Xanthobacteraceae bacterium (assembly GCA_035472475.1). Lineage (GTDB taxonomy): Bacteria > Pseudomonadota > Alphaproteobacteria > Rhizobiales > Xanthobacteraceae > JAFAXD01. Next base: position 8,644 of record DATIPA010000142.1, on the reverse strand, counting down.
GTCATAAACGACCAAAACCCGGATTGCGCCTTCGGTGCGGACGACTTCGACCGAGACCGCGTCGCCATCGCGATGAACCATCAGGTCGACGCTCGCATCGCACAGCCGCGCATTGCGCAGCAGAACGTGGTCCAGAAACGGCGGCAGATACGGGTTGTGCAGGCAGATTTCGCGCCTGGCCGGATCGAACGTCAGTCCAAGCGTGGCCTGCAGCAGGAGGAACGGCGCGCCGGCGGCCCAGGCCTGCGGCGCACAGGCTACCGGATAGAGCGTCGGGCCGCGGCCGAGGCGACGCTGAAACCCGCAATAAAGCTCTGGCAGCCGGCGCAGGTCCATGTAGCTCGCGACATCGAATATGGCCTGCAGCACCTTGCCGGCCGCCCGCTTGTAGCCATAGCGCGCAAAGCCAAGCGCGATCAGCGCGTTGTCATGCGGCCAGATCGAGCCGTTGTGATACGACATCGGATTGTAGCGGGCTTCCCCGGCCGCGATCGTGCGGATACCCCATCCCGAAAAGAAATGCGGCCGCAACAACTGATCGACGATGATCGCGGCACGCTTCGGTTTGACGATGCCGGTGAACAAGAGCTGTCCCGCGTTTGACGCGCGGACGCGGCAGGGCTTCTTGTCACGGTCGAGCGCCAACGCGTAGTTGTCGATCTCCGGACACCAGAACGCTGCGTCGAAACGCTCGGCCAGCCGAGCCGCCTGGGCATCAAGCGCGTTTGCTCTGACCTGATCGCCGAGCAGGGCGGCGCAGCGGGCAGCCAGGCGCTTGGCCGCGTACACGTAGCCCTGCACTTCGGCGAGTGCGATCGGCGGCGGCGCGGTGGATCCGTCGGCGTGGAAGACGGAATCGAAGGAATCCTTCCAACCCTGATTAACGAGGCCGTCCTCGCTTGCGCGCTCGTACTCCAGAAAACCATCGCCATCGGGGTCGGCGGGGCCGTCGATCCACGCCAGCGCAGCGTCGATCGCCGGCCACAGCGCTTGGAGCGTTTGCAAATCCCCGGTCCGTTCCACGTAGAGGCCGGCCAGCATGACGAACAACGGAGTGGAATCAATGCTGCCGTAATAGAGGCCGAACGGAACTTCGCGCAGCGCGGCCATCTCGCCGCCGCGCATTTCGTGCAAGATCTTGCCCGGCTCCGCGTCCGCTTCCAAATCGGTCGTTGACGCCTGATAGCGCGCGAGACGCTTGAGCACGCCGCGCGCGATCTCCGGGTTGAGCCACAGAACTTCCTGCGCCGTGATCAGCCCGTCGCGCCCGAATGTCGTCGAATACCAGGGGATGCCCGCAAACGGATAACGGCCGTCGGGAGTAGCCGTCAGCAGCATATCGAGGTCGGCCATGGACCTGCACAAGACCTCGTTGAAGATCGCGTTTGAGGTCTCCACGGTCGCGGAATTCCCGGTCGCGGCGCGGGTCTCTCGGCGGGCTGCAAGCAAGCTCTTGAAGAAATTCGGTGTCCGGGTCTCCTCCGGATCGCACGCCAGCGCCAGAAAGATCGCGGTGACCTGGTTGGGCGCGAGCGTCAGTTGGTAATGTGCCTCGTCTTGCTCAAGCGTGGTCGGCGCCGGATCGAACATGACCTGCGTGCGGCGCACGACGCGGTCGAGACCTTCATATTTCAGCAGCACCGTATCGGGTCTGGTCAACGGCGGATGCGCGATACCCCGGCGCGGCCGGGACAATCCGCGGACCTCGAAAATGTCGGCAAAATCACTGGCAAAGCGAAACGACAGCTCGAATCCGACCGGCCGGTCGCTGTAGTTCTTGATCGCGACGCGCTGATAAGCGGTGTTGTGGTGCACGTAGGTGGTGCGCACCATGTGCACCGCGTCTTTCTGCAAGACGATCCGGCCGCCGAGATAGATGTCGGGGTTCGTGAGATCGGCGCTCAGCGCCGAATTGTCGTCGCGCACATTGCTGCCCAGAAGCAATGGAGTTTCGCCGTTGAAGCGCAACTCGAGCAGCGAGACGAAGCGGGTGTCGTTATGAAAATATCCATCGGCTCCTCCGGAGGAGGCGCCGATGTCGCCGTGGCTATCCATGACCAGAAAGCTTTCGCCATGCTTGATCGTATGGCGCGGCCGCGACGGCAGGTGCCCTTCCGGGATATAGAACGAAACCTCAGCCAGGCCCGGATCGGGCGTCGCCTGCGGTACAGGTCTGGTCAACGATCGCCCGGCAGCCTGGGACAACGAAATATCCTTCCGCGCTCGTTATCTGATTCGTGCTCGCTATTGATTGTATCAAAAACGCCGACGCGAAGAGCGCTGCGTCGTCAGGCCGCCTGCTTGCCGAGCCTGCCCATCTCCCGCATCACCAGCTCGCGGTAGATGCCCTCACGCCGAATCAGCGCGTCGGGAGGGCCATCCTGAACAATGCGGCCGGCCTGCAGGACAACAATGCGATCGAAGCTGCGCAAGGTCGAGAGCCGATGCGCGATCGCCAGTACGGTGCGCCCGCGCATCAATCGCTCCAGGGCCTCGCGAATAGCCTCCTCAGATTCGCTGTCGAGCGCGGAGGTCGCCTCGTCCAGCAGCAGGATCGGGGCCTTCTTCAGGAAGCCGCGCGCGATCGCAATCCGCTGCCGCTGCCCGCCCGACAGGCGCAATCCGCGGTCGCCGACCTTGGTGGCGAAACCTTCGGGCAGCGCTTCGATGAATTCGCAGCGCGCCGCTACCGCGGCCTGCAGCACCTCCTCGTCGGTCGCGTCGGGACGACCGTAGCGGATGTTCTCCATGACGCTGCGATGGAACAGCGAGGTGTCCTGCGGCACGACCGAGATCGCGGCGCGCAAGCTGTCCTGCGTGACCATGGAGATATCCTGACCGTCGATCAGGATGCGGCCTTCCTGCACGTCATAGAAGCGTTGCAGCAGCGTAAACAGGGTGGACTTGCCGCCGCCAGACGGGCCGACAAGGCCGACGCGCTGATCCGGCTCGAGCTCGAGGCTGAAATTCTCGAATACGGGATGGCCTTCCCGGTAGGCGAAGGTGACGTCCTGGAACACGACCCGTGCGCCGCGCCGCTGCAGCGGCACCGCTTCCGGGTGGTCACGCAGTTCGTGCGGCAGGAGTAAGGTCACGAGCGCCTCCGCAAGGCGCGCGAAATGCTGGGTGACGTCAACGAGCGCCACGGCCAAGTCGCGGGTCGCGTGCAGAACGGACATTCCGAGAGTGCATACCAGCACGACCTCGCCGGCGGTGGCCGCGCCGCGCTGCCACAGCACGATCGCCCAGGCCAGCAGGCAGATGGTCAGGGCTATCGTAATCAGCGCATGCGTAAGCCGTAGCTTCTCGAGATAAAGCAGGCTGCGCCGCCGCGACGACATTTCGCGATCGACCGCCTGGTCGAACCGGGAATGTTCGCGCCGGATCCCGCAAAAAGCCCGTACCATCGGCAGATTGCCGATTACGTCGACCATTTCGCCGTCGACGGTGGAGGCCTTGTCAGCAAAATCATGGTGCAGGGGCTTGCCGGCCGCCGCGAACCGAAACATGGCCGCCACGAGCACGCCGGCGATCAATCCCAACGTCGCCGCCATCGGTACGCTGACCGAGAGCAACAGGATGATGGCGCCCAGCGTTGCCACGCAGGGCGGCAATACGTTCCACACGAACATGTTTTCGATGGTGAAAATAGCGTTCGACGTGGCGGTGATGCGGCTCGTCAGCATGCCGGGCAGCCGGTCCTGGAAATAGCTCGGCGCGTGCCCGGTCAGGTGACGGAACAGGTCCGAGCGCAGGTCGCCGGTCACCTTGACGAACGCACCATTTGCGATCCAGCTTGCGACCCGCCACAACAGATTGTCGGCTGCGATCAGCGAAACGAGCAAAATAAAGGCAAACCACACGACATTGCCGCCATGCGCCGGGCTCGCCAGCGCGTCGACCAGCGTCTTGACGCCATATTGAGTGGTGACTGAACAGCCCACCGCCGCCAGCACGGCGGCTACAATGACCGCATGGGCGACTAGCCGCCTGCGCAAATAACGTGCAATAAACGCCAGCGGACGCGTTGCAAAGCGGCAGAGATCATCCAATCCAACATCTTCCATCCCAACACCTACCCCAGACTGTCGCCTACCCAGACTGTCCCCTATCCCAGACTGTCTCCAATGGATGTAATCAGCACTTGGTCGATTTCGAGACGCCCCGTTAGACCCAACGCGCCATCTCGCAATCGGTTTCAAGGAACGAGTCTCCGTTTCGTTGGTTACGTGACCAATCGTCCTGCATCGGACTCAAGCATTTATCGTGCCCGAAGCCCGTCCGGGCTGGGGGGCCTGCACCAGGAGTATGCATGCGTATCGCGCAGATATCGCCGCTGACCGAGGCGGTTCCCCCTAAGCTGTACGGTGGTACTGAGCGCGTTATTGCCTGGCTGACGGAGGAACTCGTCGCCCTCGGCCACGACGTTACCCTGTTCGCCAGCGGAGATTCTCACACCTCCGCGCGGCTCGAAGCCATCTGGCCGCGGGCGCTGCGCCTCGATACGTCCGTGCGGGATCCGATGGGATTGCACATGGCGATGCTGGAGCAGGTCCGGCGCCAATCCGACCATTTTGACGTCCTCCATTTCCACCTGGACTACTATCCGTTTTCGTTGTTTTCGCGGCAGTCCACGCCCTTCATCACGACGCTACATGGCCGGCTCGACCTGCCCGAGCATCAGCCGGTGTTCACGACGTTTTCGTCAATGCCGGTGATATCGATCTCAAATTCCCAGCGCCGGCCGGTGCCGCAGGCCGGCTGGGTCAAGACCATCTACCATGGACTGCCCGCGGACCTGCTGACGCCGAAACCCGTGCGGCCCAGCTATCTCGCATTCCTGGGTCGGATATCGCCGGAGAAATCCGTCGATCGCGCCATCCGGATCGCCGAGCGGTGTGGGCTTCCGATCAAGATCGCAGCCAAGATCGACAGGGCCGATCGGGACTATTTCGAGGAGCAGATCCGCCCGCTGATGAGCCTGCCGTTCGTCGAGTACCTCGGCGAGATCGACGATTCGCGGAAATCGGAGTTTCTGAGCGGCGCCATTGCGCTGGTCGTTCCGATCGACTGGCCCGAGCCGTTTGGCTTGGTGATGATCGAGGCCATGGCCTGCGGCACGCCGGTGATTGCGTTCAACCGCGGGTCCGTTCCCGAGATCATTGAAGACGGAGTGACCGGCTTCATCGTGGAGGACGAGCTTAGCGCGGTCGGCGCTATCGGCCAGCTCTCAGCGCTGTCGCGCGAACGCGTGCGTGCGCGCTTCGATGAACGGTTCACGGCCCGACGTATGGCCAACGAATACCTTGGGGTCTATCGACAACTTGCCGCCACCCCGCGTCTGCGGTTGGCGAGTGTGTAGTTTGGCCATCAGGTGCGGGGCGCTTATCCCTTCTCGGGCCGCGTCTCGGGCATGAGCAGGTAAACGACAATGAGCCCGAGCGATGCGACGCTCGCAAGGCCCAGGAACGCGGTAGAGCTGCCGAACTGATCGGTCAGATAGCCGGCCAGCGTCGTGCTGAAGGAAGCACCAATCCCGACCGCGGCCCCGACCACGCCTTGTGCGAGGTTGAAATGCCCGGTGCCTCTGGTCGTATCGGCAATCACCAAGGGAACGAGGACGCCAAGCACGGCGGCTGAAATGCCGTCGAGCGCCTGCACCGCTACAAGCAAGTACGGATCAGCCGTCGTCGCCACCAAAATGGCGCGGATCGGCAGCGCTGCAAAGCCCAGCAAAAGCAATGGGCGACGCCCCCAGCGTTGGGCTTGACGGCCGACCCAGGGCGAGGAGACTGCGACCAGCAGCTGCGGGGCCACGATGCAGGCGGCCACCAGCACGGTCGCCCATTGGCTTGATCGCATCGTCACGGTGCTGCCGATGAGCGGGAGCATCGCGGTGTTGGCCAGTTGGAATAGGACGACGGCACCCGCGAAGATCATCAGCGGCCAGTTGCCGGCGATGCTGCGAATGAAGCCCCATTCCGAGGCCAGTTCGCCATGGCTCTTATCGGGGATACCGCCGTGCGCGCGCGTGGGATCGACTTCGTCATCCTTGATGTAGGACAGCGCGATCAGGGTCGGTAGGCACAAGGCCGCCGTGAAGAAGAACACCGCCTGGTTTGAAATAAAGTAGCCGATCGCGCCCATCGCCGCTGCCGAGAGACCGTTTCCGATCGACGCGAAGCAGGCATTGCGGCCGAGGCGATTTGCGATCGCGAAATGGCCGACCAGGCCGAGGGAGATGGCGCCAATCGCCGGGCCGAGCACGCAACTCGCCGCCGCGTGCAGGATCTGCGCGACGAGGACGCTTGCGAGAATCGGCCACAGGGCCAAAACCAGCGCGCTGAACGCGATGACGGCAACCGCCACCATGGCAACGCGCCGCTCCGAGCGTGCGGCGTCAACGAGGGCGCCGCCCGGGATCTGTCCGACCAATGACACCAGACTGCCGACGGTCAGCAGAAGTCCGATATCGACCTGGGTCCACTTTTGAGCCGTCAGATAGATCGCGATGAAGGGGCCAAACCCGGTCTGCACATTGGCGATCGAGAACGTGAACCAGTCGAGCCCGCGCAGGCTGGCGCGCGAGGGGGCGGCCGCGCGTTCGATGACCGCTGGCAATGGCACTTTGTGGGACATGCGAGCGTCGGCCTCGCGCGGCACGTCACGATCGTGAAGATCGACCAACCCGTGTCGGTGACGAGCGGACGCGCGCTCGTTTCTACTTGGAGGCATCCTTCGACGCGCTACCGTTCGTCGGCTGGCTCGCCTCGGGCGTGCCCAGCACTACGACCGGCGAGCCCTCCTTGTATTCGGGCGCCAGACGGACGCTGTTGCGGGTCAAATCCAGCGTAATGTGGTCCGGCTTTCCTGTTGGTTCGAAGCGCAAAGCCCTCCAATCGACGGCGACCTTCCGGCTGCCGACCCCAAGAAATCCGCCGAAATCGATGACGGCGGCACGCACCTGGCCGGCTCGGTTGACGATGACGTCCACGATCCGTCCCATGTCTTCGCCTTCGCGGCCACGCACGCTCCGTCCCAGAACAGTGACGACTTGCTGATCGTCCAGAACCGTGGCGGGCGTGCCGACGGCCGCCGCTGCGGGTGCCTCGGGAGCGGGCGTCGCAGCAGGGGGCGGTGCCGGTGCCGCGGCAGGAGGCGGTGCCGGTGCCACCGCGGGCGGTGCGGGCGTCCCCGCGGCCGCGGGTTGATCGCTTGCCTGCGATAGCTGCCGTCCGGGCTCTTCGGCGCGCGCCAAGCCGGCGGCAAGATCCAAGAGCGAGATAACGACCGCTATACGAACGGCTGTTCGAAACGCGCGCAAGCTGCCCCTCCGGTGCAGAGATGCTCCGACCCTAACTCGCTCGGGACGCGGGCGGTTCCGTGCAGGCAGCGGCATTATCGCCGCACCGGCGGAGCGTACCGTGGCGAGGGCGGATACGGCGTATATTGCGGATTCGGGATGCACCAGGCGCCATTGCCCGACGCCGTAGCCCGGCATTGGGCGAAGCTTGTGAACCCGCAGTTCGTGGTGCTCGACGCGATGCCGCCGTATTGCACGCACCAGGGATAGAGCACGACGGCGACGGCGGGGCGAACACCGGTCGCGAGCGCCAGCGCGGTCGCGATAAAAAGACTGAGCGCGTACCACATTCGCATGATCGGACCTCTCGTTCGGCAGTCGATCGGTTCATCAGGCCTGCGGCTTTCGTCACACCTTGCACGCTACCGGGCAGACGTCGCGTTGGCAATCAGCCACGCGCATCACGTCTTCATTTTCCACGCTATGTGATGCGATGCAGCAGAACGCGCGCGCCGACCTTCCACAGTGAATGAGGCCCGTGTCGGAGTTCACGCACGGTTCATCCCCCGCGGTTAGCATCGAATCGGGCGACTTAGAGGAGCAAAGCATGAGACTCGTTTTCTCACGGCCCTATCCGCTCTGGCGCTCGGTGTGCTTGCGGTGTCGGGCGCGTCCGCGATGCCGGCCAATGGCGTTGCGATCGATCAAGCGGCGTCCGCCGGCCAGCTCGCCCAGCTCGTTTGGTGGCGCTATCGTCGCTGGCATCGGTGGCACTATCATTACTGGTGGCGGCGCTGGTGAGCGCACGCAGTTCAACGCGGCGCGCCGCGATGCCCGCGCGCGCCGCGTTCACAATGATGCGCGAGCCGTCCGCGCACGACTGAATTTGGCAAGCGGCTAGGGAGGCCCAACTAGCGAGACTTCACCACCCCGAAATGCGCTACCATTCGCTCCGCAATGAGCGGAACACGCGTGCTTAAGCTGGTGAATTCCCCCAACGCCAAGGCATGGTTAGCCGCTGTCGTGCTTGGCGCGATGGCCGTCGGCATGGACGGCGTGCTCGCGCGCGACCCGGCCTGGGCGCAATCCGGCTATCCGGACCGGCCGGTGCGCATCATTGTTCCGTATGGGCCTGGCGGCGTTGCCGACGTCACCATGCGGATCGTGGCGCACAAGCTCAGCGAGCGCCTCGGCCAGCAGTTCATCGTCGAGAACCGTCCCGGCGCCGGTGCGATCATCGCCGCCCAGGCGGGACTGTCGGCTCCACCCGACGGCTATACGCTGTCGATGACCGGAAACAATCACGCGATCAGCGCGTCGCTGTTCAAGGCGCTGCCCTAC
>DATIPA010000141.1:0-21923 GCA_035472475.1 Xanthobacteraceae bacterium | reverse complement strand
CGCCAGATCACGAATAGTCCGCACGCCACCACAACGGCGGCGCCCACGAACACGAACCCGCTCGGCAGTTCGCCGAACACCAGGTAGCCAAGCAGGAAGGCCCAAATCATCGCCGTATAGTCGAACGGAGCCACCACCGAGGCGGGTGCATAGCGATAGCTCTCGGTGAGCAGGAGGTGGGAGAGCCCGCCCAACACGCCAATCATGGCCAGTCCGAGAAACTCCAGGCGCGTGGGCATAATCCAGCCGAACGGCAGGGTTGCCAGGCCGGCAATTGCGCAGATCAGCGAGAAATAGAACACGATTGCCGGCGTGCTTTCACTGTCGGTCAACCGGCGGGTTTGAATGACCGTACCGGCATTGGTGAAGCATGCCACCGTGGCGCACAGCGCTCCGATCGTGCGCGCCGGCGAACCGACATAGAACAGGCTCCAGATATCGAGATAAGGCCACAGCATCACGATAATCCCGACAAAGCCAAGACTCACCGCCCACCAGCGGTAGGCGCGCACATGCTCGTTGAGCACGATCGCCGCGAGCACGACCGTGATGAGCGGAGCCGCAAAGGAGATCGCGGTCGCATCCATCAGCGGCAGCCGCGCCAGCGCGGCAAAGTTGAGGAACATGGACGCGATGCCCAGGAGCCCGCGGCCGAGATGGCCGAACGGACGTTCGGTGCGCACCGCCGCAAGCAGCTTCCCTCGCGCAGCGTAGATTGCGAACACCGGCAGGACCGCGAATGCGCTCCGAAAGAACACGATCTCGCCGAGCGGGAACTTGCTGCCGGCGGCGCGGATGAGCGCGCTCATCACTGCGAGCAGCAGCACCGACACAAGCTTGATCGCGATGGCGAAGGGAACGTTCATCGAGGGCGCGGGGAGAACTTCCGGATTACGAACGGACGCTTCTTCGCACGCCGGCGAGCGCCGGAACAGGCATGTGAGGCATGCGCTCCCGCATCGACTCGATCAACCTGGCGGGGGAGCCTCGCTACGGCACCCTGTCAGCGCTTGGACCAGTGCCGGTTAGAGCTTGACCCGGGTCAAATGCGCGATTTCGCCGACGATGCCGCGACGAAACACCATCACGCAGACGACGAAAATCACGCCCTGGACCACGAACACCCACTGGCCCATGGTGGTGAGATAATTCTCCAGGGTCACCATGAAGAATGCGCCCGCCGCCGGCCCAAACACGGTTCCAAGCCCGCCGACCAGCGTCATCAGCACCACCTCGCCCGACATCGGCCAGTCCACGTCGGTGAGCGAGGCGAGTTGAAACACCAGCGCCTTGGTGGCACCAGCGACACCCGCAAAAGTCGCGGAGAGCACGAACGCCATGAGTTTGTAGCGATCAACCTGATAGCCGAGCGAAATTGCACGCGGCTCATTCTCGCGAATCGCTTTGAGCACCTCGCCGAACGGTGAATTGATGATGCGATAGATTAGCAGGAAGCATACGAGGAAGATCACCAGCACGGTGACGTACATGTTGGTCTGATTAGACAGATCGATGACGCCGAACAGGCGCCCGCGCGGGACTGCCTGGATGCCGTCCTCGCCATGGGTGAACGGCGCCTGCACGGCAAAAAAGTACATCATTTGCGCCAGCGCCAGTGTGATCATCGCGAAGTAAATGCCCTGGCGGCGGATCGCCAGCGCTCCGACCACGATGCCGAGCACCGCGGCTGTCGCGGTGCCGGCGAGAATTGCAAGTTCCGGTGATAGGCCCCAGACCTTGGCTGCATGCGCGCTGATGTAGCTTGCCCAGCCGAAGAACAATGCATGCCCGAACGACAACAGCCCGACGTAGCCGATCAGCAGGTTGAAGGCGCATGCGAATAGCGCAAAGCACAGCACCTTCATCAGAAACACCGGATAGGCGAACATCGGCGCGACCACGAAGACCGCGGTCGTCACCAAAAACGCAATGACCTCGCTGCGCCCGGGCGCGAACAAGGCCTGCGGTTTAGCGACGCTCACCGCCATGTCAGATCCGCCGTCCAAACAGTCCCGCGGGCCGCACCAGCAGAACAATCGCCATGATCACGAAGATCGCGGTGTTGGCGGCCTGCGGAAAGAACACCTTGGTGAGCCCCTCGATGAGACCGAGCCCGAAGCCAGTCACAATCGCGCCCATGATCGAGCCCATGCCGCCGATCACCACGACAGCGAACACCACGATGATCAGATTGGCTCCCATCTGCGGGCTGACGTTGTAAATCGGCGCGGCCATGACGCCGGCGAGCGCGGCAAGGCCAACGCCGACCCCATAGGTGACGGTGATCAGCCGCGGCACGTTGATGCCGAACGCGCGGACCAAGGTGGGATTCTCGGTCGCGGCTCGCAAATAAGCGCCGAGCTTGGTGCGCTCGATCAGGAACCAGGTGACGAGGCAAACCGCAAGCGAGAATATCACCACCCAGGCGCGGTAGTTCGGCAGAAACATGAAGCCGAGGTTGGTGCCGCCTTGCAGCGACGGTGGTACGGCGTAGGGCAAGCCGGAGGAACCGAAGAAATTTCGAAAGACGCCCTCAATGATGAGCGCGAGGCCGAACGTCAGCAGTAACCCGTAAAGATGATCGAGGTTCTGCAGGCGCTTGAGGAACAGGCGCTCGATGATCATGCCAATGATGCCGACAACGATCGGCGCAATGACGATCGCCCACCAGTAGCCGAGCCCGAGGTATTGCAGCAGGAAAAACGCGGTGAACGCGCCCAGCATGTACTGGGCGCCGTGGGCGAAGTTGATGACGTTCAGCATACCAAAGATGACAGCGAGCCCGAGGCTCAGCAAGGCATAGAACGAGCCGTTGATCAGGCCGAGCAGAAGCTGACCGAACAAGGCTTGCGACGGAATGCCGAAAATCTGGAACATGACGTGTTCGCCCGTCTAACCGGAGCGACGCTCTCTCCCCGGGTTCGGGGAGAGAGCGCGCGTTGCGGCCCGCGCGATCGACGCGGTGTTAGCCCCGCCGACTACCCGCTCACCAGCGGGCAACCGCCGTCCTTGAGCGGGCGGAACGCTTCGGCGGCGGGGATCGTAGCGCGCAATTTGTAGTAGTCCCACGGTCCCTTCGATTCGCTCGGCTTCTTGACTTCGAACAAATACATGTCGTGCAAGTGCCGGCCGTCGACCCGGATCGTCCCCTTGCCGAACAGCGGATCATCCGTCGGCAGCTCCTTCATCTTGGCGACCACCGCCTTGCCGTCGGCGTCGCTCTTCAGCGCCTCGACCGCTTTCAGATAGTGCAGCACCGCCGCATAGACGCCGGCCTGCACCATGGTCGGCATGTTGTTCTTGAACTGTGGGGCAAAGCGCTTGGCGAACGCCCGCGTTGCGTCGTTCTGGTCCCAATAGAACGATTCGGTCAGAGCCAGCCCTTGCGCGGTCTGCAGGCCGAGCGCGTGTACATCGGTGATGAAGACCAGCAGACCGGCGAGGTTCTGACCGCCCTGGGTGATGCCGAATTCGGCCGCCTGCTTGACCGAGTTGATGGTATCACCGCCCGCGTTGGCGAGGCCGATGACCTTGGCCTTGGAAGCCTGCGCCTGCAGGAGGAAGGACGAAAAGTCGGTTCCCGGGAAAGGATGGCGCACGCTGCCCAGCACCTTGCCGCCGTTCGCAACCACAACCTCGGCGGTGTCGCGTTCGAGTGCTTTGCCGAACGCATAGTCGGCCGTGATGAAGAACCAGGTATCGCCGCCGGTCTTGACCATGGCCTTGCCGGTGCCGTTGGCGAGCGCCCAGGTGTCATAGGTCCAGTGCACGGTGTTGGGCGAACACTTCGGCCCGGTGAGGTCGGAGGCCGCGGCGCCCGACACCAGGAACACCTTGTTCTTTTCGCGGGCGATCTCGTTGACCGCGAGCGCCACCGATGACGTCGGCACGTCGACAATGACGTCGACCTTGTCGACGTCGAACCAGGTGCGCGCGATGTTGGAGCCGACATCCGGTTTGTTCTGGTGGTCGGCGCTCACAATTTCAACCTTCATGCCTTTGGCGGCAGCGCCGAAATCCTCGACCGCCATGCGGGCGGCGGCAACCGACCCCTGCCCCGACAGATCGGAATAAAGCCCCGACATGTCGTTGAGCACGCCGATCTTGATGGTGCCGTCGGAATTCTGCGCCTGCGCGGCAGCGCATCCGAGCGCGAGCGCGAAGGCTGCGTAACCGATGAGTTTTCGCATTGGCATTCTCCCTGTTGCTGCGCCCCGACTTTAAACGCCAAGATAGTCGTGGAGCTTGTCGAGATTGGCCTCCAGCTCGGTATTTGCGAAGGCATCGATGATGCTCCCATGTTCCATCACGTAGTAACGATCCGCAATAGTCGAGGCGAATTGAAAGTTCTGCTCAACCAGCAAGATCGTGAAACCTTGCTGCTTAAGCAGGCTGATCGTCTTGCCGATCTGCTGGATGATAACCGGCGCGAGCCCCTCGGTCGGCTCATCGAGCAGCAACAGGCGCGCACCAGTGCGCAGGATGCGGCCGATGGCGAGCATCTGCTGCTCGCCGCCCGATAGCTTGGTCCCCTGACTCGTCAAGCGCTCCTTCAAGTTGGGAAACAGCTCGAAGACGCGCTCGACCTCAAGCCCGTCGGGAAGCACCTTGGGCGGCAACAGCAGGTTCTCCCTGACGCTCAGGCTCGCGAAGATGCCGCGCTCTTCCGGGCAAAACGCAATACCGAGCCGTGCGATACGATCGCTGGTGAGCCCGATCAGCTGGTTGGCCTCGTAGATCACGGAGCCGGTGCGCGCGCCGATGATCCCCATGATCGATTTCAGCGTGGTCGTCTTGCCGGCGCCGTTGCGCCCGAGCAGCGTCACCACTTCGCCGCCAAAGACGTCGAACGTGACCCCATGCAGTACATGGGATTCCCCATACCAGGCCTGGAGGTCCTTGACCGCCAGCAACGGCATGGGCGTCCCATCAAGCATGCCCTACCCCCAAGTAGGCTTCCCGCACTCCCGGATCCGCCGACACGGTCGCGTAGTCACCCTCCGCGAGCACGCGTCCGCGCGTCAGCACGGTGATGCGGTGGGACAGGCTCGCAACCACGCTCAGATTGTGCTCGACCATCAGCACGGTGCGCTTGGTCGCGACCGATTTAATGAGCGCGCTGATACGGTCGATATCCTCGTGGCCCATGCCGGCCATGGGCTCGTCCAGCAACAACATCTCGGGATCGAGCGCCAAGGTGGTGGCGATTTCCAATGCGCGTTTCCGGCCGTACGGAAGCTCCACGGCGCGCACGTGCGCAAAAGCGGTCAGGCCGACATCGCCGATCAGGGCCAGCGCGGCGTCGTTGAAGCGATCGAGGACCCGCTTGGAACGCCAGAAATCATAGGATGAGCCGCGTTGGCGCTGCAGCGCAATGCGTACGTTTTCGAGCACGGTCAGGTTGGGAAACACCGCCGAGATCTGGAACGAACGCACGAGCCCGAGCCGGGCGACGTCGGCTGGCGCCATCGTTGTGATGTCGCGCCCGTTATAGACGATGCGACCGCGCGTCGGATGCAGGAACTTCGTCAGCAGATTGAAGCAGGTGGTCTTGCCTGCGCCGTTCGGACCGATCAACGCGTGAATCGTCCCGCGCGCGACCTTGAGATCGACTCCGTTCACCGCAACAAAGCCGGCGAACTCTTTGGTCAGGTTCTCGGTTGCGAGGATAACCTCGGCACTCATGGATGTGCGGCCCTCCCGCCTCACGGTTAGCACGGTAGCAGCGGGCGTGGCGGCGGAAAATGGGGCGGATGCGTAAGACTTGTGCCGGGGTCGCCAACCGGTCCGGTTTCAAACCGGCCGCAACAGCCTACTTCTTTTGCGGCCGCGGCGGACCCTCCACCGGGGGCAGCGATTTCAGATAGACCGCCATCGCTTCGCGATCCGCGGCCGGAAGTTGCGATGTGTTGCGGATCACCTCCGCCATGGGCCCGCCGACCGAGTCCCCATCCAGGGTTTGGCCGGTGTCGAGCAGATAAGCAATGTCCTTCTCGGAATAGTTTGCGAGCCCTTTCTGCGTGATGTTGGGGACCCAGCCCTTGCCCTCGAGGTCCGGCCCGCCGGCGAACCGCTTCTCGGTCTCGATCCCGCCCAGGACGTTGCGCGGGCTGTGACACTCGGCGCAGTGCCCGGGTCCGTTGACGAGATAAGCGCCGCGGTTCCACTGCGCCGATTTCGAGGGATCGGGTCGAAACGGCTGGCCGTTGAGAAACAAAAACTTCCATCCACCGAGCAACGGCCGCCAGCTGATTGGAAACGGCACCTGGTGGGGCGGCGCCTTGCCGGCGACGGCGGGCAGGGTGCGCAAATAGGCGAACAGGTCGCGGGCGTCATCGAGCGCGATCCGCTGGTAGGACGTGTAAGGAAACGCCGGGTAGAGGTGCTGGCCGTCGGGCGATGTGCCCTTCCACAGCGCAGTTACAAAATCAGCTTCGCTCCAGCGGCCGATGCCGTCGTCGCGATCGGGCGAAATGTTGGGCGCGTAGAACGTGCCGAATGGTGACTGGAGTGCGAGCCCTCCTCCCAAGCGGGTGGGATCGCGCTGCCCGACGCTGGCATGACAGGATGCGCAGCCGCCAGCATAGAACATCACCTTACCGCTTGCGAGATCAGGCGCGCGCGGCGGCAGCGCACTCGCAGGCACCGTCGCCGGCGCGGTGATGATCGAGAACGCCACCAAGCCGAAGACGACAGCAGCTACTGCCCCGATCACAAGCTTGCGCAACAGTGAAGTCCTCCCTCCGGGCTAACACTGAGAGTCGCGGAATATCCTGACAATTGCGGGGTTTGGCAGACTATCGCCAGACTTTCGCGTCGGCTCAACGGAAGGAGACTCCCATGAACGCCATCTTATTCCGGATCGGCATTGGCGGTCTTGCCCTCGCAATGACCCTCGGCTACGCGGGTAATGTGCGCGCCGAAACGTTGACCTACAAGGTTGCCCTCAAGAGTGCCAGCGAGGTTCCACCCAACGCGGGCAGTGGTTCAGGAACGGCCGACGTCACTTATGACACGCAGAGCAAGAAACTCAGCTGGAAGGTCTCCTATTCGGGGCTGACCGGCCCTGCGACCGCGGCGCATTTTCATGGTCCCGCGGAGCCCGGCAAGAACGCCGGCGTGATGATTCCCATTCAGAACATCGCCACAAGTCCGGCCGAAGGGTCGGCGACGCTGACCGATGCCCAGGCCGCCGACCTGATGGCTGGCCGCCTCTATGTCAACGTCCACACGGCGGCCAATCCCGGCGGCGAAATTCGCGGTCAAGTGACGAAATAGTCGCGGCGTGGCTCGCAAAAAAGCCGCCGGACAACGCCCGGCGGCTAAAGTCAGCTCAATCAAAGTCAGTTGGCGCGGAGCCGATAGGTCTCGTGACAGGCGTCGCACGCCTTTGAGACGTCCGCAAAAGCGCGCTTGACCGAGTCGAGATCCTTGACGTTGCCACGAACCGACGTGACCACTTTCACGAGGTCCGCATTCTTGGCTTCGAAATCGGTTTTGTTCTCCCAGACCTTGGGCGACGCGCTGTATTTGTCCTCAGGCGATGCGCTGGTCGTGGCACCGGGCTTGGCATTATCGGGATAGAGGCTTGTAAATGTCTTGGCCGACGTCAGGAGTTGAGCGAATGCAGCATCAACTTTGGCCTGGTCGTAAGGTGCCTGTCCCCGCATCATCCGGTTAAGATCGCCAAAGAAGGCTTTTCCGTTCAACGACATCAATTCTTTACGCTCCGCGATAGGGTCGGACTGTGCGAGTGCGGCGACAAGTCCAGCCGCGAGCAGAGAGGTTGCGATGACGGTGCGGATCATTGCTTCTCCTTCCAGCTCCACAGCGGGCCCGGTCATTCTGACGAAACATCACAACGAGTGCAGATCCTCTCCGGGTGGAGGAAATTCCCCGCAAAGCCGGTAGCGGGCAACGTTCCTTGCGCGAAACGAAAAGGGCGGCGCAAGCGCCGCCCTGATCGTCGCCGAGCGTCAAATCAACTCTTCTTTATGCGATAAGTTTGGTGGCAGCCGCCGCAATCCTTGCCGACATTCCCGAACGCCGCCTTGAAACTCTCAAGGTCCGTGACGGAACTCTGCGCTGCCTTGGCGTCGGCGCCAAGTTTTGCAAACATCGCTTTGAAATCATCCATGTTGCTCCAGATCTTGGGATCAGCCGCCGTATCGCCGCCGGTCTTGGAGTTCGCCGGGAACAGGGCCGGTGCCTTGTTCGCCACGCCCTCAATAGCAACGAAGATGGCCTTGGCCTTGGCGAGATCAAAAGGCTCTTCGCCCTTGACCATCTTGGCGCCAAGCGCCGCCTGCTGGCCGTTGGACTTCATCAATGCCTGGCGGGCGGCAATCGGATCGTCCTGCGCCAAGGCGACGCTGAAGGCGGCTGCAAGCGCGGAGGCTGTGATAACCATGCGGATCACGACGTTTCGCTCCCTCTGATGTTGGTCCACAGGTGCCCCATTTTGAGTTGCCTCAGTTAAACACCGTGTCCGACGACGCTATTCCGGCGCACCCCGATAACCGCCCAGGTGCGAACCGCAGGTTGAGCGCCCGCCGGCGCGCTCACAGCGTGTGCAGGCGCATTCCTTCGTGAATCGCCGCCCACACCCGCTCGGGCGTCGCCGGCATGTCGATGTGACGGATGCGATAGGCGCGCCAGAGCGCATCCGCGACCGCGTTCATGACCGCCGGGGCTGCGCCGATCGTGCCGGCCTCCCCTGCTCCTTTCACGCCGAGGATGTTGACGGTGCAAGGGATATTTCGGGTCTCGAAATGGAACGCCGGCGCGTCGTCGGCGCGCGGTAGCGCATAGTCCATCAGCGAGGCGGTTACCAGTTGGCCCGAGTCCTTGTCGTAGACGGTGCGCTCCATGAGGGCTTGGCCAATCCCCTGCACGGCACCGCCCACGACCTGACCTTCCAGCAGCAGCGGATTGATGGTGACGCCGAAATCATCGACCACCACATAGCTCACGATTTCGATCTGTCCCGTCAGCGGATCGATCTCGACTTCGACCAGATGCGTTCCGTTCGGAAACGTCGGTTGCGGCGTCCAGGCGTCCTCGGCGGTGAGCTGATCAGGCTTTCCACGCGCGGCGAGCTCGCTGAAACTTACTGTGCGATCAGTCCCGACCACGCGCACCCGGCCATCGGCCATTTCGAGGTCGTTTGCACCGGCCTCCAGCGCGTCGGCGGCGAGCTTCTTGAGGTTGTCGGCAAGTTTCCTGGCGGCGACCGACACCGAGGCGCCGCCCGCGGGAATCGAGCTTGAACCCCCGGTCCCGAAGCCCGACGCAATCGAGTCGGTGTCGCCCTGCACCACTGTCACGCGATCGGGCGGCAGATCCAGATGTTCGGCAATCAACTGCGCGTAGGCGGTCTGGTGGCCCTGCCCCGTCGACTGCGAGCCGATCACCACCTTGGCGTTGCCATCACGCTCGAGCTGCACGATCGCGAGCTGCGGACCGGCGCCGCCGCAGACTTCGATGTAGGTTGCAAGCCCGATACCGCGCAGCTTGTTGCGCCGGCGCGCTTGCGCCCAGCGCTTGCGAAAGCCCTTCCAGTCGCCGACCTCCTGGGCGCGCGCCATGTGGGCCGCGAACTCGCCGGAATCGTAGACTTTCTCGGTCGGAGTCGTGTAGGGCATCTGGCTCGGCTTGATGAAATTCCTCTTGCGCAGCGCGTCGGGCTCAACGCCGAGATCGCGCGCCGCCACGTCGACCAGCCGCTCGAGCACGTAGGATGCTTCCGGCCGCCCCGCGCCCCGATACGCGTCGACCGGCAGCGTGTTGGTATAGGCGGCCCGCACCCGCGCGTAGCAGGTCGGAAAATCGTAGACCCCGGGCAGCATGCCGGCGCCCCCGTAGGGGATGTAGGGCGCAAAAGCCGATAGATAACCGCCCATGTCGGCAACCGTGTCCACCCGCAGCGCTAGGAATTTGTTGTTGGCGTCGAGCGCAAGTTCCGCGGTGGTGACGTTGTCGCGGCCCTGCGCGTCGCAGAGGAAATGCTCGGTGCGCTCGGCGACCCAGGTGACCGGACGCTTGAGCTTCTTGGCGGCGACCGCGACCAGCGCGTATTCGCGATACGGAAACAGCTTGGTGCCAAACCCGCCGCCGGTGTCCGGCGTGATCACGCGCATGTTCTCGACCGGGATATTCAGGATCATCTTGCACAGTACGTCGCGGATGCGGTGCGGGCCCTGGCTGCCCAGCGTGAGCGTGAGCCGATCCTTGGCCTCGTCGTATTCCGCTACGGCCGCCCGGGTGTCGAGATAGTTGGTGACGAGACGTTGATTGACGATGGTCAGGGACACAGTCTTGGCAGCCTTGCGAAAGGCCGCGTCGGTCTTCTCCTTGTCGCCGATCGATTTCTCGAACGCCAGGTTGCCGGGGCGATCTGGCCACACCAGCGGCGCTCCCGGCGCGAGCGCGGTGACCGCGTCGACCACCGCCGACCGCGGCGTCCAGTCAACAATGATTGCCTCGGCCGCGTCCTTGGCCTGCGCCAGGGTGTCGGCAACCACGAACGCGATGGCGTCGCCGACGTGATGGACCGCATCGCGCGCGAGAATGTCGTAGGGCGGTGGCATGATGGTCACGCCCGGGATTGGAAACATGAGCGGCAACTTGCCAAGCTCGGCGGTGTCGGTACCGGTCAGGATCAGACGCACGCCTGGTAAGCCACGCGCCTTGCTCACATCGGTGATGCTAAATTCCGCATTGGCGTGGGGCGAGCGCAGCACCACGGCGTGCAGCGTGCCGGCCGGCATGTGATCGGACGTATAGCGCCCCGCGCCGCGCAGCAGCGGATCGTCTTCCATGCGCAGGACGCTCTGAGAAATGCCAAACTTCACCTGGTTCATCTGCCTGATTGACCTCAATGATGTGTTACGGGGTGCCGGCTGCGACCTGGAACCTTCGTTAGACGTCAAAATCGCTGGCGAAACTCAACGGCCTCATATCCCGGATACGAGGCGCGCCATGATAACGATGGTCGTGACCTGCATCAGGCCTTGCGCGGCGACCGCGTAGAAAAAGTTGCGCATGACGCGTCCGATCTTCTCATGATCGGGCACCGCCTTCTGCAGCTGGAAA
Source organism: Xanthobacteraceae bacterium (assembly GCA_035472475.1). Taxonomy (GTDB): domain Bacteria; phylum Pseudomonadota; class Alphaproteobacteria; order Rhizobiales; family Xanthobacteraceae; genus JAFAXD01. Next base: position 10,829 of record DATIPA010000141.1, on the reverse strand, counting down.
CAGACCCAGAGATTGGTAGGAAGCAGATAGCCGGTCCCCAGGACGGTCATCAGCGCGACCAGCACGAGCGCGGCCGCGATCCAACCGTATTCCGGCCAGGGAAGTTCGGTAAAGCCGAGGTCCTTGGCCAGAAACCAGCCCGTTGTGCCGGTGATGATCGCGAGCGTCGGCATCAGAAACAACGTTCTGGGGACAAGACGCGTGATCACCTCGCGGCGCGCGGCGAGCGGTAGGCGCCGCAGAATCGGCCCGACGATAAACCCCATGAACAGATCAATACCGGTCCACATCACTCCGCACATGACATGCACGAAGTTGAGAAACCAGCGATCGTGGCTTGTGATCGCGGCGACCATGACGAGTAGTGCGAGGCCGGCGTAGTAGAGATAGTGCCAGCGAATGATGCGGCTTGGTGCGTCGGCCGCAATGGTGACCATGTCGCCTCCGTGGCGCTATTCCGCCGCCTGCGTCGACGCCGACGCCTGCGGCCGCCGCCCGCCGCGCAGCGCAAGCCGCCGGCACAGCACGTAGAACACCGGCGTGAATATTAGGCCGAACAGGGTGACCCCGATCATGCCCGAGAACACAGTGGTGCCCAGCGTCTGGCGCAGTTCAGACCCCGCGCCGATCGCCCAGACCAGCGGAACCACGCCGAAGATGAACGCGAGCGAGGTCATCAGGATCGGCCGGAAGCGCAGATGCGCGGCTTCGACCGCCGCCGCGAATCGATCGCGGCCTTGATCTTCAAGCTGGCGGGCGAACTCGACGATCAGAATCGCGTTCTTTGCCGCCAGCGCGATCAACACCACGAATCCGACCTGGGTCAGAATGTTGTTATCCTGTCCGCGCAGCAACACGCCGATGATCGCGGACACGAGGCACATCGGCACGATCAGCACCACAGCGAGCGGTAGCGTCAGGCTTTCGAATTGCGCGGCCAGAACCAGGAACACGAACACCACGCCGAGCCCGAACGCGAACGCCGCAGTGCTGCCCGCACGGATCTCCTGAAATGCCAGCGTCGTCCACTCGAACTTGAAACCTTCCGGCAGGACCTGCTTGGCGAGGCCCTCCATGATCTCGATCGCCTGCCCCTGCGAGTAGCCGGGGGCGGCTTGGCCGTCGAGCTCGGCGGCCGGATAGATGTTGTAGCGCGGCACCCGGTAGGGTCCCGCGATATCGCGCACGGTCGTGAACGACCCGAGCGGCACGGTATTGCCGGCGGAATTGCGCACGCGCAGGTTCAGGACGTCCTGTGGGTCGAGCCGATACGGGCTCGCCGCCTGCGCCTGCACCCGGAAGGTTCGCCCGAACAGATTGAAGTCGTTGACGTAGAGCGACCCGATGTAGGTTTGCAGGGTGTTGAACACGTCCGGCACGTTGATGCCGAGAAGCTCGACCCGGGTGCGATCGATGTCCAGGTAGACCTGCGGGGTCTGGTTCTCAAACAAAGTGAATACTTGAACCAGGCCCGGCGTCTGCACGGCCTTGCCCATCATCGCATAGGCGGCGTCCTGCAGTGCGCCCGGCCCTTTGCCGGCCCGGTCCTCGACCATCATGCGGAAGCCGCCGGCGTTGCCAATGCCCTGCACCGCGGGCGGCTGCACGACCAGAACGAGCCCCTCCTGAATCGGCGCAAACTTGCCGAACAACGTGCGCTGGATCGCGTCGGCAGACAGGCCGGGATTGCCGGCACGCTTGTCAAACGGATCAAGCACGATGAACATCGCCGCGGCGTTGGGGGCGTTGGTAAACGTCGCTCCGGAAAACCCGACGATGTTGATCACGTGATTAACGCCCGGGGTCTTCAAGGCGATATCAACCATGCGCCGCACCACCTCGTCCGTGCGCGACAAGGACGCGCCAGGGGGAAGCTGCGCCACACCGATCAGGTAGTTGCGGTCCTGCTGCGGAATAAAACCCGAAGGCGCGTGCGAGAAGATGTAGCCACCGGCTGCGATAATCCCGACGTAAACGACCAGCATGAGACCGGCGATCCGCACGACCCTACCCGCGAGCCAGCCATAGCCGTTGGTCGCAGCGGCGAAGCCGCGATTGAACAGGCCGAACGCGCCGTGTATCGGTTTCTCCCACCAGCGGTCGCGGTGTTCCTTATCGTGCGGTTGGAGCAACAGCGCGCATAGCGCCGGCGACAGGGTCAACGACACGATCAGCGAAATAACGGTCGCGCCCGCGATCGTCAACGCGAACTGACGGTAGAACTGACCGGAAATGCCGGTGATGAACGCGGACGGGATGAACACCGCGCACAGCACCAGGGCGATCGCAACCAGCGCGGCGCCGACCTCGTCCATGCTGCGGACGGCGGCGTCGCGCGGCGAAAGACCGGCCGCGATATTGCGCTCGACGTTCTCGACCACGACGATCGCATCGTCGACCACGATGCCGATCGCCAGCACGATCCCGAACAGGGACAGGTTGTTGATCGAAAATCCGACCATGGCCATCACAAAAAACGTGCCGACGAGCGAGACCGGAATGGCAATGATCGGGATGACCGCCGCGCGCCAGGTCTGCAAGAACAATAGAACAACCAGCACGACCAATATGATCGCCTTCCAGATCGTATCGATCACCGCATTGACCGACTCGGCGATGAACTGCGTCGGGTCGTAGATGATCTCGTAAGCGATTCCGGGCGGGAAATCCTTGGCCAGCAAGGCGCTGGTTTCCCGCACCGACTTGCCGGTTGCCAGCGCATTGGAGCCCGGCCGCTGGAACACCGCGATGGCGACGGAGGGATCGTGGTCGAGATAAGAGTTGGTGGTGAAGTCCTGACCGGTGAGCTCGACTCGCGCTACGTCGCGCACGCGCACGACGGCATCGGCGGTCTGCTTGACGATGATGTTGGCAAACTCTTCCGGCTCGGAGAGCCGCCCAAGCGTTCGCACCGCCACCTGGAAGGCGAGCTGGCTGGGCACTGGTGGTTGGTTGAGCACCCCGGACGCGACTTGCACGTTCTGGCCCTGGAGGGCCTGGGTCACGTCGAGAGCCGTGAGATTGAGCGATTGCAGCTTGTCCGGATCAAGCCAGACCTGCATGGCGTAGTCGCGCGCACCGAACACCGTGATCGAGCCGACGCCATCGAGCCGCGTGAGGACATCCTTGATCTGGATGTTGGCGTAGTTGGTGATGAACAGCGGATCGCGGCTTTTGTCAGGTGAGTAGAGGTTCACCACCATCAGAATATCGGGCGAACTTTTGGCCACCACGACACCGATCTGCTGCACCTGCTGGGGCAGGCGCGGGCTCGCGATCGCCACCCGGTTCTGCACTTGCACCTGCGCAATATCGAGATTGACGCCAATATCGAACGTCACCGAGATGGTAAACTTGCCGTCGGCGGTCGAGTTCGAGGAGATGTAGAGCATCTGCTCGACGCCGTTGATCTGCTGCTCAATCGGCGCGACCACCGTATCTGCTACGGTCTCGGCGCTGGCGCCCGGATACTGACCGGTCACCGTGATGACGGGGGGCGCGATCTCCGGATACTGCGCGACCGGCAAACGCACATACGACACCGCGCCGAGGATCACGAATACGATCGAGACGACGGACGCAAAAATCGGCCGATCGATGAAAAAGTGTGAGAGCTTCATGCGATCATATCCGCAAAACGCGTTCGATCAGCCGCAGCCGAATCAATCCGCCGCCTTAACGGAGCCGGCGTCTGCCGACGGCTGCCCAGGACCGACCAGCGGGGCCCCCTCCTCCTGCGGCGTCACCTTCTGACCCGGCCGCGCCCGCATTAACCCGTTGACGACGACGCGATCGTCGGGTGAAAGCCCGTCCTTGACGACTCGCATCTGGCCGACCGCCTGACCGAACGTGACGAACTTCTGCTGGACAGTTCCGTCGGACGCGACGACCAGCAGGAATTTGCGCGCCTGCTCGGTGCCGATTGCCACCTCAGGTACCAGCAGCGCCAAGTACGGCGGCGTTCCGGGTACGCGAATGCGCCCGAACATGCCGGGAGTCAAAACACCGTCCGGATTGGACAGGACGGCGCGACCGCGGATGGTGCCCGACGCCTTGTCGATGACGTTGTCGACGAAGTCCAGGCGACCCTGATGGGGGAAGTCCTTCTCATCGAGCAGCTTGACCGATACCACGACACTGCCTTCGCGGCTGGTGACGTCCTTGCCCTCCTTGGCCATCCGCTCGTAACGCAGGTAAGCCGCCTCATCGAAGGTGAATTCGAACCGGATCGGATCAATCGACACGATATTGGCCAGCATGGTCGAATTGCCACTGATCCCGCCGGTTACAAGGTTTCCGACGGAGACACGACGATCGCCGATGCGGCCGCTGATCGGTGCTTTCAACTCGGTGAACTGATGGTCGAGTTCGGCCGACGCGACGGCCTCTTCCTGGGCTTTGACCGCGGCCTCCGCGACGTTCTTGGTCTGCAGCCGCTGGTCGTATGTCTGCTGCGTGATGGTCTTGTCCTTGACGAGCTGCGCGCCGCGATCGAGGTCGCTCTGGGCGTACGCCAGGTTGGCGCGAGCTTGCGCCAGATTGGCTTTGGCCTGCTCAAGCACATGCCGGTACGGCCGGCGGTCGATGACAAAGAGGACATCGCCCTCCTTCACCATCTGGCCGTCGGTAAAGTTGATCTTCTCGAGATAGCCGCCGACGCGCGCGCGGATTTCGACCGAATCGACCGCAACAAAGCGTCCGACGTACTCGTCTTCGTCGACCACCAGTTTGCGGACCGGCTTGGCAACCGTCACCGCGGGCGGAGGCGGCGGTCCCTTGGCCTGCTGCGGCTGGCCCTCGCTGCATCCGGCGGTCGCAACCCCCAGAATCGCGGCCGCGACCAAAAAGCGTGCAAAAGCGGTCATAGATGTTCCCCACCAGGCCCTTCCCGGCGCTCTTGGTGCCCCCTTATATATATGGTGCGGCGCGGCACACATCCTGGATCGCGCGTTCGTGACCGCGGCCGGCTGCTTGGACTTTCCGCGCCGCTGACCGCTTCCCATATCTAAGTCCTCATCGCAACCTGACCACATGGCCGATAGTCGCCGCCCTGGGCGGCGGCCAAATCCTGTCCGGTCGCTCGCACAAGACTAAATCCAATGTTTGACGAATCCCACGCCGAACCCGTCCCAGATACCGTCGAACCCGCCGACGCGCGGCTGCTCGACGCCTACTCGCGCGCCGTAATTGACGTGGTCGAGCGCCTCGGTCCGGCCGTTGTCGGCATGCACACCCGCGGCGACCGGCGCGGCGGCTCCGGCTCGGGCGTCATTGTGGCGCCGGACGGCTTGATCCTGACCAACAGTCACGTGATCGGCGGTGCCAACCGCATGGCGGTGACAACGGCGGACGGCCGCAACCTCAACGCCCGGGTGATGGGCGACGATCCCGATACGGATCTGGCGCTGGTGCGGGTCGAGGAGAACGTCGCCCTGCCGGCGGCGCGCCTGGGCGATTCCAAATGGCTCAAGCGCGGCCAATTGGTGATCGCGATCGGCAACCCGCTCGGATTCGAATCGACGGTGACGACGGGCGTCGTCTCGGCGTTGGGCCGTTCGTTGCGCGCGCGCACCGGACGGCTGATCGACGACATCATTCAGACCGACGCCGCGCTCAATCCGGGCAATTCGGGCGGGCCGCTAGTGTCTTCGCGCGGCGAGGTGGTCGGTATCAATACCGCGATCATCCTCGGGACCCAGGGCATCTGCTTCGCGGTCGCCGCCAACACCGCGAACTTCGTGCTCGGCGAATTGGTGCGGCACGGGCGCGTGCGCCGGTCGTTCGTGGGAATTGCTGCCGCACAGACAGTGCTGCCGCGCCGCTTGCGGCATGTGGCCGGCGTGGCGCAGGACAACGCCGTGATGATCTCGAGCGTCGAGACCGGCGGACCGGCGGACCGGGCCGGCCTCGCGGCCGGCGACGTCATTCTGTCGTTGGATGGAATGGTCGTCACCGGCGCGGACGATCTCGTGCGGACCTTGACTGCGGACAAGATCGGTCGCGAGGTTTTGCTCGAGACGCTGCGCAAGGGCGCACGCCGCACCGTTACCCTGACCGCGCAGGAGCGGCCGCGCGGTGGCCGCGATTGATCAGGCTGCCGCGGTCGGCGGCACGGCTGCGGGCGCCGGCCGGCCGCGGAAAGCCGAAAACCACTTGCGGTCGAACAACAGCATGATCGTGCCCACGTAAGCGATCATGCCGACGACCGCGAGCGCAAGCAGCAGCGCCTCGGACCGGAACCGCGGCAACGGCGCGAGCAGCGGGGCGAGGATCAGCTCACCCAGCCACAATGCGAGCGCCAGGATCGCGGCGGCCGCCAGCAACTTCAATGTCGAGGTCTGCAGGCGCTGGTCGAATGACAGCAAGCGGGTGCGCAGCGCAAACCACAACAGCAGCGCGACGTTGATCCAGACACCGATCGACGTCGCGAACGCGAGCCCGACCTGCGCGAGCGGCTTCATCAGCACGATCTTCAGCGCGACGTTGACCGCGACGCCGACGGCGAGTGCTTTCACCGGGGTCGCGGTATCGCCGCGCGACAGGAATGTCGCCGAGAGCACGCGCGCCAGCACGAACGGGACCAGCCCGACCGTGTAGGCCGCGAGCGTGGCGCCGGCGTTGGCCGCATCGGCGGCGGTGAATTTCCCGTGCCCGAACAGCGCCAGCATGATGAGATCGGGCACCATCAGAAACGCCACAAAGCATGGCAGCGACATCAGCAGCGTGAGCTCGACCGCGCGGTCTTGCGCGCCGCGCGCCCCGACCTCGTCCCCGCGCGCAAGCCGGCTGGCCATCTCCGGGAGCAGCACCGTGCCGACCGCGATGCCGATCACGCCGATCGGCAATTGATTGAGACGATCGGCGTAATAGAGCGCCGAGAGCGCGCCCGCCGGCAGAAAGCTTGCGATGATGGTGTCCGCGAACAGCGCAATCTGCGTTCCGGCCGAGCCCAGCACCGCCGGGCCGAGCGCCCGGAAAAAGCGCTTGAGGTCGTCGTCAAACCTGGCGCGTGCAAAGCGCGGCAACACGCCCTGGGCGTAGGCGTCGGACCCGACCAGCAGCGCCTCGAGACAGCCCGCGAGCAGCACACCCCAGGCGGCGGCGTAACCGGCGCTCGGAAACAGCCACGCCAGTCCGAGCGTCAGGATCATTGCGACGTTGAGCAGGATCGGCGCGGCGGCCGGCGATGCAAAGCGTCCCAACGTGTTGAGAATGCCCCCGTAGAGGGTCACCAGCGACACCAGCAGCAAATACGGAAAGGTGATGCGGGTGAGCGCGGTCGCGAGCGTGAACCGCTCCGGATCAAGCCCCGGCGCGAGCACTGAGATCACCGTCGGGGTGAACACGAGTGCGAGCACCAGCAGCACCAGTACGACCGCGAACAGCAGCGTGAAGATGCGGTCGGCGAAGTACTTCGCCGCGTCCGGGCCGCCCTGGCCGCGCACGCGCGCATAGGCCGGCACGAACGCGGCGTTGAAGGCGCCCTCGGCAAAGATCGCCCGGAAATGATTGGGCAGGCGGAGCGCGATGAAGAACGCGTCCGCCAGCGGACCCGCGCCCAGGATCGCCGCCAGCACGATGTCGCGGGCAAAACCGGTGACGCGCGAGAGGAGCGTCAGTCCGCCAACGGTCAGAATGCGGGACAGCATGCGATTATGTCAGTGGCCCCTCGCCGCCTCCGCAGGAAGGAGGACCGGACCCTTGGATGAGAATTTGACCCCCTTGGATGAGAATTTGAGGGCCGTTTCCTCATCCAACTAAACGATTGAATTATGGTTACTTTTTTGCCGATTCCGGCCTTGGATGAGAATTTGGAAGGGAGACGGGGGCGTCTCTGTGCACGCACAATGGGCGCCGATGCATTGGTAGGCAGCCGTCAAAAAACCGTCCGAAGGAAGCCGCCGGCCCGGGCTTAGTGCCGCAAGCCGCGGCGCACCGCGTTGATGATCCGGTCCTGCGTGTCCGGATCGAGATAGGGATGCATCGGCAGGCTGATGACCTCGGCCGCCAGACGCTCCGATACCGGCAGCCCGCCGTCGGCGACTGGGAAATTGCGGTATGCGGTCTGCCAATGCAGCGGCTTGGGATAATAGATCGCGGTCGGGATGCCCTCGGCCTTGAGCGCCGCCGCCAGCCGATCGCGCGTGCCGAACGCGACCCGGATCGTGTACTGGGCCCACACCGACCGGTAGCCGTCGGGTTCGCGCGGCACGATGGCGACGTCGGCGAGGCCCTTGCCGTAGCGCTGGGCGATCACGTGCCGCGCGTCGATTTCGTCCGGAAAGATCGCGAGCTTCTCGAGCAGCACCGCCGCCTGGATGCTGTCGAGCCGCCCGGTCAGGCCGATCCGAGTGTTGTCGTATTTGTCGGTGCCCTGCCCGTGCACGCGCAGGCTCTGGATCGTATCCGCCAGCTCGTCGTCATCGGTGAAGATCGCGCCGCCGTCGCCGTAGCATCCAAGCGGTTTCGCCGGAAAGAAGCTGGTCGCCGTCGCGTGCGCGAGCGCGCCGAGGCGCCGCCCCTTGTAGGTTGCGCCGAACGACTGCGCGGCGTCGTCGAGCACGAACAACCCCTCAGCCCGCGTAATCTCGGCAATGGCATCGTGATCCGCCGACAGTCCGAAGAGATCGACCGGAATAACCGCCTTCGGCTTGAGGCCGAGCCGCCTGGCCGTCGCAATCGCGCGACGCAGGCTCGCCGGGTTGATGTTGAAGGTCGCGGCGTCGACATCGGCGAACACCGGCGTCGCGCCGAGCAACGCCGCCACCTCGGCGGTCGCGCAAAAGGTAAAGGATGGGCAGAGCACCGCGTCGCCCGGACCGATACCCTTGGCCATCAGTGCGAGAAGCAGCGCGTCGGTCCCGCTCGCGCACGAGAGCGCATGGCGGGCGCCACAGAAGGCGGCAAGCTCGGCCTCGAGCGTGCGCACCTCCGGGCCGAGGATGAACTGGCAGTGATCGACTACGCGCGCGATCGCCGCGTCAATGCGCGGCGCCAAGCGACGGCGCTGCGCGGCGAGATCGATGAACGGGATTGCCTGCAAGCGGGTATGCTGGTTCATCACCCGGCGACCCGGCGCGGCGTCTTGCGGGGCAGCAGGTCGGCGACGCGATCGTTGAGGCACCGGATGGCGATCTCAAGGCTGGCAACGCCTTCTTCACCGGTCACTGCCGGATCGCATCCGGTGCGGATGGCCTGCACGAATGCGGAGAGTTCGGCGCGCAGCGGCTCGGCGTGGCCGACCGACAGGTGACGCATCGAATAGCTGCCGTCCGGCTGGAAGCCGAAACACTCGGTCACCTGCCGGGTCAACAGGTCGCCGATCACGTACTTGCGCTTGGTCGCGACATGCACGGTGCGCGCCTTGAACGGCGTGAGCCAGTTGGTGTTGATCTGCGCGAGCACGCCGGAGGCGGTGCGAAACTGCAGTAGCGCGATGTCCTCACGCTCGGCCTTCGCGCTGGAGAGCTGCGGCTGGACCTCGACGATCTTGGATCCGGTGAACCATCCGATCAGGTCGATGTCGTGCACGGCGAGATCGATGACCACGCCGACATTCGACATGCGCGGCGGAAACGGACCGACGCGCGTGATGGCGATCGACAAAATGTCTTCCCCGCGTAGCGCGTCCTTGATGGCCTGCACCGCCGGATTGAAGCGCTCGACATGCCCGACCATCAATACGACGCCCGCGGTACGCGCGGCCGCGATGATGTCACGGCCCTCTTCGACCGAGGATGCGATCGGTTTCTCGACCATCACATGCACGCCGCGCTTGATGCACGTGAGGGCGATCTCGCGATGCAGATGCGTGGGCGCCGCGATCGAGACCGCGTCGACGCCGCGATCGAGCAGCTCGTGAACATCGCGCACGGTCGGACAGCCGAGCGCACCGCCGACGAACTCGGTTTGGGCAGGATCCGGATCGGCGACGACCGCGAGTTTGACACCAGGAAATTCGGCAAGCACCCGCGCATGGTTTGAACCCATGACGCCAATGCCGACAACGCCCAAGCGCAGCTGACGATCCCGATCCATTTCTGATTGCGCCATGCCCACCCCTTATCGTCCGGCGGCTTTTCCACTAACACGACCGGAGCCGGCTGGCGACAGGGGGGTCCGAACGGCTGTGAACACGATTTGATTCAACAGGTTACAGCGCATCGCCAGCGCCCCGCCGGAGGTCTTGGGCAAGCGCTTGACGGGCGCAAGCGCGGGTGTGAGAGAGGCTGCCGACATGTACGGGACGGTTTTGCAGTCCGCATCGGAGGGTGCCGCACCGTATTGCGACCTTCGGGATCGGGGCACTCGCGGGTAATGACGCAGGATTTTACCTCCAGTACCAGAGCGTCCGAGCTTCGGCTCGGAAGCGAAACCGGCCGCCACTGGGCGTTTCTCGACTTCGTTCGACTGTCGGCCGCGGTGCTGGTCCTGCTCGGGCATGCGCGCGGATTGTTGCTCGTCAGCATGGCCCAGGTCGAACATCCGAACCCGCTGATTCGCGCATTTTACCTCGTGTCCGGTCTGCAGCACGAGGGCCTTGTGATGTTCTTCATCGTCAGCGGGTTTCTGGTCGGCGGATCGGTGTGGCGGCTGATCGCACAGGCGCGCTTCGATCTCGTCGCCTATCTGATCAACCGCTTTGCGCGCATCTATCTCGTGTTCATCCCGGCGCTGCTGCTGGTGCTGGTTCTGAACACGATCGGCATGCAGTTCCTGGCGGACGGCAGGTTCTACGGCGTGCGGCCGCTGTTCCCCGCCAACGTCTTCGCCGACTGGTGGTGGTCGCAGATCCCCTGCCACCTCGCCGCCGTCCAGGGCCTGCTGTG
>DATIPA010000140.1:0-2993 GCA_035472475.1 Xanthobacteraceae bacterium | reverse complement strand
CTTCAACTCGCTGAGTTTTTCCTGCGGCCGGAACGCGGCTTCGCCGTTCCCATCGGACTCGTCCGGCGCCGCCACCGACTGGCGGTAGGCGTCCGAGCAGACCGCCATTCGCTGGTCCGCGTCCATGTCCTGCAGACCTTCGAAGGCCATGCATCTGTTGACAAAGTCGTCCCTGGTCTCACCGGCCTCGGGCTCGGGTTGCCTGGTGATCGATCGCATCTTGCCCTCCGGGGTTGTCGATCGGTTGCGGTGGGTCGAGTAACAAATCGCGGCGCGCTGCTCTTCGTCATATTCCTGCATGGCGTCGTCACCCATGCAGCGGCTGACGAAGTCGTCTTCCGACTCGCCTGAGTGCGGCGCGGGAACCGGCATTGGCCTATCGCGCGAGCGCCTCGGCGAGAGCCAGTGCGCGGCGGCGCTTGGCGCGGCCAGCAGCGAGCGCGGCGGTGATCTCGGGCGGCGGCTCGATCGTCTCGACCAATGTGCCCGGCTCGATCAGCGCCTCGGGATTGCTCGGCACGGTGCACAGCGACAACTCGACCAGTTCCTGCTCATGGTAGTCGATGCCACCGAAGAACCAGTCCTCGGCGCCGCGGTCCTTGTCCTGGGAGAAGTCCCAGCGGATCGGGCGGAAGCCGACGCTGGTCGCGGCGAGATAGCCGTCGCGCGCCAGGCGGTAGACCTGGTCGGCAAATTCGCCAGCGGCGCCATAGTCTTTCTCGGGTAGGAAGCTGACGACCGAAGTCAGTCGATCGTTCTTCTGGCTGACCTCGATCGCCTTGCCGATCGGCAATATCGTCGGTTGATGCGCCCACAACACGACCGGGTTTTTTTGGTAGTTGGCGAGCTGCCAGCCGGCCGGATTGATCATGTCGAGATCGCGGTCGACGGCACCCGAGCTGATCGTAAAGCGCAAGGTGCGCTCGTCGACCTTCTCGACTGTATCGATCGATTGCTTGCGCACGCCGAGTGCCGCGCAGCCGCAGGATTTCTGCCGGGCCAGTTGCTTGAACCTATAGCTGCTCACCAGCTCCATCGTCGGCCTCGCTGCTGTCGGCGCCATTGCTGGGCGGGATCTGCTGCGGGATATTCTCGGGATGCAGCGGATCGGCGGTGTTGAGCGGCACCCGGTACTCGTCGCCGCCCGCGATCGGGTTGAGGTTCTCGCGGGCGCGGACTTCGTTGCGCGACAGGAACCCGTTCAAGAGCCCGATCTGGTACGCCTGAAAGCGCTGGATCTGGTCGCCCTGCAGCATCGACGTGAAATCGAAGTGAATGTCGTAGCCGGCGGCGCGCTCGTCCTCGAACAGCAATTGATCGTTGCCCAGTCCCTCGAGTTGGTCGGTGTGCGAGTGCAGGCAATCGTCGATGTACTGACGCTGCTGTTGCTCGACGTTGCCGAAGGTCGAGCGGCCCAACTCGCCGACCTTATGCGGCGGCACGCGGAAGAGGCGGCAAATGTCGATGACCTGGAACTGGCGGGTCGCGAGAAATTGCGCGTCCTCGTTGGTCATCGCGACCTTTTCAAAGGTCATGCCCTCTTCGAGGACCGCGACCTTGTGCGCGTTCTGGACGCCCGTGTGAGTGCTGGCCCAGCTCTGGGCGATGTTGTCGGTAGCTTCCTTTGAGAGCTTGCCGGGATGCTGCAACACCCCGCCGATCTGGCCGCCCTGGCGGAACAGGATCGCACCGTGCTGCTGCGCGGCGAGTGCCAGGCCGATGACGTCCTGCGCGCAGGCAATCGGTGAGATTCCGGTGTAGCCGTCGAGCGACAGGTTTTTCATGTGCAGTATGTCGTCGGCCGGCACCAGCACGCCAAAGCCGACATGCAGCGAATTGACCCGGTACCAGAGGTTGCCCTGCGGATCGATCTGCAGTGTCACGCGATCCGGGCTGATCGGCACGAGCGCGTCCGGAGCCCCGTTCCAGTCGCGCTGAATGACCACAAACGAATTGCCGCGCAGGCAATAGGCGGTCAGCATGTAGGACCAGAACTGAAACGCCGTCTGCCAGCGGTTTGGCCGGCGGAACAGGTGAACCAGCGGATGATTCTCTATGATCACCCAGCCGCCGCCAGCCAGCCGGCGGCGGATCTGGATCTTCAGACCCGCAATGTCCTCGCTAATGCATTTCGTGCAGCCGTAGACCGCGGCGGCCTGCAGTGCGGTCAATGGCGTGACCGGAACACCCGTGCTCGACGCGTGACCGCCGAGCGCGGCAAAGAGCGCCGGCTGCGGGAAGGCGAAGCTGTTCAGCGCGCCGACAATGCCCTGCTTCTCGACCGACGCTTCGGTCGCCGGCGGCAACGGTTCGATCGGGATCGGTGGCGGCGGCGGACCGGAACTGGTCAGCCAGGTCCAGAGGCTCATCCGAGAGTGAGCAGTCCTCGCCCCTCATAGATCGAGGGGCCGGGTGCGGTCATGCTGCGGGCGATGCCCATGATCAGCGCCACTGCGCAGTCGATCTTGTTCTCCGGGCGGGCCTTGCGCGGAAAGACGTTGCTACGCGCGTCGTAATGGCCGACGACGTTGCCGATGCACCAGGCGAGCGGTCCGTTGCCGTCGTGGCGGAGGCGGCCGGCGCGCATCGCCGCGTCGAGTTCCTTGGTCGGTTCCGAAAAGTTCTGCGTGGTCGCGCGAAACTCGACGACCGGCACACCCTCCGCGGCGAGCCGCTGGGCGAGCTGCGTGGATCCCCACGGGTCGTAGGCGACACTCTCGACGCGCAGGCGCTTGCACAGATCGACGATGTCGGCCTCGATCGTCGCGAAGTCCGTCTCCTCGCCGGGTGTGATTATCAGGTCGCCGTCCGCGGCCCAGGCGGGATAGGACGCGTTGCGCGCCTCGAGCACGGCGGCCTCGTTCAGATACGAGCGGCAAAAGACGGCGTAGCCGCCGTCGCGCTCGGGACAGACGATCGCCAGTGCTGCGAGGTCGGTGCGGCTGGCGAGATCGAGGGCGAGATGACACGGGCGCCCGTGGTAGTCGTCGAGC
>DATIPA010000139.1:0-43830 GCA_035472475.1 Xanthobacteraceae bacterium | reverse complement strand
GCTCGCTTTTGCGCGTTCGCTGTTAACGCGCCGCGTTTCAACTTATTGAATTCGCGATAAAATCCGGCAACGCTGAATGTGTTACAAAATTGCCGCGGGCTGAATCGGGAAAACCTTGAAAAGTGTTGGCCAGAAAGTGTGCGTGACAGTTTTTGAAAGTCCACCTGTGCACGTTAAGTCTAAGTTTTTCTTCTTTCGAAATTTTCTCTGCGCAAATTTCCGGGGGAGGCCGGGATGACCGAGCCCCACGGTCAGGCGATCAAGGGTCGGTTCTGAACCTTGATCTGGTCTACTTCCTTATTGGCACAACGTCAGCAGAAGCCCGCGGTTGTTCACAGAACCGCGCCCACTCGTCCATCAAGCGCGCGCGCCGCTCGAATAAGTCCGACCGCCGATAGGCGCGCTCGACCGCGGTGCCAACCGTGTGGGCGAGCGCCATTTCCACGACTTCGTGCGGGAATGCCGTCGTCTCAGCCGCCCAGTCGCGGAACGTAGAGCGAAAGCCGTGAACAGTAATGTCTGTGCGCCCCATCAATTCAAGCACCTTTGGCATGGCGGCGGCACTCAGGCTCTTTCCGAGGTTGCCCGGAAACACGAACTCGCTATTGCCGTTGTTCAGGCTCTGCAATAAATCGATCGCGCATGGCGCGAGCGGAACTCTGTGCTCCTTGCCGGTCTTTGTGCGGGTCGCCGGCACCGCCCAGACGCGCAGATTGAAATCGATTTCAGACCACTGTGCGCCAAGCACCTCCGCAGTCCGGGCTGCCGTTAAGATCGTAAGCTCCAGCGCGCGAGCGCCAAATCCCTGACGCAACCGCAGTGCCTGCATGAAAGCCGGCAGATCACGATAGGGCAGGACAGGGTGATGTGCGGTCTGCCGAACCTTCTGAGGCTTTGGCAGCAGGTTCTGGAGATGCCCGCGCCACGTGGCCGGGTTCTCGCCGGATCGCAGGCCGGCGCTCTTTGCCGCGTTCAACACTGTCTCAATACGGCCACGAATGCGGCTGGCGCTTTCGGGCTTGGTGTTCCAGATCGGATGCAAGACTTTTAAGACAAGTGGAGTGTCGATGTCCCTGACTGGCAGATTGCCGATGACGGGATAAACACCCTGCTCCATCGACGTGCGCCACTGGCGCCGGTGCACTTCACTCTTCCACGACTGCTCGTGTGCAGCTATGTAGTTCTCGGCACATTGTTTGAATGATACGGCTCGCGCGGCATTCGTTGCGGCGGCTGCGTGCTGGGCACGCTTGGTGTCGATCGGATCAATGCCCTCTGCGCAGAGGCGGCGCGGCTCCACGGCTAGCTCTCTCGCGCGCTTGAGAGTAATGACTGACGCGCTGCCGAGCCCGAGATAACGATCACGGCCGTTGAGATGGTAGCGCAACACCCACGACTTTGCGTTGGCGTGCTTGACCTGCAGCCACAGACCGTCGCCATCGCCGTACATGCCCGGCTTGATGGCGCGCGCCACATCCAACGCCGTCAGCTTCCCCATGATTTTCTCCTCGCAAAGCAGAAATGTCCTCTTGAACCCACAGATTACCCCACAGTAGAATCGCGGTCTAGAGCGAATGTGAGTGAACGGCGGCGAAGTGAGAAATGCCCGTAAAGTGTGTCCTTCCGGTTACTGGGCGGTCGGCGGCGAACGGCTCTGAAAGGAATATATGAGGAAGGGTCATCCGACAAACCACGACAAGCCGCGGGTCGCCATCATCGGTGCCGGTGTGATCGGGCTCGCGATCGCCTGGCGATTGGCAACGCGCGGAGTTCCGGTGCGCCTGTTTGACCAAGGCGCCGCGGGCGGCGGCGCGAGCCACGCCGCCGCCGGAATGCTCGCCGCGGTGATGGAGGCCGAGCCGGGCGAAGAGGCGCTGGTGACGCTGGGCCGAGCGAGCCAGGCGCTCTGGCCGCGCTTTGCGATAGAGCTGCGCGACGCAACCGGAATCGACGTTGAACTGCGTGACGAGGGGACGCTGATCGTTGCCCTCACCGCAGACGACCGTGCGCGCCTCATGCACCAGTTGGCGCTTCAAACCAAGCTGGGCCTTCCGATCGAATGGATCAATGCCGCAGAAGCACGGCGGCGCGAACCCCGGCTGTCCGCCACGCTTGCTGGCGCCCTATGGAGCCCGCAGGACCATCAGGTCGATAACCGCAAGCTCGTGGCTGCCCTGCGCAAAGCGGCGAGCGCTGCGGGGGCAATCATCAACGAACAAGCGGCAGTGGCTGAGGTGACGAGCGCCGCCGGCCGCGCAACCGGCGTTGTCCTCGCGAACGGCGATGAATGTCCTGCCGACGTCGTGGTGCTCGCGGCCGGCGCATGGTCGCGTGGCATTGGTGGGCTAGCGCCTGATTTGCAACCGCCGGTGCGGCCGGTGAAAGGCCAGATGTTGGCGCTGCGCATGGATCCAAAGGCGCCGCTCGTATCCCACGTCGTCTGCGCGCCCGGCGTCTATCTGGTGCCGCGCCGCGACGGGCGGTTGCTGATCGGCGCGACGGTCGAGGAACAAAGGTTCGACAGCACGCTGACCGCGGGCGGCATTCTGACGTTGCTTGAAGCGGCGTGGCGGGCGGTTCCGGGGATCGAAGAATTATCCATCGACGGGATGTGGGTCGGCCATCGGCCGGGCAGCCGCGATGATGCGCCGATCCTCGGCCCCGGGCCGATGCACGGTTTGGTTTATGCAACCGGGCACCACCGCAACGGCATCCTGTTGACGCCCATTACCGCCGACCTGATTGCGCGCGCCGTGATCGACGGCGTGGTTGATCCGGCGCTTGCGCCGTTCGGCATCGATCGGTTCGCGCTCGCGCGCGCCGCCGAGTAGCAACGTTTTTCGAATGAGCACACAGCCCATGCGATCAAGCATCAGAGTGAACGGAACCGAAGAGCCATTGCGCGCTGATACCGTTGCGGCGCTCGTCGCCGAAAAGGCTGAGCAGGCGCAGGCCCGCGGGATCGCCGTTTCCGTCAATGGAGCCGTGGTGCTGCGTGCCGCATGGCCTACCACACCGCTGAAACCGGGTGACCGGGTTGAGATTGTGCGCGTTTTGCAAGGGGGCTGAGGGAGGTTGTCGATGCAGAACCGGCCAGACGAACTTGTGATTGCGGGACGCACGTTCCGCTCCCGCCTGTTTCTGGGCACTGCGGGATATCCTAACCGCAAGATCCTGCTTGCTGCGGTAGCGGCGAGCGGCACCGAGTTGGTGACCGCGTCAATTCGCCGGATCAGCCTTGCGGCCGAGGACGAGAGCCTCGTCGATCTACTCGCTGATAAAGCCCACTTCCTCCCCAATACGGCCGGCTGCCAGACCGCCAAGGACGCCATCCTGACGGCGGAACTCGCTCGTGAGGCGCTGGAGACGAATTGGATCAAGCTCGAAGTGATCGGCGATCGCGAATTGCTCTATCCGGACGTTGCGGAACTTGTGCGAGCGACCGAGACCCTCGTTGCAAAGGGCTTTGTCGTGCTGCCGTATTGCAATGAGGATCCGGTGAGCTGTCGCCGGCTCGCCGATGCCGGGGCGGCGGCCGTCATGCCATTGGGATCGCCGATCGGCTCCGGATTGGGCATTTCCAATCCGCACCTGATCGAACTGATCTGTGCGCGCTCGCCGGTGCCGGTCGTGCTCGATGCGGGGATCGGAACGGCTTCAGATGCGGCGTTGGCGATGGAACTCGGTTGCGCGGCGGTTCTGCTCAACACTGCCGTTTCCAAGGCGACCGATCCGGTGCGGATGGCAGCAGGCATGCGCGCCGCTGTCGAGGGCGGTCGGCTGGCGCGCCTGTCGGGTCGCATCCCAAAGCGGGCTTACGCGGAACCCTCGAGCCCGCAATTTGGTCTTGTTGGCACTTGACGCTTCCTGATCCCCCGCTGCTGCTCATCACCGATCGGACGCAGGCGCAAAAGCCGCTCGCCGACGTCGTGACCGCAGCGCTTGCGGCCGGATGCCGCTGGGTGAGCGTCCGGGAGAAGGACCTGCCGGCGGCGGATCAGATCGCGCTTGCGCAACAACTGTTGCCGATCGCCCGGCAATTCGGCGCCTGTCTGACGCTGCACGGCGATCGCAATATCGCGAGGGTCTGTGGCCTGGATGGGGTTCATCTTCCGGCCAGTGCAAATGCCGCGCGGGCGCGCGCGGACATGGGTGTGCGAAAGCTCGTCGGCAGTTCCATCCACACGCTGAACGAAGCGCAGGCGCTCGATCCTTCGGTCGTGGATTATGCGATCGCGGGACCCGCCTATGCGTCGGCCAGCAAGCCAGGATACGGGCCTGCGGTGGGCGGGACGGGCCTGCGGGCATTGGCAACCGCCGCATCGGTTCCCGTCATCGCCGTCGGCGGGATCGAGCCGCGCTTTGTTGCCGACGTCATCGCCAGCGGCGCCGCCGGGATTGCCGTCATGGGCGGGGTGATGCGCGCGCGCGATCCGCGGGCGCAGGTCGCGGCGCTGTTGCGGGCGCTGGCCGACGCCAAAATTCAACCGCGCGGGCGATAGCGCCCGACGCCCTGATCGGGAACCCACAGACCGGCCGGCAGTTTGCCGTCCTGCCAAAACACGTCGATCGGCATACCGCCGCGCGGATAAAAGTAGCCGCCGATGCGCAGCCAGCGCGGCGATAGCAGCGCGACGAGACGTTTGCCGATCGCGACCGTACACTGCTCATGGAACGCGCCCTCGTTACGGAAGCTGTTGAGATAGAGCTTGAGCGATTTGGCCTCGATCAACCAGCGGCGTGGCGCGTAGTCGATGACCATGATCCCGAAGTCGGGCTGCCCCGTGACCGGGCAGATGGAGGTGAATTCCGGGAACGTGAAGCGTGCGAGATAAACCGTGTCGGGATGCGGATTGGGAACGCGGTCGAGCACGGCCTTCTCGGGTGAAGCCGGAAGCGCGGTCGGCCGACCGAGCTGAAGAGGCGGCGGCCTTTTTTGACTGGGCTTGCGTCGGCGCACCGGGCTGCCCTCTCACGTAACGGCTTGCTGCGGCGTCAGCCGCGCGCCGGCACGGATTGCAGCCTCTTTGGCTGCCGCGATTGCCGGAGCGCGGATGTCCAGAACACGTTGCGTCAAGGCGGGTCCTGCTTGTTGCGGTGTTCCGGCCGCAAACGGCGGCTGCGGATTGTATTCAAGAGCGAGCTGAATAAGGCGTGCGTAGTCGTCGCCGCGGATTTCGCGCGCGAGCTCCAATCCAAAATCGATCCCGGCTGTCACGCCGCCCCCGGTGAGGCGGTTGCGGTCTCTGACCACGCGTTCCGTTTTGACGTTGGCGCCCATCAGCGCCAACAGGTCGCGCACGTACCAATGCGACGTTGCGTTATACCCGCGCAGAAGTCCTGCCGCTCCCAACAGCAGCGAGCCGGTGCACACGCTGCTTACATAGCGCGCCCGCGCGCCGCGGGTTGCGAGAAAATTCAGAACATCAGCGTCATCCATCAAAGCGACGGTGCCTTCGAGGCCACCCGGCACGAACAGAACATCAAGGACCATCGGGCACTCGCCAAGCGTCATCGTGGGCGTGATCAAATATCCGACGTCGGTGGATACCGGCACGCGGTCCTTGGCCACGAGGTGAACGTCGGCGCGCAACAGATTGAACACCGTGTGCGGCCCCAACAAGTCGAGCAGGACCATGCCGGGATAGACGAGGGCGGCAATCTGCGGCGGTGCGCCGCTTATGGGCGCGAAGCTGGCGCCCCATCCGGTTAAGGTGGCTATCATTTCGACGCCATGCGGGTGAACGAGCTCACCTCGCTTTTTGCGACAGGCGTCGCGCATTGGCAAGCGTTCGCTCCAGCGGACGGCCGCCGGTGACGAAGTAGCGGAGCCTGCGCACGCGGCGCCTGCGCCACGCTGGCCAGCATTGCTGGAACCAAGTCCGGGGGAGGTTTTTTTCCATGAAATGTTCTAAAAGCGCGGCAGCGCAGGCACCGCAGCGCGAGGAGTACAAATGACCGCCATCGTCGATGTTATCGGCCGCGAAATACTCGATAGCCGCGGCAACCCGACCGTGGAGGTAGACGTCATGCTCGAGGACGGCGCGCGCGGCCGCGCGGCGGTGCCATCGGGTGCTTCGACCGGCGCGCACGAGGCGGTCGAACGGCGCGACGGCGATAAGGGCCGCTATCTCGGCAAGGGTGTCACCAAAGCGGTCGAGGCCGTCAACGGCGAGATTTTCGAGGCGATCGGCGGCATGGACGCCGAGGCGCAGGTCAAGCTCGATGAAACGATGATCGCACTCGATGGCACGCCGAACAAAAGTCGGCTCGGCGCTAATGCCATTCTTGGGGTTTCGCTGGCAGCCGCCAAGGCGGCCGCGGCGGCTAACGGCCTTCCGCTTTATCGTTATGTTGGAGGCACGTCGGCGCGGCTGCTCCCGGTCCCGATGATGAACATCGTGAACGGCGGCGTGCATGCGGATAATCCGATCGATTTTCAGGAATTCATGATCATGCCGGTCGGCGCGCAAACCTTTGCCGAGGGTTTGCGGATGGGGGCCGAGGTGTTTCACACCCTCAAGGGTGCGCTTAAAGCGGCCGGTCTCAATACCAACGTGGGCGACGAAGGCGGCTTTGCCCCCAACCTGCCGAATGCCGACGCCGCGCTGGGCTTCGTCATGCAGGCCGTCGAAAAGGCCGGCTACAAGCCCGGAACGGATCTCGTCCTGGCGCTCGACTGCGCCGCCACCGAGTTCTTTAAGAACGGCGCCTATCGCTATGAGGGAGAACGCAAAACGCGATCACGCGAAGAGCAGGCCAGGTATCTGGCGGAGCTGGTTGCGCGCTATCCTATCGCCTCCATCGAGGATGGAATGGCGGAGGATGATTTTGAAGGCTGGAAGGTGCTCACCGATCTGCTCGGCAAGAGGTGTCAGCTGGTCGGCGACGATTTGTTTGTCACCAATGTTGCGCGGCTGGGCGAGGGAATCCGGGGCGGGCTGGCCAATTCGGTTTTGATCAAAGTGAATCAGATCGGCACGCTGACCGAGACGCTGGCAGCGGTCGAGATGGCGCACAAGGCCGCCTATACGACCGTGATGTCGCACCGGTCGGGCGAGACCGAGGATTCAACAATCGCCGATCTCGCGGTTGCGGCGAGCTGCGGGCAGATCAAGACCGGATCGCTCGCTCGCTCCGACCGCACCGCGAAGTACAACCAGCTCCTGCGCATCGAGGAGGAGCTGGGTGCGCAAGCGGAATACGCGGGCAGAGGCGCCCTCAAAGCGAGCGCCAAAAATTAACGCAACGTTTACGCGGCCCGCCTCATGCTCGACCCATGGTCACTCGCCCGCGCCTTCGCGCGTTCTTTAGTGCGCTCACACTCTACGTCGTAGCGGCGGCGTTGATCGCCTATTTCGGCGCCAATGCCTATTCGGGCAATTACGGTCTCAAGGCGCGCGTCAATCTGGAGCAGCAGGTTGCTGCGCTCACCGCGGAATTAGGCGACGCCAAAGCCGAGCGGGAGCGCTGGGAGCGGCGCGTTGCGTTGCTCAAGTCCGACCGGCTCGACCCCGACATGCTCGACGAACGGGCGCGCGCCCTGCTTGGTTTTGCCGACCCGCGCGACGTGGTGATGCTACGCAAGCAGCCATAGCGCGCGATCCGGCGAATGTGAGCGGTCCGCCAACGAGTTGTGCCGATCAGAGGTCCTGGGTGCGGTGCTTCATGGCCTCGTCCCAGACCTTGCTGCGTTCTTTCTCGAACACAAGCGCAGCATCGTCCGGGGCCGTGAACCACGCGCGCCGCTCAAGCTCGTTTTCAAGCTGGCCCGCTCCCCAACCCGCATAGCCGAACGCCACCAGGCTTTGCCGAGGGCCTTGCTTCTTGGCAATGTCGCGCAGGATCCCGCGACTTGAAGTCATTGCGATGTGATCATCGATCGCGAGCGTTTCCGGGCGATGGTAGTCGGTGCTGTGCAGCACAAACCCGATTTCCGGCTGCACTGGCCCGCCAGCAAAGATCATCACCTGCCCTTCGGCAGGGGCATCGCCACCGCCGACCGCGTCGAGCAGGCTTGCAAGCGAGCGCTCCTGAACGGGTCGGTTCACGACAATTCCCAACGCTCCGTCGCGATCGTGCCGGACCATCAGGATGACCGTCTGGTAGAAGCGCGGGTCGCTCATGGTCGGCGCAGCAATCAGGAGTTGGCCTGCGAGCGAGGCATGCCCGGGGATGTCGGTAACGGTTGGCCGCGCGGCTTGCAGCAATGCCGCGGGTCCGAGGATCGCCGCAAAGATCAAGGCAACTTGGTTAAGCCATGTACGGAACATCAGTCGGCCTTGGCGATTTGCGTACCATAGCAGGATGGCGATGGGCGCCAATCCGAGCAATCCGCTGGCGGAGGCGAGTTTGCCGCACTTGCCAACTGCTCGATGCGCACTGCACAAGGGGCATGCAACCTTCCTCTCCCTTCCTTCCGCCTCCTCGCGATTTGGGCTATTGGAAAGACCGCTTGTGTCCCAGTTCCGAAGCTCGCCAGACCTCGCGGCATCCTCTGACGCGAACTTCGGAACTGAAGGGACACTAGCAAATTCATGTGCACGAGGACGCCATGGCTGTTGCTGACGCCCAACGGAAATCATCGCGAGCGGAAGCCGCCGTCCAGGACGCCGCAGACCCGCCTGCGCTCACCAAAGAGCAGGAGCTGTCCGCCTACCGCCAGATGCTGCTGATCCGGCGCTTCGAGGAGAAAGCCGGACAGATGTATGGCATGGGCCTGATCGGCGGGTTCTGCCATCTCTACATCGGGCAGGAAGCGGTCGTCGTCGGCATGCAGATGACGCTCAAGCCCGGCGACGAGGTCATTACCGGCTACCGTGATCACGGCCACATGCTGGCCTGTGGCATGGACCCCAAGGGTGTCATGGCCGAACTGACCGGACGCCAGCACGGCTATTCGAAAGGCAAGGGCGGCTCGATGCACATGTTCAGCGTCGACAAGGGGTTCTTCGGCGGACACGGTATCGTCGGCGCGCAGGCTCCGCTCGGGACCGGGCTTGCATTCGCCAATAAGTACCGTGGCAACGACCACGTCAGCTTGACCTACTTCGGCGACGGGGCGGCCAACCAGGGGCAGGTCTACGAAAGCTTCAACATGGCGAAGCTCTGGAAGCTGCCGGTGGTTTATATCATCGAGAACAATCAATACGGCATGGGCACGTCGGTTGTCCGCGCCTCTGCGACCACGCACCTCTACATGCGCGGCGCCGCCCACGGCATTCCGGGCGAGGAGGTGGATGGCATGGATGTGCGCGCCGTTAAGGCGGCGGGTGAGCGCGCGGTGACGTGGTGCCGGCAAGGTAACGGCCCGATCATTCTCGAAATGCTCACCTATCGGTATCGCGGCCATTCCATGTCCGATCCGGCCAAGTACCGCACGCGCGAGGAAGTCGAAAAAGTTCGGACCGAGCACGATCCGATCGAGCAGGTGAAAATGCGCGCGCTCGCCAACAAGTGGGCAAGCGAGGACGATCTAAAAAAAGTTGACGCCGAGGTCCGCGCCAAGATCAACGAGGCGGCCGAGTTTGCCACCCACGACCCTGAACCAGGTCCGGCCGAGTTGTGGACGGACGTTGTGCGCTGAGATTCCAATGATGGGTTTACGGGCGGACCTGATCGCAATGTGTCTAGGAACCTGCGATCACATGCACAGTTTGGCGGCGCTCTCAGGATGAAAAAATGCCAATTGAAGTTCTTATGCCAGCCCTGTCGCCGACCATGGAGAAGGGCAATCTCGCCAAGTGGATTAAACACGAGGGCGACAAGGTCAAATCCGGCGATGTGATCGCCGAGATCGAGACCGACAAAGCCACGATGGAGGTCGAGGCGGTCGACGAGGGCACGCTGGGCAAGATTTTGGTGCCCGAGGGAACCGAGGATGTCGCGGTCAACACACCGATCGCCGTGATCCTGGCGGATGGCGAGGACGCCTCGGCCGTCAAGGCCGCGCCGGCAGCACCGCCGAAGGCTCCCGAACAAGCGTCCGCTCCCGCCACTGCCGCCAAATCTCCAGCCGCCGAAGCGCGTGCCCCGGCGACGCCGAAACCGGCCAGCGCTGGACCGCCTCCGCAACAAGCATCGCCTGAGCCCGACGTGCCGGAGGGGACCGAAATGGTCACCATGACGGTGCGCGACGCGTTGCGCGATGCGATGGCGGAGGAGATGCGGCGCGATCCCGCTGTGTTCGTGATGGGCGAGGAGGTTGCGGAATATCAGGGCGCCTACAAGGTGACCCAAGGCCTGTTGCAGGAGTTCGGCGCCGGGCGGGTCGTCGATACCCCGATCACCGAACATGGATTTGCCGGGCTCGGGGTCGGCGCGGGCTTGGCCGGGCTCAAACCGATCGTCGAGTTCATGACATTCAATTTCGCCATGCAGGCGATGGATCAGATCATCAACTCGGCCGCCAAGACACACTACATGTCGGGTGGACAAATGGGTTGCTCGATTGTGTTCCGCGGGCCGAACGGTCCGGCAGCACGCGTCGCGGCTCAACACAGCCAGGACTATTCTTCCTGGTACTCGCACGTTCCGGGGCTCAAGGTGATTGCGCCGTACAGCGCCGCCGACGCCAAGGGCCTGCTCAAATCCGCGATCCGCGACCCCAATCCGATCGTGTTTCTCGAGAATGAAATTCTGTACGGCCATTCGTTCCCGGTTCCGAAGCTCGACGAATTTCTGGTGCCGATCGGGAAAGCGAAGATCGTGCGCGCCGGTCATGAGGTCACGATCGTCTCGTGGTCGATCGGCATGACCTACGCTCTCAAGGCCGCGGAGGAGTTGGCGAACCAGGGCATCGCGGCCGAGGTCATCGATTTGCGCACCCTGCGCCCGATGGATACCGAGACGATTGTCCAATCGGTGATGAAAACTGGCCGCTGCGTGGTCGTGGAAGAAGGCTGGCCGCAATCGGGCGTTGCCGCCGAGGTCTCGTCCCGCATCATGGAGCAGGCATTCGACTATCTTGACGCGCCGGTCGCGCGCGTGACCGGCAAGGACGTTCCGATGCCCTATGCGGCAAACCTCGAGAAGCTTGCGCTTCCCTCCGTCGCTGAAGTCGTCGAGGCCGCGAAGGCGGTCTGTTATCGATGAGCATGGGCCAGGGAAGCGCGGTGCCCGCGTTCGACGCGCTGCACGTCCCGCCGGCGGCGCTGGAGCGCGGCGGCGTGGAAATCGTTCGTGCAGTTGTGGTGGACGGTGCGTTGCACGTGTCGCTGCGGCCCGCATTCGACGATCCGCAGGCATGGGGCATGCTGCTGGCCGACGTGGCCCGGCACGTGAGCCGGATCTATCAGAACGAAGGCAAGGCGTCCGAGGCGCGCACGCTCGAGCGCATACGCATGATGTTCGACGCCGAGCTTGATAGCCCGACCGATCCCGGCACCACCACCGCAATCAGCTGAGCGCGAGACGCCCGCCATGCCGATCAACATTCTCATGCCGGCGCTGTCGCCTACCATGGAGAAGGGCAACCTCGCTAAATGGCTCAAGAAGGAGGGCGACAAGGTCAAGCCGGGTGATGTGATCGCCGAGATCGAGACTGACAAGGCAACCATGGAATATGAGGCGGTCGACGAAGGCACACTCGCCAAGATCGTTGTGCCGGAAGGCGCGGCGGACGTGCCGGTGAACCAACTGATCGCCGTCATGGCGGCCGAGGGCGAAGATGTGAAGGCGGCGGCGTCCTCCGCCGGAAAGAGCGCTCCCGCGCCGGCGAGCGCCGCAAAGCTTGCAAGTGCACCGTCCCCCGCGGCACCGCCACCTCCGGCAGCTGCGCCAACTGCCGTAGCTTTGCCGGCGCGCGCCGGGACGGCGGCCGCCGCGCCGAACAAGGTCGATGCGGCTGCGCCCCGAACCAACGGTCACGGCCGCATCTTCGCATCGCCATTGGCGCGGCGATTGGCGCGCGACGCCGGCGTCGACATCGCGCGCGTCGCCGGTTCGGGTCCGCACGGCCGCGTCATCGCACGCGATATAGAGGCCGCTAAAACCGGCGGTGTGGCCTTGCGCGCGCCCGCGGGGATGCCAGCGCAGCTGCCGGTTCAGGCACCCTCCGATGACAAGATCCGCGCGCTGTTCGAGGCCGGCTCATACGACTTCGTCCCGCACGACAACATGCGCAGGATCATCGCGCGCCGCTTGGTCGAGGCGAAGCAGACGATTCCGCATTTCTATCTCACCATCAACTGCACGATCGACAAGCTGCTGGCGGCGCGCGAAGACATCAACGCCGTGGCGCGCAAGGATAAGGACGGCAAGCCGGCCTGGAAAATTTCGGTCAACGACTTCGTCATCAAGGCCATGGCGCTAGCTCTGATGCGGGTTCCGGAGGCCAACGTCACCTGGACAGAAGGCGGAATGCTCAAGCACAAGCATGCCGACGTCGGCGTCGCGGTGGCGATCCCAGGCGGGCTGATGACGCCGGTTGTCCGCCACGCCGAGACCAAGACGCTGATCGAGATTTCGGACGAAATGAAAGATCTCGCCGCGCGTGCGCGCAACCGCCGGCTGAAGCCCGAGCAGTATCAGGGCGGCTCGACCGCGATTTCCAATCTTGGGATGTACGGGGTCCACGAGTTTGCGGCCGTGATCAATCCCCCACACGCCACGATCCTGGCGGTGGGCGCCGGCGAACAACGTGCGATCGTGCGCAACGGCAAGGTCGAGATCGCTACCCAGATGACGGTGACGCTCTCGACCGATCACCGCGCCGTGGATGGTGCGCTCGGCGCCGAACTTCTGGACGCATTCCGAACATTTATTGAGAACCCGGTCGGCATGGTGGTGTAGCGCAGTTCCCCGATGACGGGCCGTTGCACAACGCATCGAACGCGGACGGGGGCGGGCTCGCGTTGACACCGGCTCGCGGGTCTGGAGTATGCGGTTTCAGGGGTTTGACCTGACACACGGGAGGACAGGATGAGAAATGTTTGGGCCGCGCTCACCGCCGGCTTGGTTGTGTTGGCGGGCGCAGCGCACGCGGAAATCGCCAACGGCAAGGTCAAGATCGGCGTGCTGACCGATCTCTCCGGCGGCTATGAGCAAAACTCAGGCAACGGGTCGGTGGAAGCCGCGAAGATGGCGGCCGAGGAATTCGGAAACAAGGTCAACGGTAAGCCGATCGAGATTGTCGCGGGCGATCATCAGAACAAGCCTGACGTCGGCGCGGCGCTGGCCAGCCGCTGGTTCGATGTTGATAAAGTTGATGCCGTGACCGACCTGGTGAATTCGGCTGTCGGGTTTGCCGTGCTCGACATCGCCAAGCAGAAGAACAAGGCGGTGTTGTTGACCAGCGCCGGCTCAGCGGACTTCACGGGCAAGGCCTGCGCGCCTAACAACTCGGTGCATTGGGTCTACGACACCTACGAGATCGGCAACGCGATCGGCCGCGCCGTGCCGCAGCTCGGCAAAACCTGGTACTTCATCACCGCCGATTACATCTTCGGGAAGATGCTGCAGGATTCCGTCAAGAACGCGGTCGAGAAGAACGGCGGCAAGGTCGTCGGCTCGGTCTCGCATCCGCTCGGTGCGACCGATTATTCATCCTATGTTTTGCAGGCCCAGGCTTCGAAGGCGGACGTTATTGCGATCAACAACGGCGGCGACGACGGCGTCAACGCCGTCAAGGCGGCGAACGAGTTTGGTATCGTCCGCGGTGGCCAGAAGGTCGTACCGTTTGGCCTCGACTCGCTGCCCGGGATCAAGAGCGCCGGCCTCGAAAACGCAAAGGGCATGATGTACGTCACGCCCTGGATGCCGGGCCTGACCAAAGAGTCGCAAGATTTCATGCAGAAGTTCATTGCAAGACGAAAAACCGCGCCGTCGACGTTCCAGGTCGGAACCTACTCGGTGGTGCGGAACTATCTCAAAGCGGTGGAAGCGACCGACTCCACCGACCCCAAAATCGTGTTGGCGAAAATGCGTGAATCTCAGGTCAAGGACGCGTTCACCGACAACGGTAAGCTACGGCCGGACGGCCGCATGGTGCACGACGTCTATCTGGTGCAGATCAAGTCTCCCGAAGAGTCGAAGGGCGAATGGGATCTCATCAAGCTTGTTGCAACCATCCCCGGCGACCAGGCGTTCCGCCCGCTTAATGAGGGCGGCTGCCCGGCACTGGCCAACAATTGAGCTGGAATTAGAGGCGTGCTGATCCTGCGCGGGCTCGTCCCGCGCAGGACGATTGCGGTAGCCCCGCGCCTGGCTTACGAAGACGGACGTCAATTGTCCGTCGCGCCCGCCGGGGAAGCGAATTCCCCGCCAAGCCAATCGGGGGGCTTGAAACGGGGTCTTGCAGCGACATTTGTCGTGCCACCAGCTCTGTGTTGAGACCCATGCCCGACACCTCATTTGACATTCTCATCATCGGCTCCGGACCCGGCGGCTACGTGACCGCGATCCGGGCCGCGCAACTCGGCTACAGGGTCGGAATCATCGAGCGCGACTATCTGGGAGGCATCTGTCTCAACTGGGGGTGCATCCCGACCAAGGCGTTGCTGCGCTCCGCCGAGATCTTTCACTATCTGCAACACGCCAAGGACTATGGCTTGTCCGCCGAGAAGGTAACCTACGATCCGACCGCCGTGATCAAGCGCTCGCGCGCCGTGTCAAAGCGCCTCAACGACGGCGTCGGGTTTCTGATGAAGAAGAACAAGGTCGCCGTGATCTGGGGCGAAGCCGCGATCGATGCGCCCGGCAAGGTCACGGTGAAGCCTTCGAAGACCGAAGCCATCAAAGGCGCGCTTGGGCCAGGCAGCTACGAGGCCAAGCACATCATCATCGCGACCGGTGCGCGCCCGCGGGTGTTGCCTGGGATCGAGCCAGACAAGAAGCTCATCTGGACCTACTTCGAGGCGATGGCGCCGGACATGATGCCGAAATCGCTGCTCGTCATCGGCTCGGGCGCGATCGGCGTCGAATTCGCCTCGTTCTACCGCACGCTCGGTGCCGACGTGACGGTGGTCGAAGTGCTGCCACAGATCCTTCCGGCCGAGGACGCGGAGATCGCGGCGTTCGCCCGCAAAGCTTTCGAGAAACAAGGCATCAAGATTTTCACCAACGCCAAGGTCACCAAGCTCGACAAGAGCGGCAACTCCGTCCGCGCGACGTTTGAGGACGGCAAGGGCGGCACGCAGACGATCGAGGTTGACCGCGTGATTTCCGCGGTCGGCGTCGTCGGCAACGTGGAAAACCTCGGGCTCGAAAAACTTGGCGTGAAGGTCGACCGGGGCATGATCGTGATCGACGGTTACGGCAAGACCAACGTCCCCGGAATCTACGCCATCGGTGACGTCGCCGGTCCACCGCTGCTCGCCCATAAGGCGGAACACGAGGGCGTTATCTGTGTCGAGGCCATCAAGGGGCTCAAACCCCATCCGATGGACAAGCAATTGATCCCGGGCTGCACTTACTGCTCGCCGCAGATCGCCTCGGTTGGCCTGACCGAGGCGAAGGCCAAGGAGATGAAGTACGAGATCCGCGTCGGGCGCTTTCCATTCATCGGCAACGGCAAGGCGATCGCGCTCGGCGAGGACCAGGGACTGGTCAAGGTGGTGTTCGACAAGAAAACCGGGCAGCTCCTCGGTGCCCACATGGTCGGGGCTGAAGTAACCGAACTCATCCAGGGCTACGTGGTTGCTATGAACCTCGAGACCACCGAAGAAGAGCTGATGCACACCGTGTTCCCGCATCCCACGCTGTCCGAGATGATGAAGGAAGCGGTGCTCGACGCCTATGGGCGTGTGCTCAACATCTGAGAACCAAGACCCAGGTCGTTGTCTCTTTGCGATTGAATTCGCCGGCGGCGTGTTGATTGACGATCGCAATGCTTGCGACCTACCTCGCGGAGAGGGGCTGATTGACCGTGGCGCAGAGGCCGACGAACAAGTTGATGGAGCATGCGCGGCGGCTCGTACCGGTACTTCGCGAACGCGCGGCGCGCACCGATAGCGAGCGCAAGGTGCCGGCGCAATCGATTGCCGACCTGCGCGCGGCCGGCCTGCTCGACGTGCTGCTGCCGCGCGCGCTGGGCGGGTCGGAAGTGGACTTCTCGGTCTTCTCCGCGATCACACGTCTGCTGGCGACCGGCTGCGGTTCGACGGCCTGGGTTTATGCCATCCTGACGGAGACGGCGTGGATGGCCGCGCTGTTTCCGCAGAAGGCACAGGAGGAGGCTTGGGAGGATCGTTCGGCTTTGTTCTGCGCATCGGTCGTGCCCTACGGCAAGGCGCGCAAAGTCGACCGCGGCTACCGTCTCAGCGGGCGCTGGCAGTATCTCAGCGGATCCGACCACGCGACCTGGGTTGTCCTGCATGCGAGTGTCGAAGGCGAGGACTCGATCGGAACGCTGGTGCCTCGATCCGAACTGCGGATGATCGATGACTGGCAGGTGCTCGGGCTCGCCGGTACGGGCAGCAAGGCTGGAGCGGCGGAGGACGTCTTCGTTCCCGCATGGCGTACGCTACGATGGTCGTCGATGCTGGAGGGAACTCCGCCGGGGCGCGCCGTTCACCCGGACTACGTGCTCGCGCGTGCCCCGCGTCATTTCGTAACTCCGTTCTCACTCAACCCGGTGATCGTCGGTTTGGCGACGCGTGCGCTCGAACTCGCGACCGAGGCGCTGCGCAAGCAGGCCTCGGCACCGCCACAACCCGACTGGCCGGCAATCCAGAGCAAGTTCGCCGAAGCGACCCTCGATGTCGAAATGGCCAATCTCATCATGTCGTTTTACGGGCACAGTAACGACGAGGTGCTCCGCGCCGGCGCGCCGATTTCGGAACAGGACATCGCGCTCACGCGGATCCGGGGCTCGCGCGCCGTGATCCTGGCGCGCCAGGCGATCGAGAAGATCGTGGCGATCAGCGGCTCGAAATTCCTGTACGACACCAACCCGCTGCAGTTGATCCTGCGGGACGCCACGGCGGCCGCGTCGCATCGCAGTATGGCATGGGAACTGACCGCGCTCGGTTACTGCTCAGCCTTGCTGGGCAAGACCAACGGCTAGCCCCTCCGCGTCGCCTTGCGGGATGATATCGCGCCGCGTATCTAGTGCGCATGGCCGTTGTGCTCGACACCACCAAACCCCGGCACCCCGAAAAGGTGCATCGGCCGGATGCGCCCGTTCTCAAGAAGCCGGATTGGATTCGCGTCAAGGCGCCCGTGTCCAAGGGCTATGCCGATACGGCGCGGATCATGCGCGACAGCGGCTTGCACACGGTGTGCGAGGAGGCCGGCTGCCCGAATATCGGCGAGTGCTGGGAGAAGAAGCACGCCACCTTTCTGATCATGGGTGATACGTGCACCCGGGCGTGCGCGTTCTGCAACGTGCGGACCGGGCTGCCCGGCCCGCTCGACCCCGGCGAGCCCGCGCACGTGGCCGACGCGACGGCCAAGCTCGGGCTGGCGCACGTGTTCGTGACCTCGGTCGACCGCGATGATCTCGCCGATGGCGGCGCCGGACATTTCGCCGCCGTGATCCGCGCCATCCGGGAGCGCTGCCCGACGACGACGATCGAAGTGCTGACACCGGACTTCCTGCGTAAGCCCGGCGCGCTCGACGTCGTGGTTGCGGCCAAACCCGACGTCTTCAACCACAACCTCGAAACGGTGCCGTCGCTTTATCTGACGGTGCGGCCCGGCGCGCGCTATTTTCATTCGATCCGGCTGCTGCAGCAGGTCAAGGAGATCGATCCGACCATGTTCACCAAGTCCGGCATCATGGTCGGCTTGGGCGAGCAGCGGAACGAGGTGCTGCAGGTGATGGATGACCTGCGCTCGGCCGACGTCGATTTTCTGACCATCGGTCAATATCTGCAGCCGACGCGCAAGCATCACGCGGTCGCCCGCTTCGTCGAGCCCACCGAGTTCAAGGGGTTCGAGACGATTGCCTATGCCAAGGGCTTCCTGCTGGTGTCATCGAGCCCGTTGACGCGATCATCGCATCACGCCGGCGAGGATTTTGCCAGGTTGCAGGCGGTACGCGCCGCGACGCGTGGCTGATGCCTCAGATCTCGACCAGGCGGCGGGTTCCGCATTCGGCGGCCGAGATGTTCGATCTCGTCGCCGACGTTGAGCAGTATCCGCGTTTCGTGCCGTTCTGCAGCGCCCTCAAGGTGCGCCGTCGTGAGACGGGCGATGACGGGACCGAGGTTCTGATCGCCGACATGACGGTCGCCTATAAGCTCATCAAGGAGACGTTCACCAGCCGCGTCGCGCTCCACCGGTCGCCGCTCACGATCGACGTCAAATACCTCAGTGGTCCGTTCACCCGCATGGAGAACCGCTGGGCCTTCCATCCGATCAGCGAGACCTCCTGCGAGGTCGAATTTTTCCTGTTCTATGAGTTCAAGAGCCGCGCGTTCGGTCTGCTCATGGGCGCCATGTTCGATGCGGTGTTTCGCCGTTTCGCGTCGGCTTTCGAGCGCCGCGCCGACGCGGTCTATGGCACCGCGTAGGTCAGCGCGAGCTCCTCGAGCATCGCCAGCGCAACCTCGACGCAGCGGTGGCGCACCTCTGCGCGGCCGATATCGCCGTAACGCGCTTCCTTGGCGCGTCGCTCGCCGGAGCGCGTGGCGGCCGCGAAGTATACGAGGCCGACAGGCTTTTCAGGCGACCCGCCGCCCGGGCCCGCAATCCCGGTGACCGCGACCGCCACGTCAACCGGATTGCGTGCGAGCACACCATCCGCCATCGCAAGCGCAGTCGCGCGGCTGACGGCGCCATGCTGGCGCAACGTCTCAAGCGGAACGCCGAGCGTCGCGTGCTTGGCGTCGTTCGAGTAGGTGACGAAGCCGGCGGCAACCACCGCCGATGACCCTGCGATTTCGGTCAGCGCCGCTACAACGAGACCGCCGGTGCAGGACTCCGCGGTCGCGACCATGAGGTGCCGCGCACTGCAGGCGTCAATCACCCGCCGGGCGGCGGCTTGCAACTGCGCATCGATCATCCGGTCGTCCAAGGCAATCGAACGGTTGCGGTCGCGTGCGCCGCGATTCCCTCCCGCCGGCCCGTAAAGCCGAGCTTTTCGCTGGTGGTCGCCTTCACGGCCACCCGGTCGATCGACACGCCGGCAATCTCGGCGATGCGTTGGCGCATCGCATCACGGTGGGGCCCGATGCGCGGGGCCTCGCAGACGATCGTTACGTCGAGATGCGCCAGTTGGCCGCCGCGCGCCCGCACCCGTTCGACTGCAAACGCGAGGAACTTGTCGGAGCTGGCGCCGCGCCAGCGCTCATCGCTGGGCGGAAAGTGCGTTCCGATGTCGCCTTCGGCGAGGGCGCCCAAAATGGCGTCGACCAACGCGTGCAGCGCGACGTCCGCGTCGGAATGGCCGGTCAACCCTTTGTCATGGGGAATGCGCACGCCGCCGAGCATGACGTGGTCGCCGCTCGCGAAAGCGTGGACGTCGTAACCCGAGCCGATCCTGACGTCGGTCAGTGGGACGCCTCGGGCAGTCTCGGCGCGCATGAAATCCTCTGCGGTTGTGAGCTTGACGTTGCCCGGGTCTCCCTCGAAGACGCCCACGCCGATTCCTGCCCACTCTGCGAGCGACGCATCGTCAGTAAAGTCGTGCCGGCCGGCGGCCGCCGCTTTTTTGTGCGCCGACAGCAATTCCTCGAAATCGAAGACCTGCGGAGTCTGCACGGATCGCAAGCGCGTTCGATCAAGTGTCTCGATCACGCGGCCGTCAGCGACCAGTTTGACGGTGTCGACCACGGGCAGGGCGGGGATCGCCGCGCCTTCGGAGGCGAGGGCACGGTCAATGAGCGCCGCCGACACGAACGGACGCGCCGCATCATGCACAAGCACTTGGTCGGGGTGATAGCGCTCGACGGCCTCAAGGCCTGCTGCGACCGAGCCCTGCCGGGTCGCTCTGCCGGCCACGGGCTCGAGTACGGAAAGCCCGCCAATGGCGCTCTGGTATTGCGCGAGATCATCCAAGTTGATCACGGGCTGCACCAGGTGGACGCCGGGGTGGCCCGCAAAGGCCGCCAGAGCGGCGCGGATCACCGGCACGCCCTGAATGTCGCGATACTGCTTGGGCTGCAAACCGCCGGCGCGTACTCCGCGCCCGGCGGCGACCACGACTGCTGCGACGACCTTCGCCATCAGACCAATTCCCGACATCAACTCCATCTCGGGTGTATCGCGTCGCTCGGATTTGCAAAACCTGTTTGCAGCTGCCCAGCTTGCCAATTTTGTTGCGATGCAACACTTGCAATCCAAGGAGAGATGGCTAAACTCTGAGCAAATGGAACATGGCCTAAAATCTGTGCACTCGCTGGGGCGGTCCGCCCACTCCGGGCCGGCATCGCGCTACCTCGACTTGAAGATGGGCGCGATTCGCATCGAAAATCCGGTATTCCTGGCCCCGATGTCGGGGATTACGGACCGGCCGTTCCGCCGCCTGGTCGCGCAGCTCGGCGCCGGACTGGTCGTCTCGGAGATGACCGCGTGCGCGGCCCTGGCGCGAGGGCGGCCTGACATGCTGCGCCGCACTCACTCCCAGGGCGTCGGCATTCATGTCGTCCAGCTCGCCGGATGCGAAGCGCATTGGATGGCGGAAGGCGCGCGAATCGCGGCCGACGCGGGCGCCGACCTGATCGACATCAACATGGGATGCCCGGCTCGGCACGTGACCGGCGGCGAATCCGGCTCGGCCCTGATGCGCGACCTCGACCATGCGCAGCGGTTGATTGAGGCGACTGTCGCGGCCGTGCGCGTTCCGGTCACGCTCAAGATGCGACTTGGCTGGGACGAACGCTCGATCAATGCCCCCGAGCTCGCGTCTCGCGCGCAGTCAGAAGGCGTGCGCATGATCACTGTCCATGGCCGCACGCGCTGTCAGTTCTACAACGGTCGCGCCGATTGGGCGGCGGTGCGCGCCGTCAAGCAGGCGGTCTCCATCCCGGTGGTCGTCAACGGCGATATCCGCAGCAGCGATGATGCGGTCGCAGCACTGCGCGCGTCCCACGCGGATGCCGTGATGGTCGGACGCGGCGCGCAGGGCAGGCCTTGGTTCCCGGGGCAACTCGCGCGCTTTTTCGCCACCGGTCAAGGTGTGTGCGATCCGCCGCTCGAGGCACAATGGCGTCTGCTCGTCGATCTCTACGACGCGGTGCTTGAGCATTACGGGACGAACCTTGGCGTACGACATGCCCGCAAGCATTTGGGGTGGGGGCTCGACGTTGCGGCGAAGGGTGCAGGCGATAGCTCGGAAACGTTCCGGCTGCGGCGCGCGCGTGTGCTCACCGCCGACCGGCCGGACGACGTGCAAAAACTACTCGGCGAGGCGTTTGCGACGTTGGCGTGGAAGGCTGCCGCATGACTGCTGCAGCCAAGCCCGCGCTTCGCCCGATGATGAGCTTCGCCGAAGGTGTGCTCAACGCGCTGCCGCATCCCGTGATCGTGGTGGGGCACGAGGGCAAGATCGCGGACGCTAACGTCGCCGCGGAGGCCTTCTTCGAAAGTTCGGTGCCGCTCCTGCGGCGCAACGCGCTGCGCGACGTGGTGCCGTTCGGCAGCCCCTTGCTGGCGCTCGTCGAGCAGGTGCGTCATCGCGGAGCGGCCGTCAACGAGTACAAGGTCGACCTTTCAACGCCGCGCATGCCGGGCGAACGCATTGTCGATCTCCACGTCGCGCCGGTTCCCGAGCAGCCCGGCCACATCGTCGTCATGCTGCAGGAGCGCACCATTGCGGACAAGATGGATCGCCAGCTGACGCATCGCGGCGCCGCCCGTTCGGTCATCGCATTGGCCGCGATGCTGGCACACGAGATCAAGAATCCGCTGTCCGGGATTCGCGGCGCCGCGCAACTGCTCGAACAATCCGCTGCCGACGACGACCGCACGTTGACCCGCCTGATCTGCGACGAGGCGGACCGCATCGTAAAGCTGGTCGATCGGATGGAGGTGTTCGCCGACGAGCGGCCGGTCGAGCGTCAACCCGTCAACATTCACGCCGTACTCGAACACGTCAAACGGCTCGCGCTGTCGGGATTTGCGCGCCACGTCCGTTTCATCGAAGAGTACGACCCATCGCTTCCGCCGGTCTTCGCCAACCGCGATCAGCTGATTCAGGTTTTCCTCAATCTCCTCAAGAATGCCGCGGAAGCGATCGGGGAGGGGGTGGGCGATGGCGAGATCACGTTGTCGACCGCCTTCCGGCCGGGAGTGCGGCTATCGTTGCCGGGCAGCAGGACGCGGGTGTCGTTGCCGCTGGAATTCTGCGTCAAGGACAACGGTCCCGGCGTTCCTGACGATCTGATGCCGCATCTGTTCGATCCGTTTGTGACCACCAAGCCCAGCGGAAGCGGCTTGGGGCTGGCATTGGTCGCCAAGATCGTAGGCGACCACGGCGGGATCATCGAATGCGAATCGCAACCACGACGAACCACCTTTCGCGTGCTCATGCCCAAGTTCACGGGTGACGACGCCGAGCCGGGCGGCGCTACCTAAGAGGACTCTCATGCCCGCGGGAAACATACTTGTCGCCGACGACGACGCCGCAATCCGGACCGTGCTCAATCAGGCACTCTCACGCGCCGGCTACGAGGTGCGCTCGACCAGCAATGCCGCAACGCTTTGGCGTTGGATCAGCCAAGGCGACGGCGATCTCGTCATTACCGACGTGGTGATGCCGGACGAGAACGCGTTCGATCTGCTGCCGCGGATCAAGAAACTGCGGCCGGAGCTGCCGGTCATTGTGATGAGCGCGCAGAATACGTTCATGACCGCGATCCGCGCGTCCGAGCGCGGCGC
The DNA here is from genome assembly GCA_035472475.1 of Xanthobacteraceae bacterium. Classification (GTDB taxonomy): domain Bacteria; phylum Pseudomonadota; class Alphaproteobacteria; order Rhizobiales; family Xanthobacteraceae; genus JAFAXD01. The sequence continues at coordinate 21,069 of DATIPA010000139.1, read as the reverse complement.
CTATGAGTACCTGCCCAAGCCATTCGACCTCAAGGAACTCACCGCGATCGTCGGCCGGGCGTTGGCCGAGCCCAAGGAGCGCGCGCCCAACGCCGCCAAGATCGAGGATTTCGACTCGATTCCGCTGATCGGGCGCTCACCGGCGATGCAGGAAATCTACCGCGTGCTCGCCCGTCTCATGCAGACCGACCTCACCGTGATGATCACGGGCGAGTCGGGCACCGGCAAGGAACTGGTCGCGCGCGCGCTGCACGATTTCGGCAAGCGGCGGACCGGCCCATTCGTCGCCATCAACATGGCGGCGATTCCGCGCGATCTCATCGAGTCTGAATTGTTCGGGCACGAGAAGGGCGCGTTCACGGGCGCCAATACCCGCGCTTCAGGCCGTTTCGAACAGGCCGAAGGCGGCACATTGTTCCTCGACGAGATCGGCGACATGCCGATGGAGGCGCAAACCCGCCTGCTGCGGGTGCTGCAGCAAGGCGAATACACGACGGTTGGCGGGCGCACGCCGATCAAGGCCGACGTGCGCATAATCGCCGCGACCAACAAGGATCTGCGTGTGCTGATCCAGCAGGGCCTGTTTCGCGAAGACCTGTTCTTCCGACTCAATGTCGTGCCGCTGCGGCTGCCGCCGTTGCGCGAGCGTCTCGAAGACGTGCCTGACCTGCTGCGGCACTTTTTCGCGTTGGTCGAACGCGAGGGCCTGCCGGCGAAGCAACTCGATCAGAGTGCGCTCGACCGGCTCAAGCACTACCGCTGGCCCGGCAACGTGCGCGAGCTGGAGAACCTGGCGCGGCGCCTGGCGGCGCTCTACCCGCAGGAAACCATCACGGCTGCGGTCATCGACGCCGAGCTGTCGCAGCCGACCTTGGCGCCGCCGGGGGACGAGGCACGTGAAGAGAGCCTGTCCGCGGCGGTCGAACGGCACCTGGTGCGCTACTTCTCGGGCTTCGAGGACGGCCTTCCGCCGCCGGGCCTTTATCATCGGGTTTTGCGTGAGGTCGAATATCCGCTGCTGACGGCAGCCCTGGCGGCGACGCGCGGCAACCAGATACGGGCTGCCGATCTTCTGGGGGTCAACCGCAATACGTTGCGTAAAAAGGTCCGAGATCTGGACATTCAGGTGATCCGGACGGGGATTTGAACTGCCCGGCCCGCATTTCGAGAGCAGAATTATTGGATTGAGGCCCCGGCTTCGCAAGCCGTCGTAGCTCGTCCGTGTAACCTATTGATATCGCCTTGATAAGGCGGCGATTACCGCCGGCCCGAGCCCCGGCAAAGCGTCTCAATTTTGCAACATTGTTGTATGATTGCATCAATCATACTTCGGCGGGCGGGGGATGTTCTTGACTTCAAACGCGAAGTTCGCAACCGCGAGCGCATCTGGCCGCGACAACAGTTCGGTCGGCTGCCGACCATGACGACAATCGACGACGCTTCAAGCGCGCAGGTGGAAGTTGCCGCGCCGCGGGCGACGAGCTTTGCCACAGGTATCATCGGACTAGTGGTGGTCGGCATCGCGCTGCTCTCCGCGCTGATGACGTTCCTCGTCCTCGAGGGAATGACCTTCATCAGTCCGGCCGATGCGGTCTACGGCACGTTCACGGTGTTTGACACGTTGCTGTTCGTGAACGGCATTACGGTTCTCTGCCTGCTCGCGATCATCGGGCGGGAGGTTTGGCAACTCCTGCAGGCGAGACGGCGCGGGCGGGCGGGCTCGCGACTGCATGCTCAGATCGTCGGCTTGTTTTCCATTATCGCGGCGGTGCCGGCGATCTTGATTGCGGTCGTCGCGAGCATCAGCCTCGACCGCGGTCTCGATCGCTTCTTCTCGCTCAGCCCGCGCGCGGTCATCGAGAATTCGCTGAACGTCACCGAGGCGTATCTGCGCGAGCAGGTGCAGACGATTGGCGGCGACGCCATGGCGATGGGCGCCGATATCTCGCGCACCAAGCCCTTCATCGATCAGAAGCCCGACACGATGCGCCAGCTGTTGACGGCGCAGGCAGCGCTGCGCCGGCTGTCGAGCGCCATGCTGATTGACGGCGAGCAGCACGTGATCGATCGGGCCCAGGTCGGACCGATCGGCGAATTTATCGCTCCCTCGCGCGAGGCGCTTGCTGGCACGTCGGAGAACCAGCCGAAAATGATGCTGGCCGCTAATTATGTGGCCGCGGTGGTCAAGCTGCGCGGCTTCGACAACACCTATTTGTTCGTGACGCGGATTCTCGACCCGCTGGTCGTTGCGAACCTGCGCCAGACCCAGGCCAGCATCCGAGAATATGCCGCCAATGAAGGCCGGCGGTTGAGTGTCCAGATCGCCTTTGGCCTGATGTATACCGTGATGGCGCTCACCGTTCTGCTCTCCGCGGTCTGGATCGGGCTGAATTTTGCCAATCGCCTTGTCGATCCGATCCGCCGGTTGATCGCGGCGGCCAACGTCGTGTCAACCGGCAATCTCTATGTCCAGGTGCCGATCGGAAAGTCGCAGGGCGATATCGCTCAGCTCGGCACCACCTTCAACAAGATGACGCAGGAGTTGCGCACGCAACGCGACGATATCGTGCGCGCGCGCGACCTGATCGACAGCCGCCGGCGCTTCACCGAGGCGGTGCTGTCCGGCGCAAGTGCCGGCGTCATCGGCATCGACGCTGCCGGTCAGATCAACATCCTCAATCGCTCGGTCGAGAAACTCATCGGCTGCAGCGAAAGCACCGCGCTCGGCCGCGCGATCACCGAGCTCGTGCCGGAGCTGGCCGAGATGGTGGAGACCGCGCGAACGACGCCGCAGCGGCTGGTGCAAGGGCTGGTGACGATCACCCGTGGCGGCCGCGAACGGACCATTTCGGTACGGGTTACCAGCGACCAGTCGGCCGGCCCGGAACGCGGCTACGTGTTCACCCTCGACGACATCACCGAGCTGGTGTCGGCCCAGCGGACCTCGGCCTGGGCCGATGTCGCGCGCCGGATCGCGCATGAGATCAAGAATCCGCTCACGCCGATCCAGCTGTCGGCCGAGCGCTTGCGCCGCAAATACGGAAGCCGCATCGTCGAGGACAAGGCCGTGTTTGAACAATGCACGGACACGATCGTGCGCCAGGTCGAAGACATCCGGCGCATGGTCGACGAATTCTCGCGCTTCGCCCGCATGCCGAAAGCGGTGATGGGCGACGAGGATCTCGCCGACACCGTGCGCCAGGTGGTTTTCCTGCTACGGGTCGGCAACGCCGACATCGACATCGAGGTCGACGTCGCCGAGGATCCGATGCCGGCGCGGTTCGACCGTCGCCTGATCTCGCAGGCGCTGACCAACATCATCAAGAACGCCACCGAGGCGATTGCCGCCGTTCCGTCGGCGGAACTCGGGCGCGGGTGCATCAAGGTATCGACGGCACGCGAGGGTCAGACGATCGTCATCGACGTCGTCGATAACGGCATTGGGCTGCCGAAGGAAAATCGCAATCGCTTGATGGAACCCTATGTGACGACGCGCGAGAAAGGCACCGGACTGGGGCTCGCGATCGTCGGCAAGATTCTCGAGGAACACGGCGGCGGCATCGAGCTGCGCGACGCCACCGAAAAGGTTCCGGGACAGCGAGGAACGTGGGTCCGCGTTTCCTTCACTGCCCCTGATATCCGCGCATCGCAACAACCCGCAACCGAGCTAGCGTCATGACATCCGATATTCTCATCGTCGACGACGAGGCCGATATTCGTGATCTTGTCGCAGGTATCCTTGACGACGAAGGGCACAGCACGGAAACGGCCGCCAATAGCGACGAAGCACTCTCAGCCATGGCGGCTGGCCGGCCCGCGCTGGTGTTTCTCGATATCTGGCTGCAAGGCAGCCGTCTGGATGGGCTTCAGCTCCTGGACAAGATCAAGGAAGAGCACCCGGCGATGCCGGTGGTCATGATCTCGGGCCACGGCAACATCGAAACCGCGGTGTCCGCGATCAAGCGCGGCGCCTACGACTTCATCGAGAAGCCGTTCAAGGCCGACCGTCTCGTTCTGGTGGCGGATCGCGCGCTCGAGACCTCGCGCCTCAAGCGCGAGGTGCGCGAACTCAAGGCGCTCGCGCCCATCGTCACCAACCTTGTCGGCAAATCGCCCGCGATCAACCAGTTGCGCAATCAGATCGAGAAAGTGGCACCGACCAACAGCCGCATCCTCATCGTCGGTTCGTCAGGCTCGGGCAAGGAGCTCACCGCCCGCACCATCCACATGCGCTCCAACCGAGCGTCGGGGCCGTTCGTCGTCATCAACGCCGCCGCCATGTTGCCCGAGCACATGGAGGTCGAGCTGTTTGGGACCGAAGCCAACGGCGCGCATGGACGCAAGGTGGGCGCGCTCGAAGAGGCCCACGGCGGCACGCTGTTTGTCGATGAAATCGCCGACATGCCGCGCGAGACCCAAAACAAGATCCTGCGCGTGCTCGTCGATCAGACGTTTCAACGCGTTGGCAGCACATCGAAAGTAACAGTCGACGTGCGCATCATCTCCTCGACCGGCCGCGACATCGAGGCGGAAGTGGCGGCCGGCAAGTTCCGCGAGGATCTCTATCACCGGCTGTCGGTGGTCCCGCTGCGCGTGCCGCCGTTGGCGGAGCGCCGCGAGGACATACCGGAACTGGTCCAATACTTCATGAACCAGATTTCGGTTGCGACCGGGCTGCCGGTCCGCCGCATCGCATCGGATGCCTTGGCGGTGCTGCAGTCGCACGACTGGCCCGGCAACGTCCGGGAGCTGCGCAACAACGTCGAACGGCTGATGATTCTCGCAGGCGGCGATCCGGACGCCGAGGTCGGCGCCGACATGCTCCCGCAGGACGTCGGCTCCATGGTCCCGACCATGCCGCACGGCGACGGCGGCGAGCACTTGATGGGCCTGCCGTTGCGCGAGGCGCGCGAGGCATTCGAGCGCGAATATCTGCGGGCGCAGATCAGCCGCTTCGGCGGCAATATCTCGCGCACCGCGGAATTCGTGGGCATGGAACGCTCGGCGCTCCATCGCAAGCTCAAGGCCCTCGGGATGGACTAGGTGCGGCAGTCGCGGCACCGGTCTCCATGCTGCGCATTGCCTACGTCAACGGACGCTACCGCGCGTACCGCGACGCGACGGTCCACATCGAGGATCGCGGCTATCAGTTTTCCGACGGCGTTTACGAGGTTTGCGAGGTCCGCGACCGGCACCTGATTGATGAACGTCGCCACGTGCAGCGCCTGCACCGCTCGCTCGAGGCGCTACACATGGCCGCTCCCATGTCGGATGCGGCGTTGGGCGTGGTTCTGCGTGAAACAATCGCACGCAACCGCGTCCGCGACGGCCTCGTTTACGTCCAGGTCACCCGCGGGGTCGCCCGCCGCGACCACGCCTTTCCAGCCGGCCAGACGCCCGTGGCCTTGATCGTAACTGCTCGCCGGCTCGATCGGAGCAAATACGAACGCGAGGCGGCGCGAGGCGTGAGCGTGGTGACGGTTCCGGACAATCGCTGGGGCCGCGTCGACATCAAATCGATTTCGCTGCTGCCCAACGTGTTGGCCAAGCAGGCCGCCCGCGAACAGGGAGCGCGTGAAGCCTGGTACGTCGACCGAGCTGGCTTGGTGACCGAGGGGTCTTCGTCGAACGCATGGATCGTGACGGCGGACGGGGCGTTGCTCACGAGGCCCGCGGATCACGGCATTCTGCGTGGGGTCGCCCGCACGGTTGTGCTGGAGGTGGCCGGCGCGCACGGCCTTCGGGTCGAAGAACGCGCATTTTCGGTGGAAGAGGCCTATGCGGCGCGCGAGGCGTTCATGACCGCCGCGAGCCAGATTGTGTTGCCGGTGGTTCAGATCGATGGGCACTCGATCGGATCGGGGAGTCCCGGCCCTGTTGCGATCGCGCTGAGGCGCGATTTCCATCGTTATGTGGAGGTTTCTTGAGCTTGACCAAGGGACAGGCTCGGCCTATGGACCATAAGTGGCTTGCGCGCGACCAGCCAGCCTGCCATCCGACTGGGCTGGTCATATGAGTTTTGTCCTCAATTAAGGGGCCGAGGCAAAGAGAACCAAGAAAGAGAACTAATAAGAAAACGACTCGCGGGGGGGATGGAAACGCGAGAAAAAAAATGGAAACAACGGCCATGGCAGCCGAACGCGCTCAAAACCTACAAGACACGTTTCTCAACAATGTCCGCAAGAACAAGACCCCACTGACGATCTTTCTGGTTAACGGGGTCAAGTTACAAGGCGTCGTAACCTGGTTCGATAACTTCTGTGTTCTGTTAAGACGCGACGGACATTCTCAGCTCGTCTACAAACACGCCATCTCAACCATCATGCCGGGTCACCCCATTCAGCTGTTCGACTCTGCTGAGGATGCCCCCGTCGAGGAAAAGACCTGATTGGAGCTGCGACGACGTGATGCGCGCGACGCTGTAACTCCGACCCGGTCGGGGGCAGGGCGCGCGATCGTGATCGGCCCGTACCCGCGCGACGGGCGCGGGGGCGTGCGTGCGCGAAGCGCCGTGTCGGATCGCTCGGCGACGGCCCGGCTCGATGAGGCGGTCGGTCTCGCGCGGGCGATCGAGCTCGAGGTTGTCGAGGCCGGGATCGCGCCGCTGAGCGAGATCCGCCCAGCAACCTTCATCGGCAAGGGCAAAGTCGACGAGTTCGCCGGCGTGGTGAAGAGCCTCGATGCCGGGCTCGTGGTGATGGATTGCGCGCTCTCCCCGGTGCAGCAGCGCAATCTGGAAAAAGCCTGGCACGCCAAGGTGCTCGATCGCACCGGCCTGATCCTGGAGATCTTCGGACGGCGCGCCCGCACCCGCGAAGGCGCGCTGCAGGTCGAACTCGCCCATCTGACTTATCAGCGCGGCCGCCTGGTGCGCTCGTGGACCCATCTCGAACGCCAACGCGGCGGTTTCGGGTTTCTGGGCGGACCCGGTGAAACCCAAATCGAGGCCGACCGTCGCATTATTGCGGAGCGCATCGCGCGGATCAAACAAGAGCTCGAGGGCGTCAAGCGCACGCGCCATCTTCACCGCGAGAGCCGCAAGCGCGTGCCTTATCCGATCGTCGCGCTGGTCGGCTACACCAATGCCGGCAAGTCGACATTGTTCAACCGCTTGGCGGCGTCGCGTGTTTTGTCGGCCGACATGCTGTTTGCAACGCTTGACCCGACGCTCCGCGCCGTCGACCTGCCGCATGGCGAACGCGTTATTGTGTCCGACACCGTCGGCTTCATATCGGACCTGCCCACGACGTTGATTGCCGCGTTTCGGGCAACGCTCGAGGAAGTGATCGAGGCAGATTTGATTCTGCATGTGCGCGACGTGTCGCACGACGATACGGAAGCGCAATCGCGCGACGTCGCGAAAGTACTCGACGAACTCGGCATCGAACGTTCAGAGCGGCGGCTGGTGGAGGTCTGGAACAAAATCGATCGACTGAGCGAGGAGGGGCGCGAACGCGTTGCCAATCTCGTCGAGCGCAACCAGACGCCCGCGGTTCTGGTTTCGGCGGTGAGCGGGGAGGGGCTTGAGCACCTCAAAACGCTGATCGAGCAGGAGCTCGCCGGCGCGCGTGCCAGCTACGAGGTCACCATTGATGGCGCGGACGGCGCGGGGATGAGCTGGCTCTATCGCAATGCCGAGGTCCTGGCGAAAGCGGTTGCGGAGGACGGCCGGGTTACCATGACGGTTCGCGTGCATCCGGCGAATGCCCAATTGCTGCTCGCCAAGTTCCAGGGCCGGGTGAGGGCTGCCGCCAACGGGCGCCATGGCGTCGGCGCGCGCGACGCAGGCGGCCGCGCGCGAGCGTCCTAGGTTCAGGACGTCGCGTTCTCGACTTGGTTTGTCCGCTCGTCCTGCTTGGCGGCGTCCCACAGCGCGTCCATTTCCTGCAACGAGGCCTGCGTCGTGGTGCGGCCCTGCCGCGCCAGCGCGGCTTCAATCGCGCCGAACCGACGTTCAAATTTTTGGTTGGTGCTGCGCAGCAGGCCCTCGGCGTCCTGGTCGAGGTGACGGGCAAGATTGACGGCGGCGAACAACAGGTCCCCGACCTCCTGTCCGGCGGCGCTGCGATCCCCGCGCGTAAGCGCCGTGGCGATCTCCGCGGTTTCTTCGCGAATCTTCGCGAGCACCGCTTGCGGGTCGTTCCAGTCGAAGCCGACCTGACTGGCCTTGGACTGAAGCTTCTGGGCCCGGATCATTGCGGGCAGGGCGGCCGGTACCCCGGCGAGGGCACCATCCGGAGCGGCGGTGCTTTTCTGCGAAGCCTTGCTCGCCCTTTCTTCGGCTTTGATCCGCTCCCACAGCCCTTTGACCGCTTCCGGGCGCCGCGCTTCGGCGTCGCCAAAGACATGCGGGTGCCGGCGCAGCAGCTTTTCGGTAACGGCTTCGACCACGTCGCCGAACGCAAATGCGCCTTGCTCCTGCGCCATGCGGGCGTGGAACACGACCTGCAGCAGCAGGTCGCCCAATTCGTCGCGCAAATCAGCGAGGTCGCCGCGCGCGATCGCGTCCGCGACCTCGTAGGCTTCCTCGATTGTGTAGGGGGCAATGGTCGCGAAATTCTGCTCGAGATCCCAGGGGCAGCCGGTCTGCGGTGTCCGCAGCGCCGCCATGATCTCGATGAGTCCGGAGATGTCCCGCGACGGTTTCATGCCGACCTGTCCGATGGTTGTTTGCTTAAAATCACCTTAGCAAACGCGAACGCCCGTCGCGACCAAGCCGCGACGGGCATGGATAACTCGAACGTATCGCAGGACTAGTGCCCCGCTTCCGAAGTTCGTGATACATCGCGGCATCCTCCGCCACGAACTTCGGAAGCAAAGGGGCACTAGCAAATCTATGATTCTAGTGCCGCTTTTCGATTTGAAGTTCCTGCATGAGCTTGCCGCAACCGCGGTAGGAACTTCAAATCGGCGGCACTAATGACCGGTTGCGTCGGCGGCGCGGCTCGCTTCGAACAGGAACCACACGCGCTTTTCGGCGTCATCGATGAAATTTTCGAGAATGCTCGCGGTCGCGACATCGCCGTGCTTGTCCGCTACGTCGTGGGCTTCGCGCATCGAGTGCACGACGGCCTTATTGTCGCGCATCAGCTCCTGCAGCATGTCGTCCGGGTCGACGAACTCCGCGTCGTTGTCGCGAATGCGCTGAAGCTTGGCGATGTGTCCGATCGAACGCAGGGTGCGGCCTCCGATCTTGCGCACGCGCTCTGCGATCTCGTCGGTGGTGCCGAAGATCTGGTCACCCTGATCGTCCAGCAGCAGGTGGTAATCCCGGAAATGCGGGCCGCTGACGTGCCAGTGGAAATTCTTGGTCTTGAGGTAATGCGCAAAGCTGTCGGCGAGCACCACATTCAACGCGGCCGAAATGGCCTTGACGCCCTCCGGCGACAGATCGGTCGGCGTATCGAGATTACGGGTATTGCGGGGTTCCAATCTTTTGACCTTGCTCACGGGCTCACCTCGAGGTTGGTTGGAATTTTGGCAACGGCCGGCGCGAAATGACGGGGTAGGCGATCCAGGTCAGCTGAGCGCCATTGGCGGCACACCCCGAAGGCCACGCCTCGCATGGAGCGTCCGCGCCGCCTGCAGGAGCTTTGCGCGCCATTTGGCAGGCGCCCACAACCAACGCGCTTTGTCAGGGGCCGTTCCTAAAGATCGCGCATGTCTGGCCGGGGACCGAGCGCGCGATTGGGGATCCGGGGCTCGCGCGACCGGGGGCCTGGTGCGCCAATAATGGCTCCATTCGCATAAGACATATTATGGAACATTTTTCACCGGGGCCGATGAAATGGGACTTTCTGGAGCGTCCGGTGAGCTCATTGGCATGCAGGGACAGGTCCCGTTGGGGCCGTTCGCCGGCGTCAGGCGATCTCAATCCGCATGCCGTCGTACGCCGGTTCGACATGCGCCGGCAGGCTTGCCTTCAGGGTCGCGTAGTCGAGATCGGCGTGCAGGTTGGTCAGCACCGCCCGTTCCGGATCGATGCGTTCGATCCAGCGCAGCGCGTCGTCGACGCTGAAGTGACTTGGGTGCGGCCGGTAGCGCAGCGCGTCCACGATCCAGATGTTGAGGTCCGCAAGCGCCGGCAGGCTCGCGTCGGGCAGGCCGACGAGGTCGCTGGAATAAGCGAGACCGTCGAAACGAAAACCGAGGGATGCAATATCGCCGTGGTCCTGCAGGAACGGAAGGACCACGATCTCGCCCCCTGCCCCTTCGACCGTGATCGGCTTGTCCGGGGCAATCCTATGCTCGTTCGCGATCGGCGGATATTCGCTGCCCGGCGGCATCACGAAGCAGTAGCCGAACCGATGCAACACGACACGAGCAGCGGCCTCATCCAGGTAGAGATCCAGGCGCCGCCGGCGATGAATATAGAGCGAGCGCAGATCATCGATCCCGTGGGTGTGGTCGGCGTGCTCGTGGGTGAAAAAGACGCCGTCGAGCCAATCGACATTGGCATCGAGTAATTGCTCGCGCAGATCGGGCGATGTGTCGATAAGCACGCGGGTGCGGCCGCCGTCGTGGCCGGTTCGCTCGACCAGGAGCGAGCAACGGCGGCGCCGGTTGCGCGGATTGGCGGGGTCGCACGCGCCCCATCCGAGTGCGGGACGCGGCACCCCGGCCGAGGAACCGCAGCCCAGGATGGTCGCGGTGAGCGTCACGCGGCGCTTCTCTGGGGCCGCGGCACCTTGGCAAACAGGCGGAAGAAATTGTCGGTTGTCTGGCTCGCGACCTGGTCGAGTGTAACGCCGCGCGTATTCGCCAAAACTTTAGCTGTTTCAATAACATATGAAGGTTCGTTCCGCTTCCCTCTGAACTTTCCGGGTGCAAGATAGGGCGCGTCGGTCTCGACCAGGATCCGATCCGCTGGAAGTTCGGCCGCGATCTCACGCAGTTCGTCGGACTTCTTAAAGGTCAATATGCCGGTGAACGAAATCGAGAGGCCGAGCGCGATCGCGCGCTGCGCAAGATCGCGTCCGCCGGTGAAGCAGTGAAGCACGGCGGAAAATGCGCCCTGTTCGGTTTCCTCTTCCAGGATACGTGCCATGTCGTCGTCGGCATCCCGGGAATGGATCACCAGCGGGAGCCCGGTCGCGCGCGCCGCCGCGATGTGGCGGCGAAAGCCCTGCTCCTGCGCGTCAACCGGGCTGTAGTGATAGTGGTAATCGAGACCGGCCTCCCCGATCGCAACCACCCGGGGATGCCGCGTGCGCGCCACGAGATCGTCGACCGTAACGTCCGGTTCCTCCTGGGCGTGGTGCGGATGCGTGCCCACCGAGCAGAACACGTCGCCAAAACGCTCGGCAATGGCGAGCACCTGATCGTGCCGCCTGACCCGCGTCGAGATCGTTACGATGCGGCCAATGCCGGCGTCGCGTGCTCGGGCGATCACCGCATCGAGCTCATCGGCGAAGTCCGGGAAGTCCAGATGGCAATGGCTGTCGATCAGCATCGTCAGCCCCGCCTACGCGGCGTCCGGCTCGACATAGCGCGGGAACACCGGACTCGGTGCCGGAAGATTGCTCGCCGCGGCGATCCGGTGCGCGCCGCCCAGCCGGTCAAATGAGCGTTCGCTTTCCGGGATGCCGAGTTGATCGAGCAACGTCGCGGCGCCATGCGGCATCGCCGGCTGAGTGAGGATCGCGACCTGACGCAGCACTTCGGCGGTGACGTAGAGCACGGTGGCCTGGCGCTTGGGGTCGGTCTTGGCCAGCGCCCACGGGGCTTCGCCGGCGAAGTAGCGGTTGGCCTCCGCGATCACGGCCCACACCATGTTGAGCACCTGGTGCAGCTGCCGCGTCTTCATCGCCTCGCGCGCCTTCGCGACCAGGCCGTCGGCGAGCTCGAGGATCGCTTTGTCGGTCGTGCTCAGCGCGCCCGGTTGCGGCAACACGCCGTCAAACTGGCGCGCGATCATGGTGAGCGAGCGCTGCGCCAGGTTACCGAGATCGTTGGACAGGTCCGCATTGATGCGTGTGACAATGGCGTCGTGGCTGTAGTTCCCGTCCTGTCCGAACGGAACCTCGCGCAGCAGAAAGAACCGCAGCTGGTCGACCCCATAGGCATCGGCGAGCGCAAACGGGTCGATCACGTTGCCGACCGACTTCGACATTTTCTCGCCGCGGTTGAACAAAAACCCGTGGGAGAAGATCCGCTGCGGCACGTCCACGCCGGCCGACATCAGGAATGCGGGCCAGTAAACGGCGTGAAAGCGCACGATGTCTTTGCCGATCACGTGGAGCGCCGCTGGCCAGTAGCGCTTGAACGCCTGGCTCTCGACATCGGGATAGCCGACCGCCGTGATGTAGTTGGTCAGCGCGTCGACCCAGACGTACATGATGTGCTTGGGATCGCCCGGAACCGGAACGCCCCAGTCGAACGTCGTGCGCGAGATCGACAGGTCCTTGAGACCGCGGCGCACGAAACTCTCGACCTCGTTGAGCCGCTCCTTGGGGAGCACGTAGTCGGGAATCCGCCGGTAGAGGTCGAGCAGCTTGTCCTGATAGGCCGACAGCCGGAAAAAGTAGCTCTCCTCCTCGACCCATTCGACCGGCGTTCCTTGCGGACCGATGCGCTGCCCATTTTTGTCGAGCCTGGTCTCGCTCGCATCGTAGAACGCTTCGTCGCGCACGGAATACCAGCCGGAATACTTGTCGAGATAGATGTCGCCCGCCTTGGCCATGCGTTCCCAGATCGCGCTCGAGGCGCGATAGTGGCGCGGTTCGGTCGTGCGGATGAAGTCGTCGTTCGAGCAGTTCATGCGTTCGACCATGGCGCGGAAACGCAGCACGTTGCGGTCGACCAGTTGACGCGCGCTCAGGCCTTCCTTGGCGGCGGTCTGCTGAATCTTCTGGCCGTGCTCGTCGGTGCCGGTGAGAAAGAACACGTCGTAACCGTCGAGCCGCATGAAGCGCGCGATTGCGTCGGTCGCAATGGCCTCGTACGCGTGCCCGATGTGCGGCGCGCCGTTCGGATACGCAATCGCCGTCGTAATGAAAAATGCACTCTTTGCCATTGACCCGTATGACTCGTTATTGATCCGGTGGATTGTGACGAAAGCGGCTGTTCGGGCATAGGTATCAACGGCCCGCGCGTCCGGCAAGCGCACCCGATATCAACATCGAGTTAAGCGCGCGCGACACCTGCCAGCAGATTGAACGTCGAAAATACCAGTGGCTTGCGCTCGAGATTGTAGGCCGCAACGTCGGCCGCGGCCTGATTGAATGTCTCCCATGCGGTTGCCACGCGGGCGAGGCGCGCAGAATCCTTCTCGTACGCAAGCCGGGTCGACAGCCATTCGCGGATCGCCGCCAGGAAAGTGTCAAACGCCTGGTCGTCGGCTCTCCCCAGGCTGTCGCCGATCACGTGCAGCGCGCGCGGATCGACCTCCGGCAGCCGTGCCAGTAAGGCCGCCACGCTGTCGTGCAGCGCGAGCGTCGCGCCGTCGAAGAGCGCAAGCGCGCGGGCGACGCTGCCGTCAGCGAGCGCCGCCGCGTGTCGCAGGTCGGTGTCTTCTGCGCTGATGCCGAGGGCCGCGGCCGCCGCCGTCACGACGTCGTCCGGGCCTAACGGCCGCAGCGACAGCTGCCGGCAGCGCGAGCGAATGGTGGGCAGCACCTGCCCGGGCACATGGCTGACGAGCAGCAGCAGCGACTTGGCCGGCGGCTCTTCGAGAATCTTCAGCAGTGCGTTGAGGCCGAACCGGTTGAGCTCATCGACGCTGTCAACAATGCAGACGCGCCAGCCCCCCGCCCCCGCGGTCGAACCAAAAAAACTGATGGTCCGGCGCACGTCGCCGACCGCAATTTCGGTGCGCATCTTGCCGGTGTCACCGACCGTTCGCTCGAGCGTCAGCAAGTCGCTATGCGCCTGCGCCACGACCCGCCGTGCCGCCGGATGGTCGGTCGCGACCGCGAGCGATTGGGCGGTTTGCACGGCCTTGGCGTCGGGATCGGGATTGGCAAGAACAAAGCGCGCCATGCGATAGGCGAGCGTTGCCTTGCCGATGCCCTCCGGGCCGCCAATCAGCCAGGCGTGCGGCATGCGGCCGCTTCGGTAGGCCTGCAGCAGGTCCTGCTCGGCATCCGCATGGCCAAACAGTTGCGTCGCTTCGCGCGGATGCGGGGTGTCGGGTGCGTCGGCGGTTCGCGCCCGCGCTGGGCTCACGGGGCGGCTTCCGAGAGGGCCCGCGCCTGGGCCGTCGGATTGAGCCGCGCCTGCACCACGGTCCACACCTCGATGGCGACGGCGTCCTGCGCACGGCGCGCGTCGATCGTCACGCAGCGCTCGGGATCAGCTGCCGCGATTGCCTTGTAGGCGCGTCGAAGCGTTGCGTGAAAGTCGGGTGCTTCCTGCTCGAAGCGATCGGCTTCCTCGGCGCCGCGCCGCGCGCTGGCGCGCTCGAGCCCCACGCGTGGCGGCAGATCCAGCAGGAACGTCAGATCCGGGACGGTGTCGCCGACCGTGAGGCGCTCGAGTGCGCTGATGATGCGCGCATCGACTTGTCCGACGGCGCCCTGATAGACCCGGGTTGAATCGATGAAGCGGTCGCAGATCACCCAATCGCCGCGCTCGAGCGCCGGACGGATCGTGTTGGTCACGTGATCGGCCCGCGCCGCGGCGAACAGCACCGCCTCGGCGTCGGGGCCGAACGGCTTGGCGCCGCCGTTGAGCAGAATGTGCCGAATGATCTCGGCGCCGGCCGAGCCGCCCGGCTCACGCGTCAGCACGACCGGGATTGCGAGTGCTTTGAGGCGCTGCGCGAGCAGCGCCGCCTGGGTCGACTTGCCCGCCCCTTCGCCGCCTTCGAATGTGATGAATCGGCCGCGCATCGCGCCTCAAAGCTGCGGATTGCCTTCGCGCCGCGCCGAAGCGGGCGCGGGCGCCAAACGGGCACCCGAGCGGATCAGACCGATGACGAGTTCGCCCACCGCATCAAGAGCGCGCCGCGCCATACCGCCTCGCCCAACGCTCTCCGCCGCGATCAGCGGTGCCTCAAGCGCGACCCGGTCGCCGCGTGACACCCGCAGCTTTCCGATCGGCTGCCCGCGCGCGACCGGCGCCATCACGGGTCCGTTGTAGACTACCTTGGCCGAGATGCGATCGTTGTTCCCGCGCGGCACCATCAGGGCGATGACGTCCTGTCCGACCAGCGGCACATGCATCTGCTCGCCGCCAAACAGCCGCGCCTCGCCGACGATCTGACCCTCGGCGAACAGCATCTTGGTTTCAAAACCGTGGAAGCCCCATTCCAACAGCCGCCGGCCTTCCTCGCCGCGCTCCTTCTCGCTTTTCAGACCGTTGATGACGACGATCAGGCGCAGGCCGTCGCGTTCGGCGGAGCCGACGAGACCGTAGCCGCCATCCTCCGTATAGCCGGTCTTGAGGCCATCGGCGCCGATGTTCATGGCGAGCAGCGGGTTGCGATTCTGCTGGCGGATCTTGTTCCAGGTGAATTCCTTCTCGCCGTAGTATTTGTAGAAATCCGGATAGGTCTTGATCAGATACTGCGCCAGTTTTGCGAGGTCGCGCACGGTCGACTTCAGCCCCGGATCCGGCAAGCCGGTGGCGTTGGTGAAGTTAGAACTGGTCAGTCCGATTTCCTTTGCACGCGCATTCATTTTGATCGCGAACGCGGTCTCGTTGCCGGCGATGCCCTGCGCGAGCGCGATGCAGGCATCGTTCGCCGACTGCACGATCGCGGCGGTGAGGAGATCCTGGACGCGCACGCGGCTGTAGATCGGCGCGAACATGCTCGACGTATGCGATGGGGCACCGCCGCGCCGCCACGCGTCCTCGCTGACCTGAAACTCGTCGTCGAGTTTGAGCTTGCTCTCGGTCAGTTCGTGAAACACGACCTCGCTGGTCATCAGCTTGGCCATGCTGGAGGGCGGGGTGGCCTGGTCGGCCGCCTTGTCGAACAACACCGAGCCGCTGTCCGCGTCGATCAGGATCGCGTAGGGGGCGGCGGTCGCAAACTCTTCCTTCTTCTGCCCGGGTGCGGTCGCGGCGATCGCGGCCAGCGGCAGCGCGACCAGAGCGCAAATAACGAGCGGCGACGGGCGCCGCGCGCGCCGCAAGGCCAATGATTTCATCCGCTTCGCGAGTGTCATCTGACCATGGCTAGCAAGAGCCCGGGGCCCATACAACAGGCTCCGGGCCGGTCAATATCTCCCCTGCTGACCGCGCAGAAACCTGCAAAATCGTGTCGGTTGTGGGGCGATCCCGGACCGGACGCGCGATCAGTTGAAGCCGCGGGCGCTTGCGACCGGCACCGGCGCCTGGGAGGCGCTGTCGCGCACGGGCGCATAGGCTGAGACGGAGCCGCCGCTCAAATCGCGTGCCTGCTCCTGCAGGCTGCGCGAGCGCAGGGCGTCATTGCGCGCCGACTGTTGTTTCTTTTTCTGCGACTGCGCGGCGATCGGCTGGCCGGCCGCTTCCGCGGCGTCCTGCCCTTCACCGAGCGAAAAAGGCCGGCTCATCGGCAGCGGCACGTCGGCGAGGATCGGGGCCTGCGTTTGCGGCAGGAATGGCCGGGCCGACGCCAACATCACGCGCGACGGTGCCGGCGCGGGTTCGCCTTCGCGGTATGTCGCCAGCAGCATGTGGTCATCGGAGCCCTCGAGCGACGCCGGACCGACAAATTCGACGCGCACGCGCGCGACGCCAAATTGATGAAATCCAAGCACGTGGGCAGTCTTCATCGACACGTCGATCAGGCGGTTGCCGTGATAGGGGCCGCGGTCGTTGACCCGGACGATGACGGACTTGTGGTTGGCCAGGTTGGTGACCCGGACGTAGCAGGGAATCGGCAGGGTCGGATGCGCTGCCGACAAGCTCTCCATGTCGAATACTTCGCCGTTCGCGGTCCTGCGGCCGTGGAAGTCGGGTCCGTAGTACGACGCCAGACCCTCGGCCCGGTAGTGCGGATTCTCCTCGGGCACGTAGGTGACGCCTGCGACTACGTACGGCTTGCCGATTCGATAGGTCCCGCCGCCCTTGGGGACCGGCTCGCCAATCTCGACCACGCGTGGACTGGAGGAGACCCCGTATTTCGGGTCGAGGCGGCTCGTGAGCTGGTCCTGCGAGCCGCAATGGGCGAGCGCAAGGCAGCCGAGGGCAAGCGCCCCGCAGCGCGCCGGTCGTTCAAGACCGCGCCAAACGCCTGATTGCCGCATTGACCCCACCCTGCCCCTAGCACGGCCTCAGCCCGCAGGCTGCGACCGGTCACCCCCTCGACCTCCCCTATGGTCGAGCCGGCCATACCATACCTCGACACAGCCGACCTGGGAATGAAGGACGGGCAAAATGGTAAATTCATGGTCGGGCGCGGCGCTCGGCGTCCGATTTTGCAGGGACTGTGACCTGCCGGGTTCGAAGCGCGGCCGATTGCCGGCAAAAGCGTGGTTTTGAGCCGATGGGCTGGTCGCGAGACGCCGGCTCGCATCGTTTCACGCGCGTCCGAAACCGCGGCAACCGTTGCTCGGTTTTGATCGCCGTTGCGCTCTGCTAAGGCTGCGGTGATTTGCACGACAACGGCGACTTGGTTTTTGGCATCGATTGCGGATGTTGAACGATGGCGCAGGGCATCGATCCTGAAAAGCTGATCCATCTGCTGTTCAGATGGGGCTGGCGCGGACCGGTGGCGCTTGCGCTGGTGATTTTCGGCGTCTGGCTGATCTCCGCGTGGATCAAACAACCGCATGCGTTCGGCCAGCGTGAGACGCCCGCACTTGCGTCAAGCGCATAAGCTCTTGCCAGCGGCGCGCGCCAGACAGTTGGGTAGCAAAAAGATCCTCCGATGCGATCCGCGCCCGCTGGGATTGCGGGAAGCATCGACGGTGTATGTCTGAGCTGACGATAATTCAGACGAACCAAAAGATCGTCGTCACGCCGATAAGAAGCGTCACAGTCGTCGCTGCGACCGCGAACACCATCTCTGCTCTTTCCACCTGCATGAGCATGTGATTCACCCCGCTTTTAACTACGATGGTAGCTGGGCCGACGACTAGTGCTACCGGGCCACACCCGAAAGAGAAGCCCCGCGTTCCTGGGGGCGGTGCGCAATCGTTATCAGCGCCAACCTGCCCCTTCTATGAACTGGATCACATTCGCCCAGAGAAGGCAGCCAACTGAGGCGGCCTCATGCAGGGTCGGCCTTGCATCGCCAGAATCTGTTCGTGAACCTCGGAAAAGCCCTATCGTCTCATCGGAGCCGCGCGGAGGACAATAATCGGACGCCCGGTATCGTCATCGTTACCGCACTGATCTTCTCCGTTACGTATCGGAGAACTGTTGGCTTGCCTGGAGTTCTTTGATCCTTTCGGAGTTGCTCGCCGAGCCAGGTTGCCCAGTTGATTCTGGAGGCAGCGCTCTGAGTCAGAGCCCCAAGAGATTGCGATCTCAGTGCGCTTTTCAGGTACCAAGCGCGGCCCCGGCAAGAAGGGCATGGGACGGAAAACTCGTCCGTGGTTGGTTGATCATACAGGCAGATAAAATGCGCGCATTCTACGCAAGTTACCCCCAACCGATCTTTCCGCCCCGTCGGTTCCATGCCGCCCCGCTCAGATCGCTTAAGAAGACGACCCGCTTTCGCATTGTGCTACGCGGGTCGGTCGATGCTCACGATATGGGATTGGTCGAGCACCGATTGATATTGCAACAGCCATGTTGCTCGATTCGCCACTAGTGCAATTCGGCAACTCTCTATTGGAAAACTACGTCCCGGCGGAAGGCTTCCTACGAGGTGGCGATCCTGGGATCGCGCGCTTCCTTCCCGGCAAGGTGGGCGTAGCTCGTCGCGAGCCGTAGAAGTACGCTTGCAGCGTGCGGATCGCGGGTCGCCTGAGCGATCTCCAGCAGCTCGTGCGCTTTTCGTTGGAAATAGTCTTGACGCGGTCGTCACGATCTGGCGCTTTTTCGAGCAGCCGTGGCCAGCTGAAGAAAGGCCTAGGGCAAAACGAAACGAAGGACGTTTCAAGGCCCCTTGTGGCGGGCTGATAACCCATGAAAAAGCCCCACCGAAGCCGGCGGATCTTAAGTCAAGCACGACTTGGACGCCTAAGTGATGGCGGATACCGCGCCAGCCAATAATGCTATTGCCTCCTGTACCGATCCGTACCCTTCAAGACGACGTCCTGCGTGCCGTCCCATAAGACCGCATAAAACTCCACGAGAAGCTCGCCTGCGCGAACATAACCGGTCCAGGCTTCAATCGAGGTGCAGTTGCCTGGGCTTTTGCGCCGTACGGCATAGGAAATCCTTTCACCATCCACCCAGCCCGTGACCGGAAACGCTTGGCCTGCACACGAGAAGTTGGCTCCGATGTTTTCATATGTGCCGGTCAACTTCCCGTCAGCATCGATCGATTGGATTACAAACCGGGCATGGTCGTTGACCCACGTCGTCTGTGGCTGGAGCGACTGGGAACGAGCAGCGATCGGCAGTACAAGCAAGCCGATGCACAAACCAATCAGTCGGAAACAATGATATTCTCCCGTTGCCTGGATCCCTGAAGGGCCACAGCTAAGTCAAGTTCGACTTGTTTTCAAATAATGCGGCATAGGTGAGGACCAATGCCGCGCTCGCCGATGTCCTGCCGGGTAGAAATGGCCTAGCCGATGAATGTAATCGTTCGACAAGCTCTTATTGCCATCGCCGTTGCCGTCGTCGCAATAGCCGATTTCGTCATATGGGAGACAACAACAAGTCCCGATCCAATTGCGGCGCCCGACGTTCAGGGCGATTAGTGCGATCGATCTAATATCCGAGGTGAAAGTTCACTCCAGCGCGGACGATGTTGTCTGAAAGCTTGTGCGCCACGTTGACACTTGCGAAAGGCGTGCCGGCTACGGGAACAACCAATGAACTGACGGTTCCAAGACCAACATAGAGATATTCGATCTTCGCTGACACACCTCTGCTGAAGGCGTACTCGAGCCCGCCACCGGCGGTCCAACCAGATTGTCTTCCGCTCACATCCGATAGCGCTGATGTTGGGCCACCAAAATTGACGCCATCGTTCACCTGAACAGTTTCAAATGCATAGCCTGCCGTCCCGTAGACTAGGGTCCGATGATCAAACGCCCATCCTAATCGCGGGCGCACGGTCAGCAGAAAGCCCGGCGACTTTATCGAGTCGGTGATGCCAAGCGCGCTGTTGGTTTGGGTAGAGCCGGCACCCAGAACGTTGGCGTCGACTTCGACGCCCGCCACCACGTTTCCGAATTGCCAGTTGTAGCCCGCCTGCAGGCCACCCATCGCGCCCCAGGTGTTGAGTGTTCCTGAGAAAGTACTGCCGGTCGGCAAGGCAGTTGTCGAGATTCGGTCGTTGAGCCAGCGGCCACCAAGGTTCAGGCCGACGTAAGGTCCGTCCCAAGTCGTTGGAATCAGAGCACTTGGCGGGGCAACCGGAACGCCAATTGGAAGATCGGCCGCGTTCGCAGTCCCTACCGATAAAACGACCAGCGCAAAGCTTCTGAACAGAATTTTCGCCATTGCAGCCCCCACCGCATAGCACGCCCCAAGAAGCCTTTTAGCCTACTCCACGCCGATATACCGTTGCGCGCGCGCCACGCTGGGGAAAAATCGATTGCTTCGTCGCGCGCATCGGGCGCGCCTGAATTGGAAAGGAAAAGCGCCGTCCGGAGCTTGGGAGAGACACCGGTTGGGTCCAACTTGGGTCCCACCGCATCCGAGTTGCCAATGTGTTCCTTGCAGGACTATCGCTAAGCTGTTGAGACGACCGACCAGGAAGGGTGGCCGAGTGGTTTAAGGCACCGGTCTTGAAAACCGGCAGTGGCGCAAGTCACTCGTGGGTTCGAATCCCACCCCTTCCGCCAGCGCGTCTGTCCACAGACATCCGATACGGTCCGACGTTGTCCAAATTCTTGGCATATAATCGGCACTTTTTCGTATTTCGTGCCGCTCGTTAATCTTTACTCGTTTGTCCTCGTCCATTACAATCCGTGGGTAGGGCGTGGGTATGGGCGTGGGCTTGAAAAGTTTCATTCGAGTTTGTTCCAATGGCCAAAGGCAACGAGCGTCTCTCCGATCGCACGATCCGAAATG
>DATIPA010000138.1:0-2990 GCA_035472475.1 Xanthobacteraceae bacterium | reverse complement strand
GCTCACTCGGCATCGATAGCCCAAAGCGCCGTTGCCCAGGCCGACCGCACCAATGCGATGGTGGAAGGGTTATTGCAGGCGACACAGAAAATCGGCGAAGTGATGGGGTTGATTCAAAGCATCGCCGCACAGACCAACCTGTTGGCCCTGAACGCGACGATCGAAGCCGCGCGAGCCGGCGAGGCAGGCAAGGGCTTTGCGGTGGTGGCAAGCGAGGTGAAGGCGCTGGCGACCCAGACCGCGAAAGCGACGGAGGAGATCACCGATCAGATCCAGGCGATCCGCGACGCTACGGGGACAACGGCCGGGGCGATTCGCGAGATCGGCGGCACCATCGGCCAGATCAGCGAGATCGCCACGACGATTGCCGCCGCGGTGGAAGAACAGGGTGGATCGACCAAGGAAATTGCGCGCAGCGTGCAGCAGGCCGCGCAGGGCACGCAGGGGGTCATGCAAAACATTGACGGCGTGACGCAGGCGTCAGGCCAGGTGGGAACTTCCGCTGAACTGGTTCTCCGTTCGGCCGGCGAACTCGCAAAGCAATCCGATCGCCTGAAGCAAGAGGTCGAAAGCTTTCTCGCGACAGTCCGGGCGGCCTAACCGCTGCTGACGCAGACGGATGGCGCCGGGTTCTGCGGCCCCGAGCAGCGGCGTGGGCGGTCCGTCCGCCCACGCGCCAGCGCCATCCCGTCAGGTAATCGCGATCGGGCAGCCGTTGCTTCCCGTAGCGCCCTTGATGGGAGCAGGCGCAAAGCAATAGACGAACTGGTACTTCTTGTCGGCGATCAGCTCGTCGAAGATCAGGTTCTCGTGGTTGTGGATGCCGTGCTTGGTCTGCAGCTCGGCATGAACCGCGAAGGCGAGCGTCTTGTCAGGATTGGGCACTACTTCGACCGCCCAGGTGTCCGCGCCGGTGAGTGCGAGGTCTTTCTCAACCACCCATCGGGCGGCGTCGAGGCCGATACCCGGCTCTCCGCTATTGAAGCGGTCATTGTTCTTCATCCACAGCGAGCCCCAGCCGGTATGGAACATGATCGCATCGCCAGGCTTGATGTCGCTCTCGGACATGTTCTGCTTCTGCAACGCCGCCTTGATGTCGGCAGTGGTGATCTCCTGACCGGCGTCCATCATCCCGCCCTTCAGCGCGACCATGTCGAGAAGATGAGCGCGGGTAAAGAGCGGCTTGAGCTTCTCGACGCCGAGCTTCTTCAGACCATATGCGTCGCTGATCTCCGCGGCGCTGTGACCGTTGTAGAAGCGCATCTCGCTCTTGTCGCCGTCCTTGCCGAGTTGAATGCCGATGTGACCGAGGCCGTCGAACTGCGTACCGGTCTGCCCGATCTCGGTGGAGAGAAACTCGTCATGATACACAAGCTTGTTGTCGCCGAACGGACCGCCGGTCGGACCGCCGGGAATGCGCAGCACGAACGCGCGCGCACCGAAAAGCGGCATGCCGCCCTCGTAGACGCGGCCGATCTTGTAAATCTTGCCGTCCTTGATCCATTTCACCGTGTCGAGCACCTTCGCCGGCGTGATGTGATTGGATGCGCCGCACTCGTCGTCCTGGCCCCACTTTGAGGGCCACCACGGCTTGTCGGTTCCCTTGGGCATCGAGGTAGCGGTCTGCGCCTGCGCGGCGCTGATCGGCGCGAGCGAGAACTTGCCATGCACCGCACCCGCGAGCGCCGCCCCCGCGGCGCCGGCCAGGCCGGCTGTGCGGAGCAAGGTCCGGCGATCGGTTGTCGTCACCCCGTCCTTCTCTTGTTTCTGTTCTTGATCAAGTTCTTGTTGATTAAGTTCTTGGCCCCTGACGTCTTCCTCCATCGTACCCTCCCAGGTTGCGCCCGTGAGCCGGGCTTAAAAATTTATTTTCGACATGCTCCTCCTCCGCTACGCTGTTGTCCAGCGACAAAAATAAGACGCCAGGTGAGGACACCGATGAGCATCTTCGAGAAAGACAAGTCGGCCGAGCGGCTGCCGGTGTCGCTGATCACCGGCTTTCTCGGCAGCGGCAAGACGACGCTGCTCAATCGCCTGCTGCGCCACGACGGCATGAAGGAGAGTGCCGTCATCATCAACGAATACGGCGAAATCGCTCTCGACCATCTCCTCGTCGAGCGCGTCGACGGCGAGGTCGCCGTGCTCGCGAGTGGCTGTATTTGCTGCACAATCCGCAGCGACCTCGAGGAAACGCTGCGCGCACTTCTGGTTCGGCGCGATCGCGGCGAGGTGCCGCCGTTCCGCCGCATTCTCGTCGAGACCACGGGTCTGGCCGATCCCGCTCCGATCGTTCAGCTCCTGCTCAACAATCCGTTGGTCTCGCATTTCCTGCGGCTCGACACCGTCGTGACGACGGTCGATGCCGTCAACGCACCTCATCAGCTCGACCGCCAATATGAGGCGGTGAAGCAGGTGGCGCTTGCCGACCGGCTGTTGATCACCAAGTGCGATTTGGTCAGCAATATTGCCGCATTGGAATCCCGTCTCGGCCAGCTCAACCCCGGCGCGAGGATCGAGCGCGTGATGCATGGCGAGATCGATCCGGCGGGGCTATTCGGGGCCGGCCTGTTCGATCCAGAGAAGAAAAGGATCGACGTCGAGCGCTGGCTCAACGAGCCGGCATTCGCAGGATCCTGCGAGGCGGCCCACGAGCACCACGGTCACGCCGATCACGGCCACGACCATCACGGCCACGATGCAGCGATCACCAGTTTCATGCTCGCGTTCGACGAGCCGCTCGACTGGATGGCCGTTTCGCACTGGCTCGCCTATCTGCGCAGCATGCGCGGCGAGGACCTGCTGCGGGTCAAAGGGATCGTCAACCTCCGCGGCGAGCCGACGCCGGTCGCGATCCACGGCGTCCACCATGTCTTCCATCCGCCGGTGGCGCTTCCCGCATGGCCCGACGCCGACCGCCGCTCGCGCATCGTGTTCATTACCCGCGGCATCGCGCGCCAGGAGGTGCTTGCGCAGTGGCAGGCCCGCGCGGC
>DATIPA010000137.1:0-18906 GCA_035472475.1 Xanthobacteraceae bacterium | reverse complement strand
TTCGTTCGCCACTACATCCGCCACCGTCAGGCTCGGGAGGCGTCGATCCTGCACCGCCTTGCCAAGGGCGAGGCCGATATTCCGACGATTGTGCGCGCGGTCTACATCGGGCTCGACCCGCGGCTCGTGGGCGCGGCGGGCCTCTCGACGCTCGCTCACCTTGAGGATCTTGTAGCCCGCCGACGCGTCGCCACGCAGGGTGTGCCGTCCATTACCGGTGTTTATCGCCTTGCCGCGGGCTGAGTGCCCTTGGGAGGCGGCTTGGCGCCCTTTTGCGGGCCTTTCTTGGCGGCCGGTTCGACGGGGACCTCGGCGGGCGTGGCGTCATCGATATCGCTCAGGAGGCTGATCAGCCGCGACGCGTTGGCGCCAAAATCGTGAAAGCCATAGCGGGACGACGAGCGTGCGTCGATGCGCGCGCCCCCGCTGGCCGGGCGAACCCGGACCACCACGTCGTCGCGAAAGCCCATGATCGGCGTGCGCGCGACCGCCTCGATAATGCCGTCGCGACCGGCTTGCGGCGGGCGCGCATCGACGATGACCCACTTGCGCTTGGTGATCACCGAGTAGGCCGTGTCGTAGGCGACCTGCGGGGTGACATCCTCCGACAGCGGTGCGACGTCGGGATAGGCGGCGCTCTGCCGTTGGAACACGCTGAGCCCGCCGTAGACAGTCGAATTCGCCGCGCGGGTTCGCAGGCGCTGCGCCGCTTCCAGGCGAGGCGGATCGTACGGGTCGGTGGTCACGTCGCTGATCTGCGGCAGCTTGTAGGCTTTGAACCCCAGGTAGGCCGGATAAGCGAGCAGGACGAAACTGACGAACAGCGCGACCAGCGCGTATCCCGCGCCGGCGCGTCCATCGATCCAGATCCCGATCAGCGCCGCGAGCGCCAGCAGAATGGCGAGCGCGGCCAGCCCGAGCGCGGCCCCAAACGTCATCAAGATCGGCAGCGCCTCGAACAGGCCGGCCCGCGCCATGATGATGGCGAGCAGCGCCACCGGCAGCGAGAAGATCGCAAATCGCCGCGCCCAGAGCGCGAGCCGCGACCGCGGTTGTTCGACCAGACGGCGTCGTTGCATGGTTCAGGACTGAGCCGCAACCCTTTCGGGCAACACGCATACGGCGTTGCGCTGGTCCCGGCAATGGTAGAAACCGCGCTCGTCAGGAGGCCGCTGCCATCGGAAAGACGTAATCCTTAAAGCGTTCGCGCAGCGCGGTTTTCTGGATTTTTCCGGTGGCGGTGTGGGGGATCTCGTCCACGAACACGATGTCGTCGGGCATCCACCATTTGGCGATCTTGCCGTGCAGAAACGCCAGCAGCTCGTCGCGGGTGGCGGTTTGCCCCTTCTTGGGCACCACGACCAGCAAAGGCCGTTCATCCCATTTCGGATGTCGCAGCCCGATCACCGCCGCTTCCGCGACTTTGGGATGACCGACCGCAAGGTTCTCGATGTCGATCGATGAGATCCACTCGCCGCCCGACTTGATGACGTCCTTGGCCCGGTCGGTGATCTGCATGTAGCCGTGCTGGTCGATGGTCGAAACATCGCCGGTGTCGAAATAACCCTCCTCGTCGAGCACCTCGTGGCCTTCCTTGAAGTAAGCCCTGGTCACGGCGGGGCCACGTACTTTCAACCTGCCGAACGTCCTGCCGTCCCACGGCTGCCGGCGCCCGGCATCGTCGGTGATCTTCATCTCGACACCAAACGGCGCGTGACCCTGCTTTTGCTGTAGATCAACTCGTGCAGTGCCGCTCAGCCCGGCATACTCGGGCTTGAGCGTGCACACTGTGCCGAGCGGGCTCATCTCGGTCATGCCCCAGGCGTGGATGACGTCGACGCCGTAAACGTCCTGGAATTTCTCCGTCACCGTCCGCGGGCAGGCCGAACCGCCGATCACCACGCGCTTGAGATAGGGGAGCTTGCCTCCAGTCTGCTCCAGATATTGCAGCAACCCGAGCCACACGGTCGGCACCGCCGCCGTGCAGGTCACCTTGTAGGTGTTGAGGAGCTCATAAACCGAAGCGCCGTCGAGCTTCATGCCCGGCATCACCATTTGCGCGCCTGCCATCGGCGCCGCGAATGCGAGCGCCCAGCCGTTGGCGTGGAACAGCGGAACCACCGGCAAAACAACATCGCGCGCCGTGTGCCCGAGCACGTCGGCGCCGTTTGCGATGAGGGCGTGCAGAATATTGGACCGGTGTGAGTAGAGAACGCCTTTCGGATTGCCGGTCGTGCCGGAGGTGTAGCACATGCCGGCGGCGGTGTTTTCGTCGAATGTCTTCCAGGCAAAATCGTTGTCGACCTCGGCCAGCCAATCCTCGTAAGGGACGGCATTGCGCAGCGTGGTCGCCGGCATGTGCGCGTTGTCCGTGAAGATGATATAGCGCTCGATCTTGGGGAGCCGGTCTGCCAGCTTTTCGAGCAACGGCACGAAGGTCAGGTCGATCATCGCGACCCGATCCTCGGCGTGATTCATGATCCAGACGATCTGGTCGGGAAACAGCCGTGGATTGACGGTGTGATAGATCGCGCCAATGCCAACGATCCCGTACCAGGCCTCAAGGTGCCGCCCGCTGTTCCAGGCGAGCGTCGCCACGCGATCGCCGAGCTTGATACCGTCGCGCTCCAGGCGCTTGGCAACGCGCAGCGCTCGTGCGCGGATCGCCGCGTAGTTGGTGGTCACGAACGGCCCTTCGATCGAGCGGGTGACGACCTGCCGCTCGGCGTGATTGGTGGCGGCGTGATCGATGATGCGGTGCAACAGCAGGGGCCAATCCTGCATCAGTCCCAACATGGCGTTCCCTCGAGCGTTGCTTTTGCGTGGTCCGGCTTTTCCATCAGCTTAAAGCAGGTTTTGACCGGATGGAATTGCCCTGAGGCGTCACGGCCCCGCGCTCGCGGCCGAGCTGGCCCAGCCGCGCAGGCTCGCCCGCGCAGGACCTCGCACACCTGCTCGTCTGCTCGGCGAGGCGGTCAGACGTAGCGCAAGGTCGTGAACATCCCGGCGTCCAGGTGATAGAGCAGGTGGCAGTGCAGCGCCCAGTAACCCGGGTTGTTGGCGTCGAACACGACCGCCACGCGTGCGCTGGGCGGAACCAGAACGGTGTCGCGCACTGCCCCCGACAGCGGTTGGCCGTCAATCTCCACGACCTGGAACGGATGCCCGTGCAAATGCATCGGGTGCGACATCATGGTCTTGTTGACGAACACGAGTTGCACGCGTTCGCCGGCCGCGATCGGCAGCGGCGGGGTTTGCGGCGTCCACACCACATTGTTGATCGACCAGATGTAGCCCGCCATTTCCCCGGTCAGGTTGAGCACATGCGTGCGATCGACCTTGCGCGGCGGCAGCGGCTCGGCCGCGCGCAGGCGCGCTTCGAGTTCGAGCGTCAAGGGCAAAGACGCCATCGCTGCCTGCTCAGGGACGCGCGCGATGTCGGCGCGGCCCGCGGCGATAATGATCCCGGTCTGGCTGCGCTCGCCTTCGAGCTGTGCCAGCACCGGATAGGCCGCTGTCTCGCGTGGAAGTGCAAGCTGGATGTCGAGCCGCTGCGCGACCGCGATCGGAAAGCGCCGGCCGGTGACTGGGGCGATCCGGATCCCGTCGACTGCGATCAGCTCGCCGTCGAGCTGGCCGAGATCGACATGAAAAGCGCTCATCGACGAGCTGTTGATCACGCGCAACAGTACGCGCCCGCCGGGTTCGACCTTGATGACCTCGGGGTCCGCCAACGTGCGGTCGTTCGCGAGGAACGCATCGTACTTCACGTCGTTGAGGTCGCGTTTGGCGGAGCCTGACATCGCCATCGCGACCGGTTTTGCTTGCGTCGTGCCGGCCGACTGGGTCGCCGCCGCGGGGCTCGCGGCCGCCGACGGGCTGCCCTTTTGCTTGAGGTCGGCAAAAATCTGATCGGGCGGTGTGAAACTGAAATCGTAGAGCATCAGGACAATGTCCTGTTGATCGTTGCGATCGCGCCCGTCGTGGATGATGAGCGGCGCCGACAGCAAGGTCTGCTCCTGCAAACCTTGATGGGAATGCATCCAGAACGTGCCGCCGAACGGCAGTGGAAAGTCGTAGTCAGCGGTGCCGCCGGCGGCGATCGGCGGACCCGAGACACCGGGGACCCCGTCCTGCTGCCAAGGCGGGGTCAGCCCGTGCCAATGAATGAGGCTCGGCACATCGAGCTGGTTTTCGACACGGACCCTGAACGGGGTGTTCACGGTGGTGTTCAGTCCGTAGGTGCCGTTGGGCTGGCGGATGCCCATGATCGAGGCTGGCTTGCCGTTCACCTCGATGGTCCGCCGCAGCAGTCGCAGAATCGTCTGCTGCTGATTGTTTGCCGGCGCGTTGGCGGCCGGCGCGGTCACCTGCGCACGGGTTATCACCGGTGCAGCCACCGCGGCGGCGGCCGCCGTGCTCAACATGAAGTCTCGGCGAGTCAACATGGGGGATGCTCCTATGTTTGGAACCGTGCCAGTCGAAAGCGCGCGATATCGCGTTTGGTTTGTCCGCTCATCGCGAGATCGGCGAGGATCTCACCGATCAGCGGTGCGAACTTGAAACCGTGCCCGGAGCAGGGCGACCCGATCACCACTTGAGGCCAGCCCGGCAGCGTGTCGATGATGAAATCACCGTCCGGCGCCATCGTGTAGAGACACGTGGTGGCCGCGACCAGCTTGCCGTCGGCCGCCGGGATGTAGTTTTCGAGCGCAACGCGGATCGCACGCTCGTCGCGCGGCGAGACCGTGCGATCGTAATTGTCCGGGTCGACCGTTTCGTCGAGATGACGATGCCTGCCGAGCTTGACACCGCGGTGCGGGTCCATCGGAAATCCATAGTGGAGGCCGTGCGGGCTCTCGATCATGAACACCGGGAAGCGGTCGCTAGAAAACATGGCTGCGTCGCGCGGCTCAAACCACGCGAGCACCTGCCGGGTCACGCGCAGCGGCGCCGGCAGATCCGGAATGAGAGATTTCACCCGTGCGCCCGCCGTCACGATCACGGCCGAAGCTTCGACGACCTCATCGCTGGTGACGACGCGCACGCCGCCCGGGTGCGGCTCGATTGCACGCACGGCTTCGTTCGTGCGGATCGCGGCGCCGCCGGCGCGCGCAAGCTTGACGAGTCCCAGCAGCGCGGGTTCGGCTTCCAGGAATCCGCCGTCGGGCTGGACCACGCCGACGAAATCGCCCGGCACACGGAATGCCGGATAACGTCGCATCAGCGCAGCCGCATCGAGAACGTCGTGCGGCAACGCATGCTGGCGCGCCGCCGTGAGCGTGCCTTTCACGAGCTCGCTTTCAGGCGCGCCGATCTCGGCGATGCCGGTGGTGTGCAACAGCCGGCGCCCGATCTTGGCTTCGAGCTCACGCCACAGCGGATAAACGTCGCGCAGCAGGCTCACGTACGAGGGATGCTCGAAATAGCCGAGGCGGATGATGCGGGTCGCTCCGTGCGAGGAACCGCGGTCGTGTCCAGGCTCATACCGCTCGATGCCGAGCACACGAACGCCCCGGACCGCGAGGCGGTGCAGCGCCGCGCTGCCCATCACTCCAAGCCCGATCACGACCACGTCGAAGCGCGCCATCTCGTGCCCCGCTCCCCCAAGGCTAGCACGCCATTGTGAATACACGTGCTACGGGGTGGACGTTCGTTATGGTAAGTGGTTGCCTCCTTGTCGCCGCTTTCCCATTCGCACTATCGCAACCATGCGCTTGATCCTGTTGGGAGTCCTTGTCTGGCTTGGGTGCGGGCTGGACGTGGCAGCAGCGGCCAATGTCCCCTTGCCGCGTCCGCGGCCGCTGCCAGAGGCGCCAGAGCCTGCCGAACCGTCCGCCTCCGCGCCAGCTGTGCCGTCCGGGCCGCCACCGCCCTCACAGTGCTTCACCGCCCTGACGTCTGGCCTTGCTGAAGCGGAGGCGCTGCCGCCGATCCCGGCGGCGTCCGGATGCGGTGCTGACGACGTCGTGCGGCTCGACGCGGTGATCTTGAAGGACCGGCGCCGGGCCGAATTCAAGTCGCCCCCGACGCTCCGCTGCAGCATGGCGACAGAGGTTGCAAATTGGCTGCGGGAGGATATCGTTACTCAGGTATTGCCGCTCGGAGCGTCGTTGGTTGGGATCGACAACTACGATTCATACGAATGCCGGCCGCGCAATCGCATTGCCGGCGCCGAGATCAGCGAACATGGCCGTGCTAACGCAATCGACATTCGCGCGTTCACGTTGGCCAACGGCAAGCGGTTCGGGTTGACGGATCCGGAGGCGAAGAAAACCGTGCGCGAAGCCGTGAAGGCGAGCGCTTGCGCGCGCTTCATGACTGTGCTCGGGCCGGGCTCCGACGGCTATCACGAGGAGCACATCCACCTCGATCTCGCCGAGCGCAGCAACGGATTTAAGCTGTGTCACTGGGAGGTGAACCTGCCGGTCCCGCTGCCGCGCCCGCGGCCCCCGGAAGCATCAGCGCACGCAGCGGCGGAGTGAAAGTTACGCGGTCGTGGGCGCCAACGTGTCGCTAGGCGGGCGCCCGGCGTCATAGCCGTAGATCCACGCAATATCCTGCAAGGCTTGGGTTGCTCCGCGCCATCGGCGGAGAGCAATGCCGGCGTCGCGCCTAAGCCGTGCCCAGGGCGAGCTGAGGTGATTGAGCCGGCCGCGCTCACGCGCGCCTAGTTGAATCTGCCGCGTGCGCGGGAGCCGCAACGCCTGATAGCGCGCGAGCGCGGCGGCGGGATCTTCGGAGAAGCGTTCGAGCAGGCCGGCGAGGACGCAGGCATCCTCGATCGACTGGCCGGCGCCTTGCGCCAGATATGGCAGCATCGCGTGCGCGGAATCGCCGAGCAGCGTGACCCGGTCCCGACCCCACGACGTCAGCGGATCGCGATCGTAGAGCGCCCATTTGTAACAACGTTCGGTCGCTTCGAAGATCTGGCGCAACTGCTTGTTCCAGTGCCGGTAGGTGGCCATCAGCTCCACCATGTCGCCTTCGGTCGACCAGGACTCCTCGGTCCAGCTGTCGGTCTCGATGTGTGCAACCCAATTGAGCAGTTCACCGCGCCGGACGTAGTAGTGAACGACGTGACCGCGCGGACCCCACCAGGCAGTCTGGTCGGGATCGACCAGCCGGGGCGGAAGCCGCGCCGGATCGACGAGGCCGCGCCAGCACATGAAGCCGGTGAAATGCGGATGCTCGGTGCCGAACAGGCTTGTGCGCACCGCCGAATGAATGCCGTCGGCGCCGACCACGATGTCCGCCTCGATTTCGCTGCCGTCGGCAAACCGCGCAACTGCGACCTGTGGCCCGGGGATCACCTCGACGCAGCGCGCGGACAGCCGCAGGCTGCGCTCCGGCACGAATTCGCTCAGCAGCTTTTGCATATCGCCACGGTGAATCGAACAGCTGGTAGCGCCGAAATGCGTGCGATAGCTCGCGAACGAGTTTTGCAGGATGACGCGGCCGCTGCGCCAGCTGCGCACAATCTGGCTCCGTGACTCAAACGCGTCGGCCAGCACGCGCGCCTCTAGCCCGAGCGCGCGCAGCGCCGTCACCGCGTTCGGGGTGAGCACCACGCCGCCGCCGAACTCGCTCAGGCGCGGCGCCTGCTCGTAGACGGTGACCTCCATGCCGCGCAGCAGCAGGGCGCGGGCTGCCGCCAGCCCGCCGATGCCACCGCCGATGACGGCGACGCGCAACGCTCGCGTCATCTTGGCTTTCCTTCTTGGTCAAAAAAGCCCCTTGCCAGCTTTGCGCCCGGCTGGCAATCCGGCGTGGGGGTTTAACGACCGGTGGCAGCCATGCCGAGCAATCTCGCCGTTCGCGACATCGAGACGCTGATCCACCCCTACACCAATCTCGACCAGTTTCGCCAAACCGGTCCGCTGGTGATCGAACGGGGGCAGGGCATCCATGTCTACGACACCGACGGCAAGGCCTATATCGAAGGGATGTCCGGCCTGTGGTGCACGGCGCTGGGCTACGGCAACGAGGAGCTGATCGAGGCCGCCACAACGCAGATGCGCAAGCTCTCGTTCGCGCACCTGTTCAGCGCCAAGAGCCACGATCCGGCGATCGAGCTCGCCGAGCGTCTCAAGGAGATCGCGCCTGTGCCGATCTCGAAGGTGTTCTTTTGCAACTCCGGCTCGGAGGCGAACGATACCCAGGTCAAACTGGTCTGGTACATGAACAACGCGCTCGGTCTGCCGCGCAAGAAGAAGATCATCAGCCGCATCAAGGCCTATCACGGCATCACCATCGCGTCGGCCTCGCTCACAGGCTTGCCCACCAATCAGATCGACTTCGACGTGCCGATTGCGAATATCCGCCACACGGCGTGCCCGCATCACTACCGGTTCGCACACGAGGGCGAAACCGAGGAGCAATTCTCGGCCCGGCTCGCGGCCGAACTCGAGCAGATGATCATCGGCGAGGACCCCGACACGGTCGCGGCCTTCATCGCGGAACCGGTCATGGGGGCAGGCGGCGTTATTCCTCCGCCGGCCGGTTATTTCGCCGCGATCGCGCCGGTCTGCGCGAAGTACGACCTCTATTTGATTTGCGACGAGGTGATCACCGGCTTCGGCCGGCTCGGAAAAATGTTCGGCTGCGACGTCGTCGGGTTTGCGCCGCATACGATCTCGGTCGCCAAGGCGTTGTCGTCCGCCTACGTGCCGATCGCGGCGGTGATGCTGCCGGAAGTGATGTATCAGGCCATGCTGGCCGAAAGTCGCAAGATCGGCACATTCGGCCACGGGTTCACCTACTCGGGCCACCCCGTCGCGGCTGCGGTCGCGCTCAAGACGCTCGAGATCTACAAGCGCGAGCGCATCGTCGAAGCGGTTGCCGCCAAGATTCCACGATTCGTGTCACGGCTGCGGGCGCTCGGCGAGCACCCCCTGGTCGGGGAAGCGCGCGGGCTCGGCCTCGTCGGCGCCGTCGAGCTTGTGGCCGACAAGCGCAGCAAGCGCGTGTTCGATCCAAAGGCGGGCGTGACCGCGCGCTGCGCGCAGTACGCGCAAGAAGAGGGATTGATCATGCGTGCGCTCGCCGATGCGCTCACGCTATGCCCGCCCCTGGTGATCAGCGTCGCTGAGATCGACGAGCTGTTCGATCGCCTCAGCCGCGCACTTGATCGCACGCTCGACTGGGTCACGCACGAGAAGTTGCTAGGCTCTTAAGCACACAGCGCGATCTTGCCGGTCACATGCGGATGTTGCCAGTACTCTGGCAGCATCGCGCTAGACTCCCGACAGAATCATCCGCTGCACCCGGGAGCAGGCCGCATGCGTAATAGCCGTGATCATATTCTCACTAGCCACGTCGGAAGCCTGCCGCGCCCGGATGAGCTGATCGAAGCCAATCGCAAGCGCGAAGCGGGCGAGGGAATGGATGAAGCAGGATTCCAGAAACTGCTGCAGGCCGCGGTGGTCGATGTGGTGCGCCGCCAGCGCGACGCGGGGATAGACGTTCCGGGTGACGGCGAGTTCGGCAAATCGATGGGCCATCGGGTCAACTACGGTGCATGGTTCAGCTATGCGTTCAACCGGCTCAGCGGCCTCGAACGGACATCGGTCGAAGTGCCGACCGTCCCGCCGCGTAAGTCGCACCCCGACGAACTCGTGCTGCTCGGCCTGCTCAAGCGGCGTGACCGCGTGCGTTTCGCCACCGCCTATGCGGATCCGGAGTCAGGCATATCGATCGGGCGGCAGCCGCTGTTCCGGCCGATCTGTGTGGGGCCGGTCAAATACGTGGGCCAGGACGCGATCAAGGCCGACATCGCGCATTTCAAGGCGGCGCTCGCGGCGTGCGGGGTTCAGGAAGGGTTCATGACTTCGGTTGCGCCCGGCAGCATCGCGCGCCTGGGCAACACCTACTACAAGACCGACGAAGAGTTCATGTTCGCCTGCGCCGACGCGATGCGCGAGGAGTACAAGGCGATCGTCGACGCCGGGCTCGTCCTGCAGCTTGACGATCCGGGCATCGCCGAAAACTGGGACCAGATCGATCCGGAACCGAACGTTGCCGCCTACAAAAAGTTCACCATGCGGCGGGTCGAAGCGCTCAATCACGCGATCAAGGGGCTCCCCAGGGATCGTATCCGCTTCCATCTGTGTTGGGGCAGCTGGCACGGGCCGCACACGACCGACCTGCCAATGCGCGACATCGTCGACGTGATGCTGGCGATTGATTGCGAGGCCTATTCGTTCGAGGCCGGCAACGTCCGCCACGAGCACGAATGGACCGTCTGGCAGGACGTCAAGCTGCCGGATGGCAAGCTGATCTTGCCCGGCGTCGTGAGCCACGCCACCAACGTGGTGGAACATCCGGAGCTGGTTGCGCAGCGCATTGTCCGTTTCGCTGATCTGGTTGGTCGCGAACGGGTTATTGCCTCGACCGACTGCGGTCTCGGCGGCCGCATTCATCCGACGATCGCTTTTGCCAAGCTCGAGGCGTTGGCGCGGGGCGCCCGGTTGGCATCAAAGCAGCTGTGGGCCAAATGACGTGGACTCGGCCGAGGCCGCATTGTTTACTGGCAGCAGCAGCGGGTCGGACCATACGACGGATCAAACAAGACCCGCGCAGGGAGGCTGACTGTGTACACCCGTAGACGCATCATGCAGCTGGCTGGTGCCGCCGGACTGATCCTTCCTTCGGCGGGGGCGCGCGCGCAGAACGGCGATTATCCGTCGCGCTATATCACCAGCGTCTGCATGTTTGCACCGGGGTCCGGGGCCGACATTTTTGTGCGGTTCTACGCGCGCAAGCTGCAGGAGTTGTCCGGAACGACGGTGGTCGTCGAGAACAAGGTCGGCATGGCCGGCAACATCGCCACCGAAGCGGTCGCGCGATCGAAACCGGACGGCTACACGATCCTGATCGCGCCTGCGAGCTCGATCCTGGTGGCGGGCCCGTTCCTGTTCAAGAAGCTCAACTACGACCCGATCAACGACTTTGCCTCGATCACGACGCTCGCGCAGCTGCCCTTCATCCTGATCGTGGCCCCCGACGTCGGCGTGAGCTCGGTCGCCGAGTTGACGGCGCGGCTCAGGGATAAAGGGGAGGGTGGGTTTTATGGGTCCAGCACCACCGTCGGCCTTGTGGCCTCCGAACTCTACAAAGCCCAGTTCGGCCTCAAGACCACCGAAGTGAAGTACAAGAGCGGGCTCGACGCGATCAACGACTTGATGGCCCACAATCTCGACTTCTTCTTCACCGATCCGGTGACCGTCAAGGAAATGGTCGCGACCGGAAAGGTGAAAGCGCTCGCCGTGACCTCGGCCAAGCGGATTGCGGCGCTGCCGGCGCTACCGAGCGCGGCGGAAGCCGGCATTTCAAACATGGATCTGATCTCGTGGTGGTCGGTGCACGTGCCGGCGAAAACGCCGCGGCCGGTGATCGACAAGCTGACGGAATGGTTCAACCAAATCGCTGCGAGCGACGACGCCAAGAAGTTCCTGTCCAATCTCGGCGCCGATCCGCTGCTCGGCTCGCCCAAGCTGGTCGACGAGATGCTCGCGAAGGAAACCTCCGAGTGGCGCGACTACGTGAAGCTTGCCAAGATCGAGCCGCAGTGACGGGCCTTTTGTCGGAGCATGATCTGGTCCGAAGACCGGTGTCCACTTTTCGGGATCACGCTCTAAAAGCAACAGCGCCGCAAACGCGGCGCCGTCTGTGTGCCCCCAAATCTCGCGGCGATAAATAATTCCGGTTACCAGCTCGCGTTACCGCCCTGGTATGACGCTTGCGGTCGGTACGAGCCATCGCCCTGTCCGCGCGCAAGCACCACGACCGGCGTCCCGATTTTCACGCGGTTGTAGAGGTCGATCGCGTCCTCGTTGGTCATGCGGATGCAGCCCGACGAGATCGCATGTCCGATGTATTCCGGCTGGTTGGTGCCGTGGATGCGATACAAGGTGTCCTTGCCGCTTTCATAGAGATAGAGCGCGCGCGCGCCCATCGGGTTGTGCGGGCCGCCGCTGACGTGCGCCGGGAGCGGACCGAGGCGCGCATGCTCGCTCGGCGTCGGGGTCCAGCCCGGCCATTCGGTCATGTTGCCGACCTTGGCCACGCCGGACCAGCGCAGGGCATCTTCGCCGACCGTGATGCCATATCGGATCGCCTGGCCCTGCGGCAGCACGTAGTAGAGGAAGCGCGAGTCAGAATCGACGACGATCGTTCCTGCCGATTCCTTGCGGTGATAGCTCACGATGTGGCGGCGGTATTCCTCAGGAATTGAGACCTGCGCGTAGGGTGCGTTGGCGAGCAATTGGCGATCGCGCGGCTTCATATTGACGTCGGAAGCCTGCTCCACGACCGACTGCATGCAGCCGCCGAGCATCAACCCAAGCCCCAGCGCGACGAACGCTACCGCCCTCGTAGCCATGACCCACACCCCTGTGTTCTCCGCCGGCCGCTGATGCTGCTTTGCAACAAACTGCGCGCTCGACTCGAAGGTCGTCATCGGTACTTAGCCAAAACCGCCCCAGCGTTCCAGTTCTGTCGACCCTGCCGGACTGCATCCGTTGAAACGTGTTGCAGGAATACCGCACCTCTGCGCCGCTTTTGCGCATTTCGTGGGCATTTCGGCGCTGTGCCAGTGGACAAGTCAGGTTCCGGCCGGGTTTCGCCGTCGGCAGTCCAAGGGTAATCGCCCGGCGTTTTGGAACTGTTAACCGGGGCGGGGCGATTGTTAGGGCATCACGGCTTGGGCCCGAAATGGTCACGAAGAGGCACACTTTGTTGCCAATTTCGGCCGCTTGCACGACCTACCAGCGGGCTCGATTCAATCAGAGCAGGGTGGGGCTCTGGAAAACAATGTCGGAGGGCACAATGCAACGAAACAAGCAGCCGCAAGCAACGGGTGACAAGCGGCAGGAGCGCGGGCGCGTCGAACTGGACCGCCGTTATGGCGAGATCGGAATTTCAGCGGTGGCGGCCGCTGTTCGCTATCGCGCTGAGACCAAGCACGACGCTGATAAGCAGGCCGATAAGCAAAAACACTTTGCGCTCGCGTTCGATCGCGACTGATCAGGCCGGGTTGTCGAGGCTCAGAACGCCCGCATCCTCGGCATACGCAAAGACTTCGGCGTAACGGGCCCAGTTGATCACGGCCCACAGCGTTCGCTCCGCGAATTCCTCGGACATATAATCTTCGAGTTCATCGCGAAAGCGTGTCGCCGGAGCGCGATGCGACGCGCGCTCGTCGAGCACGCGCTTGATGTGCGCGGCGAGCGGCACGTAGGTGATGAGATGGTGCGCAAACAACCGTTTGCGCTCGTCGACGTCGGCCTGCGCAAACCGCAATCCGGCCTCGGTCAGGCGAATGTCGCCTTCCTCGACTTCGGCAAACCGCAGCAGCTGCAGCGTTTCGGCGATCGGAAACAGATCGTCGATCTCCATTTGCAGACGTGCGGCAAGCAACGGCAGATCCGCCCGACCGTTGTACGGCTCCGCCGCCAGGGCCTCGATCAGGCCCGACATGATGTTGGTTGAAACGTCCGGCAGAACGAGCGCAATCCCGGTCCCGGGGAAATGCCCGTCGCGCGTCGGCTTGCTGATCGGCCGCATGGTCATGCGCGCGTAGATTTCGTCCACCAACTCGCGGAACAGCGGGTCGAGCCGATTGCGCGGCTGCGCAAGGTCGACCTTGATCTCGGCGGTGATGCGGCCGGGGTTCGACGAGAACACGAGGATGCGGTCCGACATCAGGACCGCCTCTTCGATATTGTGGGTCACTAGCAGGATGGACGAGATCGGCATGCGTCCTTCCGCCCACAGGTCGAGCAGATCGGTACGCAAGGTCTCCGCCGTCAGCACGTCAAGCGCCGAGAACGGCTCGTCCATCAACAAAACCTTGGGATGCACCACCAAGGCACGTGCGAGGCCGACGCGCTGGCGCATGCCGCCCGAGAGCTCCTTGGGGTAGGCGCTCTCAAAGCCGTCCAGCCCGATCAGATCGATGGCGGCGAGCGCCCGCTTCTTGCGCTCGTCGGGCGCGAGCCCCTGGGCTTCGAGCCCGATCTCAACGTTCTGCAATACGGTCAGCCACGGGAACAGCGCGAAGCTCTGGAACACCATCGCGACCTGGCGTGCCGGACCGGTCACGGGCTCGCCGCCGATCTTCACCGTTCCGCTGGTCGGGGGCATGAGACCGGCGATGATGCGCAGCAGCGTGGATTTGCCACTGCCCGATCGGCCGAGCAGCGACACGATCTCGTTGCGCCGCAAAGAAAGCGACACGTTGTCGAGGACAAGGAGATCGCTGCCCCCGCCCTTGTGGTAGGTGCGGCAAACACGGTCGACCTCGACGAGCGGCGCGCCGGCGGCGACGCGGGCGGTTTCGGCGACTGGCGCGCTCATGAGGCAGGTCCTTGGCTCGAAGCGACAACCTAGCGCCTTCGCCTCAATGTTCCTACCCGCTGGCCGCGACCCACTGAGCCCGAACTGTGATCTTTCACAGCGCCCGGCGCGACTCTTCACAGTAGACCGCTACCGGGGCCGCGGCCACCATCCCAAAAATCCTGCGTTCAACGAGCGAAGATCTACCGCTGTGCTCAAAGGGCTGCTTGTCTTCGGACTGACGCGGCGTCCGATCATCCTCGTGTGTGTGCTGGTGTTTGTCGCAGTCGGCGCGTTTGCGTTCACGCGGCTCAACATCGAGGCCTACCCAAATCCGGCCCCGGTGATTCTTGAAATCACCGCGCAGGCCTCCGGTCTCTCGGCCGAGGAGATGGAGCGCTACTATACGATCCCAATGGAGGTTGGCCTCGCGGCCACGCCCGGCGTCGACATCATCCGCTCCACCTCGTTTTACGGTCTCTCGTTTGTTCGCGTCACATTCAAGTACGGAGTGGACTACTATTTTGCATTAACGCAGGCAGCGATCAGCCTGCAGCAGAACGTCTCGCTTCCAAATGGTGTTACGCCCCAGATTCAGGGTTCGAGCCTGGTCGGCGAGGTCTACCGTTATCAACTCGTCGGCCCTCCACATTTCGGGCTGACCAATCTGCGCACGGTCCAGGACTGGATCGTGCAGCGGCGCTTGCTCACCGTCGAAGGCGTCGTCCAGGTCAACACCTGGGGCGGAACGACGAAGGAATTCAATGTCGACATCGATCTCAACAAGCTCGATGCCTACGGCGTGACGCTGCCGCAGGTGCTGGCCGCGATCGGCAATGCCAACATCAATGTCGGCGGTCGCACGATCAACTTCGGACAGCAATCGGTTAACGTGCGCGGCATTGGCCTCATCGATGACGGCGGCAGCCAGGATCTCACCCAAGGCTATCGGGTTCACGACATTGAAAACATCGTGCTGGGCCAATTCAACGGCATCCCGGTGCAAATTAAGAACGTCGGCAAGGTCTACGTCGGCTATGTGCCGAGGCTGGGCCAGGCCGGTCGCGACGATCAGAACGACATCGTCGAGGCGATCGTGGTCATGAACCGCACGCTGCACACGAACGACGTGGTTCCCCGTATCGAGGCCGCCGTCGAGAGGCTCAACAGCGATGGCACGCTGCCGCCCGGGGTAAAGCTCGTCCCGTTCTACGACCGCACCACACTGGTGTCAGTCACCACGCGGACCGTTCTGCACAATCTCGTCTTCGGTTGCCTGCTTGTTTTCTTTGTCCAGTGGATCTTTTTGGGCGATTTGCGCAGCGCCATCATCGTGGGAGTCAACATCCCGTTTGCCCTGTTCTTCAGTGTCATCATCCTGGTTCTGCTGGGGCAAGACGCCAACCTGCTGTCGGTTGGCGCCGTCGACTTCGGCATCATCGTGGATTCGGCGGTAATCCTGGTCGAAAACCTATTTCGCAATTTGCAAGCGAGCCCCGAACAGCGTCAGGCTTTGCTGCGTAGTCTCGCTGAACAACGCTGGGGGCCGGATCCGACCACTGTGCGAGATGCTGCAAGCCCGCACACATGGACCGATCGCCTGCGGCTGATCCTGATCAGTGCGCTCGAGGTCGACAAGGCGATATTCTTCTCCGCAACCATCACGGTCGCCGCGTTCATTCCGCTGTTCACCATGCAGGGCGTGGAGGGCCAGATCTTCAATCCGATGGCGCGGACCTACGGGTTTGCGATGGTCGGTGCCTTGATCGCGACCTTCACGGTTACTCCGGTGCTCGCGTCGCTGGTGATTCCGGAGGAAGTGAACGAGGTCGAAACGCTCGTCGTGCGCGCGCTACGGGCGGCCTATACGCCGGTTCTGCGTTGGGCTCTGTCGCACCGCAAGACCATGGTGGCCGGAGCGGTTGGGTTCCTGCTCGCAACCGGTCTTTTGATTCCACGGCTCGGAACCGAATTCCTGCCACACCTAGAGGAAGGCAATCTTTGGATCCGCGCGGCGATGCCACCCACGATCTCGCTCGAGGCGGGCGTCCCGTACGTCAACAGGATTCGCGAGATCCTGCTGCGACACCCGGAGGTCATCACCGTTGTCTCCCAGCACGGCCGTCCGGACAACGGCAGCGACGCCGCTGGTTTCTTCAACGCCGAGTTCTTCGCGCCGCTCAAGCCGTTCGACGAATGGCCCTCGGGCATGACGAAGGACAAGCTGATTGAAGACCTGCAAAACGAATTCTCGAACGAATTTACTGGAATTGGGTTCAACTTTTCCCAGTACATCCAGGACAACGTCGAGGAAGGACTATCCGGCGTGAAGGGCGCCAACGCCGTCAAAATCATCGGCCCCGACCTAGCGATGCTGGAGAAGATCGCAGATGCGGTCCTGCGCGAGATGGATCAGGTCAACGGCGTGAACGATCTCGGCATCTTTCGCGTTCTCGGGCAACCCAACTTGAACATTGCGGTCGATCGCGAGAAGGCGGCGCGCTACGGCCTCAACGCCGGCGACGTAAACAGCGTTGTACAGGCGGCGCTGGGAGGCACGGTGGCCACGACTGTCCTCGAGAGCGACCGCCAGTTCGGCGTCCTGGTTCGGCTTGCCCCCGAGTTTCGCGATCAGCTCGACATTGTCGGCAGGATCAAGGTTGGCGTTTCTACCAATGGTGGCGGTAATGCGTATATCCCGCTGAGCGACCTTGCCACCATCACGCTCGATACCGGCGCGTCGTATATCTTCCGTGAGCGCAATCAACGATTCATTCCGATCAAATTTAGTGTGCGTGGTCGTGACCTCGGCGGCACGGTTGCCGAGGCGCAGCGGCGGATCGCGCGCAATGTCATACTTCCGACCGGATATCGCATTGAATGGGCCGGCGAATTCGAAGAACTGCAGCAGGCCAAGGCTCGGCTCGCGATCATCGTGCCGGTGGCGCTGATATTAATCCTCGCCTTGCTTTATGGACTATTTAATTCGTTGCGCGACAGCCTGTTAGCATTGGCCGGCATCCCGTTCTCGGTCGCGGGCGGCGTGCTGGCGCTCTACGTGACCGGGTTGGAATTCAGTATCTCGTCAGCGATCGGGTTTGTGTCGCTGTTCGGCGTATCGGTGATGAACGGGATTCTGGTGATCACCTACTACAATCAAGTCAGGCAAAGCACCACTGATCCAATAGAAGCCATGTTTTATGCCGCCGAGCAACGCATGCGCCCGATGCTGATGACGGCGTTGTCCGCCTGCATCGGGCTTTTGCCCGCCGCCGTCTCCACCGGTATCGGCAGTCA
Source organism: Xanthobacteraceae bacterium (assembly GCA_035472475.1). Taxonomy (GTDB): domain Bacteria; phylum Pseudomonadota; class Alphaproteobacteria; order Rhizobiales; family Xanthobacteraceae; genus JAFAXD01. The sequence goes on along the minus strand of DATIPA010000137.1, from coordinate 1,272 downwards.
GGTGCAGCGGCCGCTGGCGACAGTCGTCGTTGGCGGAATGCTGATTGGGCCGCTCATCATGCTCGTCGTTGTGCCTGCGCTGCAGACCCTTTTCCTCACTCGGGAGGGTGGGGTGGAATCGGGGCGCGAAGGTGGGACAGCAAGCGCGCCCCAAGACGCCTGACGCGGGCATCTACGGTTCGATCAGACCCCCGATCGCCGCCTTAATCGCCGCCGCGGCCCGCGTCTGCGCGCCGAGTTTGACGCGGGCGTTGTCGACGTGAAAATCAACGGTTCGTTTCGACATGTGCAGCTTGCGGGCGATCTGGTGGGAGGTCTTGCCGCGCGCCACCCAGGTCAGTATTTCGATCTCGCGCTCATTGAGCTGCACCTGCCTCGGCCAGACTTTGTTGCGCGCGACACCAGCCAGTCGGGCTTCGATGATCAAGGTCAGCCGATCGAAATCGATTGGCTTGGTGATGTAATCGTCGGCGCCGAGTTGACGTCCCTTGAGCTCGCTCTTGCGATCCGACGACGCGGTCAGGAAAACGAATGGTATGCGTCCAAGCCGCGGAGCGATCTCGTTTAAACGCTCCAGCACCTCAAAGCCGGACATTCGCGGTACGCCGACGTCGCACAGGACCAGGTCGGGTTTGTCCTTCAGGATTGCGAGCAGGCCGTCTTGGCCGTCATGGGCGACGCCGATTTCAAAGCCCCGATCAGCGAGCGCTGCGGCGATCCGCGCCGCGCTCTCGCGATCATCTTCAATACACAAAATTTTTTTGCGCAAGAGCGCCATGCCAGCCCCCCGGATGGCGTCGCCAAGGTCCCCATCCGAGGGTACCGCGCCGGCCCCCGGAATAAACTGTGATCAATCACGTCTCGCGCTGCGATTAATCACAGCGCGGCGCCCGCATTACGGGGCGAGCCTGGTCGGTCCCGGCCGGGTGCGTCGGCGAACGCCCGGGGGCGGGTCACCGCGGCGCCGCGCCGCGCCGGCCATCGACCTGTTTTTGGCGTTCTCGCGCCCACCCCCGATCTGTTCCGGCCGGGAGCAGTATGCTACCTTGCTTCCGGGGTGTTACGGCACGGCGGGTCATGCGCTTCGGTATTCTTGGTTTCCTGATTTTCGCAATCGCGTTCGTGACGGACGCGCGAGCCGACCAGCGGGTGGCGTTGGTGATCGGCAATTCCGCCTATCAGAACGTTCCCAAACTCCCGAATCCGGTCAACGACGCACGCGCCGTCACGGCGCTTTTCAAGCGCGCGGGCTTCGATGTGGTCGAGAGCCGC
>DATIPA010000136.1:0-3098 GCA_035472475.1 Xanthobacteraceae bacterium | reverse complement strand
TGGAGGCCGGCGACTTCGATCTGCTTCTGGTCGGCGCGTCCATACCACACGAAGGCATGGCCATAGCTGGCGGCGGTGCGCGCTCGGAAATCGACGTAATAGACGGCCTTGCTGTTCGTCTGCGCCTGGGCGCTGGCCGGCGTCGCGGCAGGCTTGTCCTGCGCGTTGGCGACCTGAACTTGCAGCCCCGCGGCGATCGCGACTGCGCACAAGCCCACGCCCAAGGCGAGGCCGCGCGTTTTCGTCCGAGGATCACGCATTGTTGACTCCCCCAATCATATTCCACTTCAGCAATTGCCGAAGCGACCGCGTTTTTACGCTGTTTTGAGACAATGTCCCGGGGGGTGCTCGCGGCACTTCGTGCGCGAGCACCCCGTCGGTGACATCGTTTCGTTAGCCCTTGGTCACGACGGGCTGTGGGTACTTGCCGATTGGAGCTTTGCCGACCGGATACTTGCCGATCGGAGCCTTGCCAACCGGAGGCGCCGGCGGAGGCGGCTCCTTACGCGGCAGGTCGGCGGCGGCGGCAGCGCTCAGCATGGCCAAGGATGCAGCCGTAGCGAGTACAACGATCTTCATCATGACTATTCCCCTTGTGTCTGGACAGCATCGCCTTTCGGAAGCCCGAAGACGGGACAACCGAAGAGGGACGCCCCCCTCTTCCCATCACCACTTAGCCAGAGCGGTTTCCACCGCTGCACGATTAACGATGCTCTAACCGCACTCGCGACACAACCAAAAAGCGCTTGTATCACCTGCGCGAATGATCCTTTTCAGGAGAGTGTTGCACGAATAGCACGCACTTTGCCGCGGGAAGCCGTCCGGATCGCAGTTTTGGAAACGAGTCCGGCCTCGCGGCGGTCAGCGCGCCGTTTTCGGTGGCGCTTTACGAGGGACCCGAAGCCCATCTCGATTCGAATTTTATTCAAAACATCTCGAATCGGCGGCTCTGCCGTCCGGCACATGGGTGCGATAGGTATCCGGGAGGTGACGGCGGCGTGATGCTCAGATTTAGCCGTATTTTCGCCGGTTGTTGTGGGGGGTCGCTGGCGTGGGCGAATGCGCACGCTCAAGCGTGAACCGCGCGATTCGAGCGCATGTCTGCACGCATGACTCGTAATCGCGTTGGTCTCTTGGTCAGCGCGACGCGACAAATCGGCCACCTGTGGAGTGTGTCGCCCACGGCCGGCCGCGTTAGACTTTGCCCGTGCGACCAGAAGCGCGCGAAGCACCAGGCGGTCGCCGCCGTCATGGCGCGGGAGGAGATCAGCCGATGTCTGCCACCGCACGACGCGCCGTTTTGTGGTTTGTGGGTCCCGCTCGCAATTTTGTTCGCGGTCGTCCAGTGGGCCACGGTGTCCGCACGCGCAGCCGATCCGATCAAGGTCGGTTTCAGCATGGCGCTCACGGCGGTTGCGCCCAACGGCAAGCAAAATCTTCTGGCGCTGGAAATCTGGCGCGACGACGTCAACGCCAAAGGCGGACTCTTGGGACGTCCCGTCGAGCTCGTCTATTACGACGACCGGAGCAATCCCAACACCGTGCCCGGCATCTACACCAAGCTCATCAGCGTCGACAAAGTCGACCTGCTGACCGGGCCCTATGCCCGCGGCGTGGTCTGGGACCGGTTGGTCGGCGCCTGGCGTGCGATGCCGCCCCGATCGGGCGGATCGCGGATGAGATTGCTTTGATGGTGCGCGGCAGGGCGTTACGTCGAAGCAGGTGAAGCGGCCTGAAATCGACTTTCGCCGCCCGCTGCGCTCACCGCGGCTCCTCGCGCATGCCGGCAAGGGCTCGCCGCCGCTACGACCGATCGGTGCGCGAAGCTGAGCGCGCGCCGCCCGGCCATCGCTCGTGGGTGAGGGGGACGGTCAGCCGCGCATGCAATCCATCCGCTGTGAAGGATTGCTCCACTTGGCCGTTGAGCTGGCGTTCGATCACCATGTTGATCAGCCTGGAGCCGAAACCCGGGCGCCTCGTCCGTTTGGGTGCGGGGCCGCCACTTTCCTTCCAATCGAGCACCAGCGTGAGGCCCTGCTGGGTACGCATGATCGACCACGTGACATCGACGTGGCCGGCCGGCTCGGAAAGGCTGCCGTGCTTGCTCGCGTTGGTCGCGAGCTCGTGCACCGCCATGCTCAGACCGAAGGTGGGATCCGGCTCGAGAAAGACATTCGGCCCCCCGAACGCGATTCGATCCAGGAATGGCGCGAGCAGCGTGTTGAGCAGTTCGTTGAGCGAGGTCGACTTCCAGCCGCCCTCGGTAATGAGGCGGTGCGCGTTGGCAAGTGCCAGCACGCGGGCCTCATACTTCGCGACGAGATCGGCGACGCTGCGCGAGTTCTTGGCGGTCTGCGAAAACAACGCCAGCAGTTGCGAGAACAGATTGCCCGAACGGTGGCGCAACTCGCGGATCATCAGTTCATGACGCTGATCCAGCTGCCGGCGCTGGATGGCTCCTGCGACCACGTTCGCGACTGCGGCAAGAAAGGATACGTCGTAGTCGTGAAACTTGCGTCGCTTTTTTGTGTGCGCGCCGAGCACGCCATAGGCCCGGCCATCGCGGCCCGCAATCGGCGTAGCGAGCCCGCTGACCACGCCGTGATCATGCAGCAGGGCCGCGCTCGAAAACCGCGTCTCGCTCGCGAGGTCCTCCACGATCACCGGCCGGCCGGAGGCAAGTGTGTAGCCGGCCTCGGTATCGCGGCCGGTCGAGATGTTCGCCGATCCGATGAGGCCTGGCTTCCATCCAGTGCCGGCCCTCAGCAGGAGCTCGGCGTCGCCCGGAAGCAACTCCAGGATATTCACCAGTTCAACATCTAGAATCTCTCCGACGGTGGTGACCACTTCGTTGAAGAACTTCTGCAGATCGCTGTCTGTCAAGGCCCGTTCGCCAAGCCGTGCGAGCGTCTTTTGCTGGCGCGCGCGAACGCGGACCTCGCGGTTGACGCGCAGGCGTTCGGTGACGTCTCGGCACATACCGAGCATCAGTACCGCCGCGCCATCCTGCAAGATCACCGTGACCAGTGCTTCGAACCAGCGCTCCTCGCGGTCCGAATCTCCGGGCAGGCGGTATTCGAGGCGGCACGGCTCGCGGG
>DATIPA010000135.1:0-14680 GCA_035472475.1 Xanthobacteraceae bacterium | reverse complement strand
TGGCGACCCCGGCAGGAATCGAACCTGCGACCAACAGCTTAGAAGGCTGCTGCTCTAATCCGCTGAGCTACGGGGCCGTCGCGTCGCGCGGACCGGCCGGCGCGACGCGCGCTAGATAGCACAAATCAGTGTGACGGGCGTATAGCCGCTAGTCCAAGAGCACAACGGGCCCCGGTGTTTCCGGGGCCCGTCGATCTCATCCTCGTGGCCGCTTATCCGCGGGTTGCGACCGGTGGCGGCGGTTCGTCGAGCTTATACTTCACGCCGATCGAAAAGATGCTGACGCTTGCGTGCGAGGTGCCGACGTAGCTTACCGCCCCGTTAAACCACGGATTGCCGGGGACCACATTGAGCGGTGCGGTCTTCACGTCGACAAACGAATAGGCGAGGTCGACACTGATACTGGGGGTGATCCTGTTGGTCGCGCCGATCGAGTACCACATTCGGTCATCGTCCGGCAGCAGCGGAATGCGGACCTGATCCGTGATCGGGCTCTTTTCGAAGCCGACGCCACCGCGGAAAATCCAACTCGGCGAGTAGACGTATTCCAGACCAACCGAGTAGAACCAGCCGTCGTTGAACTGGAACGGAAGTACGACCGGGAGGCCGTTTGGCGCCAGCGTGGGCGAGCCGTTCGACTGGTTGACCACCGACGTGCCGATGCGCTTCCACCCCGTCCATTCGACCGTGCCTAGTAAGGTCAGATTCGACGTGATGCCCTGGCGCACGCCCAAGCTTGCGCTGTCGGGCCACCTGACCGTTGTGATTGCAGTCGAACCCGCGCTGCCGGCAACGAAGCTTCCGTCTATCTCCTGATTGAGTGCCGAGCGATACCCCAGGCCGATCTGCGTCCACGGCGTCGGTGTCAGCGTCACGCCTGCGGTCCAGCCGACCGTCCAACCATGGCCGGTGAGCAGGCCCAGAGTTGGAGTTCCTGGGGCCGTGGCGCCAGTCGCAAACATCAAATGCGGCTCGGCATATTGAATCTGGAGGCCGCCGCCGACGCTCAGCCAGTCCGTGATCTTGATCGCGACCGTCGGTGTGCCGTTGTACGTCCGAAGCGAGCTGCTCTGCGCATAGAACGCGCCGGCCCACCCCGGGTTCTCGAAGTTCGTCGACAATCCGAATGGCGAGTTGAACGACAAGCCAAACCAGATTCGGTCGTTCAACTGCATGGAAACATATCCCGACGGAAGCACCGCGGCCTCGCTGCTGTTGGGCGTTTGATCGGTAAAACCGAAGGGGGTGAGGGCGGAGAGCGGGGGCGTCAGAAATGTCGCTGTTCCAGTCTGCGACGACTGCGGGAACAGGACGGAGGTCGATGCCTCGATCGCCATCTTGCCCGTTTGTGTAATCGTCGCCGGGTTCCAGAACATCGCGGACAGAGATCCCCCGGCCGCAACGCCTGCATAAGAGGTGCCTTCGCCCCACGCGCTCTGCTCACGCAGTGCTAGGCCGCCGGCAACGGCCTGTGTTGTCCCGACCGCAAGCGCGACAAGCGCGGTCGTTCCGAGAATCCGGATTCGATGCTTCCCCATTGTCCCCGCCCCCACGGCGCATGTTCGCTTATTGTTGATTGTTGGCCACGATGCGCTGTCGGGCCCCAGTCAGCAAGGCTCACGATCGCTTGACCGCGCGACAAATCACAAACTGTGACGGATATGTTACAGTGCACGGAAGCTGGTACCGCTGGATGCGCCGCGCACCCTTCACTCTGTGTCGCAAGTGCGGATTCGCGTCACGCTGATACCGACTTGAACGCGGCCATGATGTGGCTTACCAACACCATTGGTCGCAGCGATCGCGGCGGAGGCCTGTCATGAATATCACGCTTCCCATCTTTCTGGTCGGTGCGCTGACCGGCTCGGTCGTGATGGTGGCTGACTTGCCTCCCAAGTTTAGTGTCGCGCCTAGCTGCAAAGCGGCGGCTGCCATCAACCAATCAATGGACCTGGCGGTCTCGCAGGACTACCAAAGCTGCATGAACGATGAGGAGAGCGCGCACGAGCAGCTCGTGCAGAACTGGTCCAAGTACTCGGCGGCAGAGAAGACGCGCTGCGTCGGCCAAACCGAAGATGGCGGGATGCCGAGTTACGTCGAAGTGCTGGAATGCCTGCTGGTGACCGTCGGCGTCGACAACCCGGTTCCGCCGATGGAGAGTGCTGCGAGCCCGAACCCGCAACCGGACTTCGCCCAGCAGCAGCAGCCGTTGGTCGGAGCGAAAAAGGCGAAGCAGCAGCAAAAAAAGCCGCCACAGAAGACGCAATAACGCGCCTGCCGGGTAGCGGGCGTCGGATAAAAAGCTAGCTGAAGCAATATTTTACGCGCACAACTTCGTGTGACTTGCGATCTCGGTCGCGGGGCTCTGTGCGGCTGTGAACCGGAATGGCGCTCGCGCGTCAAAACACCGACAAGTTTGTTCCATTCACTTACCTTTGGGTGGATGGGTTGCCTGACGAGGGAGGCTACCGATGCTCGCCGTTCTGCGGGCCGGCCTGTTCGCCGTGCCGCTGTTGCTGGCCGCTGTTTCCACCACATTCGCTGCCGACAAGGCGTTCCAACGCGATGACCTCGCGGACGCTGGCATCAAGTTGCAAGCCCAGGTCAAAGCCGATGCCGGCACCGTTACCAAGCCGGTAGCGACGTTGCGGCGCGATGCCGATGCTGCGCTGGCACGCGGCGACTCTCAGACTGCACTGCAGCTTCTTGGGCAGATCGTCGCGTCGGCGCCCAACGACGGCGCGAATTGGCTGCGTCTCGCGCGCACCATCATGAACACGACAAGCTCCGACGACCGCGAGCGCCCCGCGCTGCTCGAACGCGCCTCGGCGGCGGCTTACATCGCATACCAGCGCGCGACGACCCGCGATCAGGAAGCCGATAGCCTGCGGGCGCTCAGCCGCAGCTTTACCGACCGCAAAATCTGGCGGCCGGCGCTGGATTCGCTGCGGCTTTCGCTCGAGCTGCGTGAGGACGCGGCCGTGCGGGCGTCCTACGACAAGCTGCGCCAAGACTACGGCTTCCGGCTACTCGACTATTCGGTCGATGCCGACGCTGCCTCACCGCGGGCGTGCTTCCAGTTCTCCGAAGCGCTGCCCGGCCGCCGCACCGATTTCTCACCCTTTGTCGTGGTCGCCGGACAGGACAAGCCGGCGCTGTCGGTCGACGACAAGCAGCTCTGTGTCGAAGGGTTGAAGCACGGCGAACATTATTCGGTCACGCTGCGCGCCGGCTTGCCGTCGGTGGTCAAGGAGGACCTGATCAAGTCCGCCGATATCACCGTCTATGTGCGTGACCGCACACCGCTCGCGCGCTTCGTCGGCAAGGCCTATGTGCTGCCGCGTGGCGGCCAGCGCGGCATCCCGGTGGTGAGCGTCAACACTCCCAGCATCAAGATCGCGATCTACCGGATCGGCGACCGCAACCTGCTCGACACCATCGTCAGTGAGGACTTCCAGCGCAACCTGCGGCCCTACGAGCTCGAGCGCCTTGCGAACGAGCGCGGTTCGAACGTGTGGAGCGGGGAGCTCAAGGTCGAGCAGCAGCAGCTCAATGCCGAGACCACGACGGCTTTTCCGGTCGATCAGGCGGTCGGCAATCTCGCACCCGGCGTGTACGTGATGTCGGCGGCGCCCGCCGGCCCCCCAAGCGACAGCTACGATGCCTTGGCGACGCAATGGTTCATCGTCTCCGATCTCGGGCTCACCGCCTATTCGGCGGGGGACGGCGTGCACGTGTTCGTCCACTCGCTTGCGAGCGCTGCGACCCGCGGTGACGTCGAACTACGGCTGATCGCGCGCAACAATGAAGTGCTGGCGACGCGCTGGACCGACGCCAACGGCTACGCGAAGTTCGAACCCGGGCTGGCGCGCGGGGAGGGCGGCTCGGCGCCCGCCCTGATGGTCGCGGCTGATCCGCGCGGCGACTACGCGTTCCTCAATCTGAGCGCACCGGCATTCGATCTGTCCGATCGCGGCGTCGCGGGCCGGCCGGCAACCGAAGGGCTCGACGCGTTTGTTGTGACCGAGCGCGGCGTCTATCGCACCGGCGAAACCGTGCATGTCACGGCCCTGCTACGCGACGGCCGGGACGTAGCCGCGCCGGGGCTGCCGCTCACACTGGTGGTCGAGCGCCCGGACGGCGTCGAGTACCGGCGCGCGGTCGTGGCCGACCAGGGCCTGGGCGGTCGCAGCTTCGACGTGCCGATCATCCCGACGGCGACCACCGGAACCTGGCACGTGCGTGCCTATACCGACCCCAAGCGCCCAAGCGTCGGCGAGACCACGTTCCTGGTCGAAGACTATATCGCCGATCGGATCGAGTTTGATCTCGCAACCACGGCGACGCGGATCGCGAAGTCCGCCCCGATCAGCGTCACGGTCGACGGCCGTTATCTTTATGGCGCGCCGGCCTCGGCACTCGAACTCTCGGGCGAAGTGAAGGTCAAACCGGTGCCCGGTCGTCCAGGCTTTGCCGGCTATCAGTTCGGCACCGCGGACGAAGGCGAGGAGGCCGCGGCGACCGAGCAGCCGCTCGAGGACCTGCCGGCGACCGACAACAAGGGCAAAGCCACGCTGTCGATCGCGCTCGGCAAGCTGCCCGAAACCACGCGGCCGCTCGAGGCCGACGTGGTCGTGCGCATGGCGGAGAGCGGCGGGCGCGCGGTTGAGCGCAAGCTTACGCTCCCGGTGTCTCCAGCGACCCCCATGATCGGCGTGAAACCGCTGTTTTCGGGCCGCGCGTTGCGCGAGGGCGAGACCGCGACGTTCGACGTCGTGATGGTGTCACCCGAGGGCAAGGCGCTCGCGCGCAACGGCGTGCATTACGAACTGCTGAAGATCGACAGCAGCTATCAGTGGTACCGCCAGGACGGCTCCTGGCAATACGAACCGGTCAAGCGCACGTCGCGTGTCGCCGACGGTAACCTCAATCTGGCGGCCGACAAACCCGGCCGGCTCGCGCTGCCAGTGACGTGGGGGCGCTACCGCCTCGACGTTGCCAGCCCGGATGCCAACGGCCCCTCGACATCGGTGACGTTCGATGCCGGGTTCTATGCCGAAGCGGGGTCCGACACACCTGACCTGCTCGAGATCGCGCTCGACAAGCCGGAATACCGGCCGGGTGAACCGCTCACCGTGTCATTTAATGCGGCGGCCGCTGGAAACGTCACCATCAATGTGTTCGGCGACAAGCTCCTTGCGACCACCCGGCTGGACGTGCGCGAGGGCCCAAATCGGGTCGCGCTCAACGTCGGGAGCGATTGGGGCAGCGGCGCCTACGTGGTCGCGACACTGCGTCGTCCGCTCGACGTCGCGGCGGGGCGCATGCCCAGCCGCGCCATCGGCGTGCAATGGTTTGCGATCGATCGTGCCGCCAAGACAATCGCGGTCGATCTGTCGGTGCCGCAACTCGTACGGCCCAACGCAACGCTGCGCGTGCCGGTCAAGCTCGCCAATCTTGCGGGCGAGGAGGCGCGCATCGTGGTCGCGGCGGTCGATGTCGGGATCCTCAACCTCACCAACTACAAGCCGCCGGCGCCAGACGACTACTATCTCGGCCAGCGCCAGCTCAGTGCCGACATTCGCGACCTCTACGGCCAGCTGATCGATGGCATGCAGGGGACGCGCGGGCAGATCCGGTCCGGCGGTGACCAGGGCGGCGAACTGCAGGGCAGCCCGCCTACGCAGGCCCCGCTGGCGCTCTATTCCGGCGTCGTTGCGGTCGGTAGTGACGGCAACGCCGAGGTCACGTTCGACATTCCGGAGTTCGCCGGCACCGTGAGGGTGATGGCGATCGCCTGGTCGAAGAGCAAGGTCGGGCGTGCGGTTGGCGATGTCGTGGTGCGCGATCCGGTGGTGCTGACTGCGACCCTGCCGCGGTTCCTGCTGGTTGGCGACCGCGGCAACATGCAACTCGAGGTCGACAACGTTGAAGGCCCGGCAGGCGAATATCGGGTCGGCGTGGCGGTCGACGGCCCGATTGCCGCGACCGGCGGTGCGCAGACGTTGCGGCTTGCCGCCAAACAGCGCCAATCGTTTGCGGTGCCGCTCACCACCTCCGGCGCCGGTACGGCGGCCATCAAAGTGAGCATCGACGGACCGGCCGGCTTTGCACTCACGCGCAACTATTCGCTCACCACCAAACCGGCGACGCAAGTTCTGGCGCGACGGACCGTAAAGCCGATCGCGCGCGGCGAAGCCCTGACGCTGTCCAACGACCTCTTCGCCGATCTCGTGGCCGGCACCGGCAGCGTCTCGGTCTCGGTCGGACCGTCGACCGCACTCGATGCGGCGACGATCCTGCAGGCGCTCGACCGCTATCCGTTCGGCTGCTCCGAGCAGATCACCAGCCGGGCGATGCCACTGCTCTACGTCAACGACCTCGCCGTGCAGGCACGCGTCGCGCTCGACACGAGCGTCGACCAGCGTATCCGCGATGCGATCGAGCGGCTGCTCGCCCGACAGGGAGGAAACGGCTCGTTCGGGCTCTGGTCGGTCGGCGGCGAGGACGCCTGGCTTGACGCCTACGTCACCGACTTCCTGACGCGCGCCCGCGAGCGCGGGTTTGCGGTTCCGGACGTCGCGTTCAAGCTCGCGCTCGACCGGCTGCGCAACTTCGCCGCCAATGCGCCTGAGCCCAAGAAGAACGGCGGGATCGATCTCGCGTATGCGCTCTACGTGCTGGCGCGCAATGGCATCGCCCCGGTGGGGGATCTGCGCTATCTCGCCGATACGCAGCTCGACAACCTGGGCTCGCCGGTCGCGGTCGCGCAGATCGCGGCAGCACTTGCCATGATGGGGGACCGCGGCCGCGCCGACCGCGTGTATGCGGCGGCCCTGACCACGCTCGCATCTGCGACCGACGTCGGTCACGGCAGGCCCGACTACGGCTCAAACCTGCGCGACGCCGCTGCGGTCGTAACTCTGGCCGCCGAGAACGGTGCATCGCAGGCGACCATCACGAATGCGGTACAACGGGTCGAGACCGCGCGTGCCAATGCGACATACACCTCAACCCAGGAGAACGCCTGGATGGCGCTCGCCGCCCGGGCGTTGGAGAAGGAGGCAAAAATCTCGCTCCGCGTCGGCGGCGAGCCGCTCACCAAGGCGCTCTATCGCACCTACCGCCCGGCCGACCTTGCAACCCCGTTGCGGATCGAGAATACCGGCGAAGGCACCATGCAGGCGGTGGTCTCCATCAACGGGGCGCCGGTCGTGCCCGAACCGCCGGCCGAGAACGGTTTCAAGATCGAGCGGACGTATTACACGCCCGCTGGTGAACCGGTCGATGCCGCCAAGGTAAAGCAGAACACGCGCTTGGTCGTGGTGCTCAAGGTCACCGAGCCCAAGCCGCAATACGGCCGCGTCCTGATCGCTGATTATTTACCGGCAGGGTTCGAGATCGACAACCCGAACCTGGTCTCGTCGGGCGACGCCGGCACGCTCGAGTGGATCCAGGATGCGGCCGAGCCGACGCACGCCGAATTCCGCGACGACCATTTCGGCGCGGCGTTCGATCGCACCAGCGACAGTCCGGCGGTGTTCACCGTGGCGTACGTGGTGCGCGTGGTGTCTCCGGGCCAGTACGTTCTGCCGCAAGCCTATGTGGAAGACATGTACCGACCGGATCGGTTCGGCCGCACCGCGACCGGAGCTGTGGAAGTGACGAAGTGATGTGGACGCTACGCAGCGCGACAGGAGCGCTTATCCCAAGCGTTCTGGTCAGGGTAAGCGCGCTGTTGCGCGCCCGCGTGGGGATTGAGCAGATCACATCGCACCTGCCTCCGTCAGTGACGCTCCCTCGCAAGAGCAATGCAACGACGTCGGCCGCGATGCGGCGGCTGCGGTTTGCCGCGCGCATCGGGGGGATCGCTTTGCTTGCAATTGTTGCGCTGGCCGCCGCCTTGATCCTCGCGCTCGGGCCAGCGCCGCTCGGCAAAAACCTCGAATACTCGACCCTCGTGCTGGATCGCGAGGGTCGGCTGCTGCGGCCGTTTGCGACCAGCGACGGCCGCTGGCGGCTGCCCGCGCGCGCCAACGAGGTCGACCCGCGCTATCTCGATTTGCTGTTCGCGTACGAAGACCGGCGCTTTCGCCAGCACGCCGGCGTCGATCCATTCGCGCTTGTACGTGCGAGCGCGCAATTCATTCTCAACGGGCGGCCGATCTCCGGTGGCTCAACCCTGACCATGCAGGTCGCGCGCCTGCTCGAACCGCACACGCGTACGCTTGGCGGCAAGCTGCGGCAGATGGTGCGCGCGGTTGAGATTGAACGCGCGCTCGGCAAGGATGAGGTGCTCGATCTCTACCTGAGCCTCGCCCCGTTCGGCGGCAATCTCGAAGGCGTGCGCGCCGCATCGCTTGCTTATTTTGGCAAGGAGCCCCGCCGGCTCACGCTCGGCGAGGCAGCGCTGCTGGTCGCGCTGCCGCAATCACCGGAAGCACGCCGGCCCGATCGCTCGCAGCAGGCAGCGCGGCTCGCGCGCGATCGCGTGCTTGATCGCGTTGCCGACCGCCTGCCGGCAAGCGAGATCGCGCGCGCCAGGGCCGAGCCGGTTCCGGTTGCGCGGGTTCCGATGCCGATGCTGGCGCCGATCGCCGCCGAGGAAGCGGTTGCCCGCGCACGAAACGAGCGTGTCCAGCAACTCAGCATCGATGCGGTCTGGCAAAAGAGCCTCGAGGATCTCGCGCGGGCGCGCGCCCGTGCGCTCGGATCCGACATTTCGATCGCCATTCTGGCGATCGATCATGCAACTGGTGAGATTCTGGCGAAGGTCGCATCCGCCGACTATTTCGACCCGCGCCGCGCCGGGCACGTCGACATGACGCAAGCGCTGCGCTCGCCGGGGTCGACGCTCAAGCCCTTCATCTACGGCATCGGGTTCGAGGACGGCTTCATCCATCCGGAGACGCTGATCGATGATCGGCCTGCGCGTTACGGCAGCTACGCGCCGGAGAATTTCGACCTCACGTTCCAAGGCACCGTTTCGGTGCGCAAGGCGCTGCAGCTTTCGCTCAACGTACCGGCGGTGGCGGTGCTTGACCGGATCGGATCGAGCCGACTGACGGCGCGTCTGGCGCAGGCCGGCGCCGCGCTGGTACTGCCGCAAGGCGAGGTCCCCGGTCTGGCGATGGGGCTCGGTGGCGTCGGCATCAGGCTCACCGACTTGGTGTCGCTTTATGGCGGCCTTGCCCGCCTCGGCACCACCGTCGCGCTCACCGATCGGGAAACGGGCGACGCATCGGCGACCCGGCGGCTGATGGAGCCTGTGGCGGCCTGGTACGTCGCCAACGTTCTCCTCGGCACGCCGCCACCCGAGAACGCCGCGGGCGGTCGCATCGCGTTCAAGACCGGCACCAGCTATGGGTATCGGGATGCGTGGGCGGTGGGCTTCGACGGCAAGCGTACCATCGGCGTCTGGGTCGGCCGCCCGGACGGGGCACCAACACCTGGCCTGGTCGGGCGCGGCGCAGCGGCGCCGATTCTGTTCGAGGCTTTTGCACGCAGCGGCAAGATGCTGTCACCCCTTCCGCATGCCCCCAAGAGCGCGCTTTTTGCCACGGCAGCCACCCTGCCGGTGCCGCTGCGCAGGTTCCAGCCACAAGGGTTCGCAACCGCGATCGAGCGGCCGGTGCGGATCCTCTTCCCACCCAACGGGGCGAAGCTCGACGTCGCCGCCGTCGGAGACCGGCTCGAGCCGGTCGCAGTCAAAATCGCTGGCGGAAGCCAACCGCTCACGATCCTGGTCAACGGAGCGCCCGTCGCAACGACCGAGAAGCGTACGGTGTTCTTTGCCCCCGACGGACCGGGGTTCCTGCGCCTGACCGTCATGGATGCCAAGGGCCTCACCGACAGCGTCGTGGTGCGGGTGCAATAGACCCCCCGGCACCTTTTCGGCGACGGCCGAATTCTCTATGGTCCGGCCGCACTTGGCTGGGAATTTTGACGTAGAATCGCGAGCCCGAGGGTGGCCACCGACAGCATTCACAAGCCGGCGCGTGCGCCGTGGCTTCCAGCGATCATTGACTTTGCGTCGGCCTCGCATGGACGCGCGGCGGCCGTGCTGGTCGTGGTCGCCTTGCTCGCGTTCCTGCCGGGCTTTTTTCAGATCCAGCCGGTCGACCGCGACGAGGCCCGGTTTGCCCAGGCCACGAAGCAGATGATCGAAAGCGGCGACTATGTCGACATCCGCTTTCAGGACGAGGCCCGTTACAAGAAGCCGGTCGGCATCTATTGGCTGCAAGCGGCGGCCGCGGAGTTCGCCGACGCGGTTGGCGTTCCGCGCGCGCACACGACGATCGCGCTTTACCGGATTCCCTCGCTGCTCGGGGCGGTCGGAGGCGTGCTCCTGACCTATTGGGCGGCGCTGGCGTTCGTGACCGAGCGTGCCGCTTTCCTCGCCGGCCTGATGATGGCGGCGTCGATCCTACTCGGAGTCGAGGCGCGCCTCGCCAAGACCGACGCGATGTTGTTGCTCACCTGCGTTGCCGCGATGGGCGCGCTCGGGCGCGCTTATCTCAATCGGCCCGATAGCGGCGGTGAAGGTTTGAGGTCATGGACAGTCCCCGCGATCTTCTGGTCGGCGCTCGCCGGCGGGATCCTGCTCAAGGGGCCGCTGATCCTGATGTTCGTCGCGCTCGCAGTCTTGGCACTTGTGATCCTTGATCGCCCGGCGGGCTGGCCGTGGTGGCGCCTCAAGGCCGACTGGCTGTGGCGGCTTAAGCCGTTGCCCGGCGTGGCGTGGATGTTTCTTCTGGTGCTGCCCTGGTTTATCGCCATCGTGGCGCGCCACGGCTGGAGTTTTTTCTCCGAGTCGATCGGCCACGACCTCGCCGCCAAGGTCGGCGGTGGCCAGGAAACGCACGGCGCGCCGCCGGGCTATTATTTTGTTCTGTTCTGGGTGACGTTCTTTCCGGGTTCGATCCTGGCGGGGCTCGCGACACCGGCGGTGGTGAAATCCTGGCGCGAACCGGGCGCCAAATTTCTGCTCGCCTGGCTGGTTCCGTCCTGGATCGTGTTCGAGATCGTCATCACCAAGCTGCCGCATTATGTGCTGCCGCTGTATCCCGCCATCGCCATCTTGATCGCCGGCGTCGTTGACCATCACGCCTTGTCGCGCCGGCTGTGGCTCGAGCGCGGCACCGTGTGGTGGTTTCTGATCACGGTCGCGATCGCGGTGCTCGCCGTCACCGCGAACGTCTATTTCGAGGGTCATCTGGGCTTGCGGGCATGGCCGTTTCTGGCCGGCGCTGTCATTCTGTCCTTCGGAGCATGGTGGCTTTATGGCGTGGACGGCGCCGAGCACGCGCTGGCGCGCGCGGTCGTCGCCTCGATCCTGATCTCGATTGCGGTATTCGGCGCGACCTTTCCGCGCCTGCCGTCATTGTTTCCGGCCGCATCGGTTGCGCGCTATTTGCGCGGCATCGGTTGCACGCCGCAGGTTGCCGCCGCCGGATATCAGGAGCCGAGCCTGATCTTTCTGGTTGGTACCGACACCTTGAATACGGACGGGGCGGGCGCTGCTGATTTTCTATACCCCGGCGGATGCCGGGTCGCGGTCGTTGAACGAAGCCAGGAACGCGCCTTCGGACAGCGCGCTGACACGATCGGGCTGCGCTACACGCGCGGCGCCCGCATCGAGGGCATCAATTATTCGATTGGCCGGCCCGTCTCGATTGTGCTCTTCCGAGCGGAGCAATCGCCGTGACACCCTCCAACCAGACGGTCGCGGACGAACAGCGCGGCGCGGGATACATCGTCACGAATGTCAGGGCCTGGGTCGCTGCTGTGCTTCGCCGACCCCGATCGCGGCCCGCGATCTCCCCGTTTCGGCGCCACGCCAAGCTGCTGGTGACCGCCGCGCTCGCGATCGTGCTGTCGATGATCTTTCTCGACCGCGCGGCCATTGAGGCGGTCGCGGGTCTGCCGGTTTCGGTCAACCGCGCGTTCAACGATTTTACCGACTTTGGGCTGTCAGGTTGGTTCCTGGTGCCGATCGGCGGCCTGTTTGTGCTGATCGCCGTCTTCGACGCCCCGTGGATCGAGCGCTGGACGCGTCTTGCAATGGCGGCCGTCGCGGCACGTCTCGGGTTTCTGTTTCTTGCGATTTCGCTGCCGGGAATCGTACAGGCGATCCTCAAGCACCAGATTGGACGCCATCGTCCATCCGAGCTTGGCCCGTTCGCCTATGAACCGTTTTCGTGGGAGCATCAATTCTCCAGCTTCCCTTCCGGCCACACCACCACGGCGTTTAGTGTCCTCGTGGCATTCGGGGCATTGTTCCCGCGACTGCGACCGCTGCTGTGGACCTACGCAATTCTGATTGCGATCAGCAGAGTGGTGATTTCCACGCATTATCCGAGCGACGTGATGGCCGGCGCGTTGGTGGGCGGCTTCGGCGCGTTGCTCATTCGCAACTGGTTCGCGGAGCGGCGGCTTGCGCTTTATGTCGGGTCCGACCATGAGGTCCGGCCGCTTCCCGGGCCATCGGTTGGGCGCCTCAAAAGGGTTGCTTGCCGGCTGCTCGCCTCCTAAGACCTCAACCGGCGGGCGCTCCGCCATGAGAGATCTATGTCAGAAGCCACCTTTCCGACGCCACCTCCCTCCGTTTCCGTGGTGGTGCCGGTGAAGAACGAAAGCGCCAATATCGGCCCGCTCGTCGACGAGATCGCCGCCGCGTTGGCCGACCGTTCGTTCGAGATCGTCTGCGTCGATGACGGCTCGCGCGATGGCACCGACGAAGTGCTCAACACGCTGCAGACCGACCGGCCGTGGCTGCGCCACCTCAAGCACGTGGTGTCGTGCGGGCAGTCGGCCGCGCTACGCAGCGGGGTGACTTATGCGCGCGCCGATGTGGTCGCAACGATCGACGGGGACGGACAAAACGATCCGAAATATCTGCCCGCGCTGTTGGCCGCCCTCGCCAAGGGCGGGCCGCGTATCGGCCTCGCCGCCGGCCAACGCGTGGATCGACAGGCCACCGGCTTCAAGAAACTGCAGTCACGCATCGCCAATGAGGTGCGCATGATGGTGCTCGATGACGGTACACGCGACACGGGCTGTGGCCTAAAGGCGCTTCGCCGTGACGTCTTTCTCGCCCTGCCGTATTTCGACGGCATGCATCGTTTCTTTCCTGCGCTGGTTCAGCGCGACGGCTATGACGTGGTGCATGTCGACGTCGTCGATCGCCCGCGCCAGCACGGCACGTCCAACTACGGGATGTGGGATCGCCTCAAAGCCAGCCTGCTGGATCTCGGCGGCGTGTGGTGGCTGACAAATCGGCGCAAGCACATCCCCGCCGTTTCGGAGGTGCAACGGGATGCTAAATGATCTCATCGGTGCCGTCGCGACCTACCTGCATGACGTATTCATCATTCAATTCAGTTGGTGGGTTGCGCTAGGATTCGTAGCACAGGCCATGTTCTTCATGCGCTTTGCCGTGCAATGGATCGCATCCGAGCGCGTGGGCCGCAGCGTGGTGCCGACCTCGTTCTGGATCTTCTCGATCCTGGGCGGCTTTTTGCTGTTCATCTATGCGCTTCAGCGCAAGGACCCGGTGTTCATTGCCGGGCAGGGGCTCGGCCTATTCATCTACATCCGCAATTTGCAATTTATCCTGCGGGGCCGGCGAGCAGCGCCGGCGGAGTGAACGGCTCGCTAGCGGCCCGTTTCCGAAGTTCGTGATACATCGCGGCACCCTCTGAAAACGAACTTCGGAAACAACGGGGCACCAGCAAGTATTTGATAGCGCATGATCCGGTGAAGTGGCCGCCGGTTCACCGAAAAAGATCATGCGCCATATGGTTAGCGCGCAACCGGACGCAAAACCGATGACCACTTTTGCTGGTCGCGCGCGTGCCGCTTATCGATTTGAAGTTCCTGGTTGAGCTTGCGGTAGTGATGCAGGAACTTCAAATCGGCGGCACTAGACCTTGCCCTCATAGATGAAGATCTGCCTTGCCTTCTCCCAGAACTCTGCCCCCATGAGAAAGACGCTCGCCACGAAGGCGAGGTCCGTCACGGCCAGAATGTAGATCCGCGTATCTCCACCCGGAAAAGCACCGGGCAGATACGCGTAGAGGTAGGCTGGAAGCCAGCTCACCAGCATGATCGCCAATCCGACGTAGTAGCGCGTCCTCGACGCGGGCGTCTCGACGACAGCGCGACGGACCGCGGTCTTTGCCAGATGTGCAAAATAATTGAACGTGTCCTTTCCGAGCAGCACGACTGCGAGAATGCACAGCACTTCGGGTCCGCCGGCGACCATGATGCCGACGAGCACGGCCGAATGGGCTGTTGAGAGCCCAAGCAGGGGCACGAAGATCGCGGCCAGTGGAAGGATGATGGCCGCGGCCATGGCCACCAGTCCAGCGTAGAAGCGCCAGTCTTTCTTGAGGGCCGGAGGCGACGCGCCTTCGCTACGCTTGTCGTTTGTACTCACGTCGCGCTCCTGTGCTGCCACATGTAAACAATCAATCCTTATTTGAGCTTCAGTTCCACACCAACTCTGGGCTCCGGGAACGTCAAGCGAAGCTGCCGGTCGGACGGATGATTGACCCTGGAACGCCTGCCGTCCTGGAGCATGCGGCGGTGTGCTTCGGGCCACGACGGCGGTTCGTCGGCGTCCTGCGTCCAGTGGACCACTGATGCTTCGTCGCACCAGTCCAACAGGTGTGGCATC
>DATIPA010000134.1:0-4413 GCA_035472475.1 Xanthobacteraceae bacterium | reverse complement strand
GCCGTCACTCGTCGGTCAAGTGATATCGCCGATGGGCTTCACGCCGGAGCTCCAACGCTTCCTGAAAGGACTCGTAGAGCACGACGATCAGCCTCAGGACTGCGGGGCGATCGATCCGGCGAGCGTCATGCGCCGGCCAAGCAATAAAGGACGAGCGGACTTCGGTGTTGCAAGACATCTCTCATCTCCGTGCGGAGTGAGACAACGCTTGACTGCAAAGCAGCTGATCGGGCGGTTGTCGTGGGCCCGATACGATGTCCCGCCGCCGGGTTAGACCTGGGGGATCAAACATTCCGCCAACAGCCCTCGGCCCGGCGAGCGGGCGATGGTGCAGTGCTTGGGCGGATGCCTTGGGAAGCCGGGCGACTGCGATCAAGCCCGACATGACGCCAATCTAATCGAGATCGCCTGCAAGTCAAGGTGTCCCGCTGACGGCGGGCCGTGCTAATCCTGCCGCCGATCGCTCCGAGGCAGGACAGCGCCGGTTGCTAGCGCGTGCCGAACATGCGGTCACCGACGTCGCCGAGGCCGGGCAGAATGTAGCCGGCCTCGTTGATGGCGTCGTCGATCGCGGCGGTCCAGATGTGAACGTCCGGATGATTGGCCCGCACTTTCTCGATGGCCTGCATGGTCGCCAGCAGGCATGCGATGCGGACGCTCTTGGCGCCGCTTTCCTTGAGCCGATCGACCGCCGCGACCGCGGAATTGCCGGTCGCCAGCATCGGGTGCAACACCAGCGCGAGGCGCTCCGGCATATCGTCGGGCGCCTTGAAGAAATATTCGACCGAGGCGAGCGTGCGCGGATCGCGATAGATTCCGATATGCGCGACGCGCGCTGACGGCAGCAAATTCAGCATTCCCTCGAGAAAGCCGGTGCCGGCGCGTCCCACCGGCGCCAACACCAGCTTCTTGCCCGTGAGCTTGGGCGATCGCATCGTCGCCAGCGGCGTCTCGACCTCGACATTGGCGAGCGGCAGATCGCGCGTCACCTCGTAGCACAGCAGCATTCCGATCTCGTTGAACAGCTCGCGAAAGACCTTGGTCGACCGGGTCTTGTCGCGCAGCAGCGTCAGCTTGTGCTGCACCAGCGGGTGATCGACAACCGTGACGCCGTCCATGGCGAACCCTCTACAGCATGATCCGGAGGCTAGAACACGGAACCGTCGCTGATGATTTTCAGCGGCGGGCCGCCGTCGGCGCGTTTCTGCGCGGCGATCCTGCGGCCGGCCGCCCAGGTTCCGCCCTCCAGAATGCTTGCCAGCGGCAACGCCTCGCGCGCAACGCCGAGCTCTTCGCGCACCAGCGGCGCAATACGGTCGAGCAGCGCAACCGTGAGCGCGCGCCATTCGACGATGGCCTCGCAGTCCACGGCGAGCGCCTGGTCCGGAAGCGCAGGATCGCGTGTGACGAGCACGCCGGTGTCGATGAACAAGCCGCCGTTGCGATATTCGGCAAGCCCGGTCAAACCATCAAGATCGCGCACCGCGATGCCGGCGCTGATCATTGGCTCGATCAGCGAATACATCAGCCACTGCGACAGCTTGTGCAGCGGGACGAGGGTATCGGTTGCGTCCGTGCGCCTGATGGCGTTGTGCTTCCAGGTATCGCCGAGCGGCACGCCGGCGAGGCTCAGCCGCGGCGGCCAGATCGGCGCGAGCTTGATCAGCAACTCGGTGAGCGCCGCCGGCGCCGATACGCTCGGACCGAGGCGCGCCGTGAAATGATCAAACAGGCCTCCCGGTCGTGCGCCGTCGCTACGGGCGAACACGTCCGGCTGCGCGAGCAGTGTGCGGCCGAGACGCGCCAGCAGGGCGGCACGGCCGTCGAGACCGGCAATCGGATTGCGCGCGCTGACCTGAAACCCGTAGGCCAGATCGTCCGTCGTGAGTGCGGCGAGCCTGCTTGCGTCGGCGCGCAACGGATCGCGCGGATCAGATGAAAAAAGCCCCGCCTCGAGCATGCGAAGGCTCGCAAGCGCCAGGCCTTCGGAGCGTGCAACCGTCAGGCCCGTCGGCTGATCGTTGAACCGCCACTCGGCGCCGGCGCCGGCGTCCAGCAGAACGGACACGATCGCGAGATCGAATTGGGCGCGCGCCCGCGCCGCTGCGTCGGGCCAGGTTGATCGCCGCGCAATCTCCTGCCAGAGATCGCGTCCCGCAAACACAAAATGCCGCCAGCGCGCGTGCGGAGGCACGTTCAGGCCGGGATAATTGTCGCGGATCACGTTCGCGACGAAATCTGCCGCCGGCGGCAGACGGTCGAGATCGATGCGGAAGCTCGGCAGCGCGCTTGCCAGGCCAAGCTCCAGCATCTCGTTCGCGCGTTCGCGCACCGCCTGCGCCGACAGCAGCGCCAGAGCGGTGCTGGCGTCGACGCCGTCGTGTCGCGCCGCCAGCAAGATCAAAACTCTTTGAGTCCGCGACCGACGGTCGACTTGAGGTCCGCAGCGCTCGGCGCGCCGTCAGGCGTGTAGTAACCGGCCGCCATCTTGGCCTTGAGTTCGACCTGCGCGTCGAGCGGGACGAGCCCGTCCGGGATGGGGACGCGCTCGCCCACCGCGATGCCGGTAGCGGTGATCGCCTCGTATTTCATGTTCGACATCGAGACGAAACGGTCGATGCGGGTGATGCCGAGCCAGTGCAATACGTCCGGCATCAACTGCTGGAAGCGCGCGTCCTGCACGCCGGCCACGCATTCGGTGCGCTCGAAATAAGTCGCCGCCTGGTCGCCGCCCTCCTGCCGTTTGCGTGCATTGTAGACCAGGAACTTGGTGACCTCGCCGAGCGCACGGCCCTCCTTGCGGTTGTAGACAATGAGGCCGGTGCCGCCGTTCTGTGCCGATTTCACGCATTCGGCGATGCCGTGAATGAGGTATGGGCGGCAAGTGCAGATGTCCGATCCGAACACGTCGGAGCCGTTGCACTCGTCGTGGACGCGGCCGGTGAGCGAACGCTTGGGGTTCGCAAGCGCCGCCGGATCGCCGAAGATGTAGAGCGTGATGCCGCCGATCGGCGGGAGGAACACCGACAGATCCGGCCGCGTGACCAGTTCGGGATAGATACCGCCGGTCTGCTCGAACAGCGTGCGCCGCAGCTTGTCCTCGCTGATGTGGAAACGCTCGGCGATCCCGGGCAGGTGCCACACCGGATCGATGGCGGCCTTGGTCACCGCAAAATCGCCGCCCGGCCGAACGATCTCGCCGTCGATCTTGACCCATTTCTGGCCGGGCGCCGCGAATTCCGGAATGGTGAGACGTGCCTTGGTGATGGCGATGGTCGGGCGAAGGTCGAGGCCTTCTGCAATCTCGCGCACGAAGTCGAGCGCGACACGGTGTCCCCAGGGGTCGAGCGAAACGATCCGACCTGGTTCGCTCCATTGCGGGTAGGGTCCGATGTCGACGACCGGCGCAGTGTTGGTCAGATCGGGGCGCGCCATTGGGTTGAGCGCGCCCGACGACACCGCCAGTGCGCGATAGAGCGCGTATGAGCCGCCGTGTGCGCCGATCGTGTTGCGTTCGGCAGGCGACGTGACTGTGCCGATCACCGGGCCGCGTTCGCGGGCCGTGGCGGCGTTCCAGCTGATCGGGTAGCGCGCCGGCGCGCCGTGGCCGGGGTGAGACGTCAGCCTGATATGGCCATCTCGGTTCGTGGACATGCAGTTTGCCCCACAAAAGCAAAAAGCGCTCTCCGGCGGACCGGGCGAGCGGCTTCAAACATCAAATATAGGCGTTGATCGGAATTTGTCGAGGGCGCCAAGGCCTTGAAGGCGGCCAAATGGTCGCGCCGGGTTCGCTCGCTCGTGGTGCAGTTGCGGCCGGCAAGGAACGCCCAGGGTCCACTCGCAAAGCGCGGTGCCCGTTCTAAGCCATGCCATGGTGCGAATGAACGATCGCTGGATCGGCCTGGGGCACTACGTTCATGCCGGCCGGCAGCGAGGCGTCGTTGGCTGCGCCCGTCAGCAAATGATCGGGAGGAGCTGCCGCATCGATAAGTATCTGCAGGTTATTCCCATGGGCGCCGACGCCGGGCTGGGGAATGTGGATATGATTGGATTCAGCGCCACCCGTTTTCGCATCCGGGAAGTGGAATTGATCAGCGGTGGGGTCGAGCCGCAGCAGCCCCGTCTTCTCGAACGGCCCGGCGGAATTTGCGTTCGAGACCGGCGAACTTTCCACGCCGTCGCTGAAGCCAGGCGGCGAATTGTGCGCCGGTGTGTGCAGCGCGAATTGGGTCGGCAGCTCAATTGACTGCGGTCCGGACCCATCCGTGCCGGTGTCTGTGCCTCCGGCATGGTGGTGATCGTTGGTAGCCACGTGCGCGGACGACTGGCCGCTGTCGTCATGTTGGCTTCCTCGACCAGTCTCCAGCGTGTGCTCGGCGGCTTGTCCCGGTGGCACGAACTGGCTCACGTGCT
>DATIPA010000133.1:0-15846 GCA_035472475.1 Xanthobacteraceae bacterium | reverse complement strand
TGCTATCGCCTGTGGGAGGAAGCGCAGACCGGCGCGCTGGAAGCCTTTGCGCAGCCGGAAATCCTCGCCGCTGATCTCTCCGGGTTCGTGCTGGACCTTGCGCAGTGGGGTGTTACCGAGCCCGACACGCTCGCGTTTCTTGATCCGCCGCCGCGGCCTGCGTTGAGCGAAGCGCGGGCGCTCCTGCGTGACCTCACCGCTATCGACGCCGCGGGTCGCCTCACCGAGGAGGGTCGCAAGCTGCGCGCGCTGCCGTTGCCGCCGCGGCTCGCCCGCATGGTGGTCGACGCCGGTGCACAGCGCGCCGGGCGGCTGGCGGCCGACATTGCGTTGATCCTCAGCGAGCGCGGTCTCGGCGGCAACGACATCGATCTCGGCCATCGGCTGAATGAGCTCTCTCGCGATCGTTCGCGCCGGGCCGTGGAGGCGAAACGTATGGCAGCCCGGTGGGTGGATCTGGTTGGCGGCGCGAAAGCCGACACGACGGCACTCAATCCCGGCGCGGTTCTCGGTCTCGCCTATCCGGACCGGATCGCGAAGAACCGGGGTGACGGGCGTTTTCTGCTGGCGAACGGTCGTGGGGCCGCCGTGGATCAGACCTCGCGCCTGGCGCGCGAACCATTCCTGGCGGTTGCCGAAATCGCCGGCAGTGCGACGCAGGGGCGGATCGTGCTGGCCGCACCGATTTCGCTCGCTGAGATCGAAAAGCATTTCGTTGACCGGATCGAGGCGCGCGAGCAAATCACCTTCGAACAACAAGCGATGGCGCTGCGCGGCCGTGCAGGTCGCGCGCTCGGCGCCATCGTGTTGACCGAACGCCCGGTGCCAATTGCGGCCGATGAAACGAGCGCCCGCATCCTCGCGGACGGCATTGCTCGGCTGGGGGTCGATCGGCTGCCCTGGACCAAGCCGCTGTCGCAATGGCGAGACCGCGTGATTTTTCTGCGCGCCGCGGAGGGCGACGAATGGCCGGATCTCTCCGACGCAGCACTCGCCGCGCGGGTTGACGACTGGCTCACGCCCGCGCTCTACGGCAAGACCGCGGTGAGTGAGTTATCGGCCGACGAGCTTGCCGATGCCGTTTCGGCCCTGGTGCCGCATGCGCTGCGCCGGCGGCTCGACGCCGAAGCGCCGACGCATTTCTCGGCGCCGTCCGGATCCCGGGTTCCGATCGATTATGAGGCGCCGGAAGGTCCGAAGCTCTCAATACGGGTCCAGGAACTGTTCGGCCTCGATCGCCACCCGACGATCGCGGGCGGACGCGTCCCGTTGGTGGTGGAGCTGCTATCGCCGGCGCACCGGCCCGTTCAGGTGACGCGCGATCTGCCCGGCTTCTGGCGCGGGAGCTACACGGCCGTCAAATCCGATATGCGCGGCCGCTATCCGCGTCACCCCTGGCCCGATGACCCGCTGGCCGCTCCCGCGACGCGGCGCGCTAAGCCGCGCGGGCGATAAATACCGTCGATTGCAATGCCGCGAAAAGGTGAAGGGCCACCCGCGAAGGCAGCCCTTCCATTGTCGGACCGCGGTCCGGCACCCCCGCAGCCAGATTACCTCGCGCTAACCCGGCTGCCTCTGTCGCAAGGACGTTGCGTCAGGCCTGGACCTCGGTAGAGGCAAGGATCCAGCTCACGCAAGCCGACGACCGCGGCGAGAGACAATGAGACACTGGATCACCTCCTTTCTAAAGGTTGACGACGGATCGAATGTACCGGGTATCAGTGTGATTCGTAAACCGAAATTCCTCGCAAGCCTCTGTCCTGCGTTAACGAATCCAACGCGCGTGAGGGGCGCATAGCTCGCCGGCTTTGCGCCGCCGCCGTGGCCGGTTAGAGATGGGCGGGGCTAGAATCGTACGCCTGCTAGTGCCCCTCTGTTTTCCGAAGTTTCGCCCGTGATCCGAGGTTTGCGATCCCGCACATGGCCGCCGCCGCACGCGAGTCGCCCGGGCGCGACGACCTCGACTTTCCCCTGTTCATTACCCTGATGCTGCACTGCGTGGTGGTTCACGCGGTGATCTCCCTCGCCCGCGTGACCATCACGTACCGCACCATCGAGCTTGGCCTGTCGATCGTCTGGCTCGGTGCGATCGCGACCGGCTTCTCGCTGGTGCCGATCTTCGCCGCGGTCTCACTCGGACGCTTCATCGACCGTGGACACGACTGCGTGGCCGCGTGGATCGGCGCCGGCTTCATGGTGCTGGCATGCGGCGGCCTGTGGCTGTGGCCCGACTCGGCGATCCACCTGTTCGTCTGGTCGGTCATTCTGGGCGTCGGGCAATTGTTCAGCATGGCGGCCCAGCAGGTCATCGCGGTGCGCTGCGCCGGTCCGCGCCGGCGCGAATGGGTGTTCGGCTATTTCATGGTCGCGATCGGGGTCGGACAGGGCCTCGGGCCGGCCGTGCTGAGTATCTTCGGCGGCCCCGCCGCGTTGCCGCCGACGCACATGCTGTTCACCTTCGCGCTCGGGGGCGCGATCCTGGCTCAGGTCGTCGCCTTCGCGTTGCGGCCGGCGCCGAAGGCCAAGCTTAAATCCGGCCCTGAAACCCGGGTTCCCTTGACTGAACTTTTGCGCACGCACGGAATGTTCGCCGCGCTGGGCGCTAGCGTGATCACGGTTACCGCCTTTGAGCTCTTGGTGATCTATCTGCCGCTACTTGGGACTGAGCGCCATATCGACACCCGCGACATCGGGTTGCTGCTGGCAGTGCGATCGCTGGTGTCGATCCTCTCGCGCACGTTCTACGTTCGGCTGATCGAGGTGTTCGGCCGCGTGCAGCTGATGTTGGTCTGCCTGCTGACCGGCGCGGGTGCGTTCGCCCTGCTGGGACTGCCGACATCGTTGCCCGTGATGTATGGCGCCGTCGGGGCGATTGGATTTGGGTTGGGGATCGCTGCCACATTGACTTTTTCCGAAGTGGTGCTGATCGCGCCTCACGACGCGCGCGCGACCGCACTGTCGCTGCGCATCACCGGCAATCGGCTCGGTCAGGTGCTGCTGCCGTTTCTGGGCAGTTTCCTGGCCGTGGTGGCGGGCGCCGGCGGCGTGCTCCTCGTCACCGCCGCAACGCTGGCCGCATCCGGGGTTGCGGTGCAGGTCAGCCTGCGCGACCACGGCGAGGAAGAATAGGATCGGAGTACCCGGCACCTTTGCGCGGTCTGGCCGTTACGCTATGTGGTCGCAATCCTTTGGTACGAGGTTTCTTGATGTTTCCGATTCCGCAGCCCGCGCTGGTTCCCAATACCTACGCGTTTGAATCCGAGCCGATGGTCAAGCCCACCGGCTTTAGAGAATACGACGCGCGCTGGCTGTTCGGTAAGGAAATCAACCTGATGGGCATGCAGGCGCTGGGCATGGGGCTCGGCACGCTGATCCACGACATGGGCGTGCGGCCCGACATCGTTATCGCTCACGATTTTCGCGCCTATTCGGCGTCGATCAAATACGCGCTCGCATCCGGCCTGCAGGCAGCCGGCTGCAGGGTTCACGACATCGGGCTCGCGGTCACGCCCATGGCCTATTTCGCGCAGTTCGATCTCGACGTGCCGTGCGTCGCCATGGTGACCGCCTCGCACAACGACAACGGCTGGACCGGCGTCAAGATGGGGGTCAACCGGCCGCTCACGTTCGGGCCCGATGAGATGACGCGACTGAAGGAGATTGTGCTCGGTGCAAAGTTCAAGCTCGTCGGCGGCGGCGCGTATGAATTCGTCCCGAACTTCCGCGATCGCTACATCGCAGACTTGACCAAGCGCCCCAAGCTCATCCGTCCGCTCAAGGTGGTGGTCGCGTGCGGCAACGGCACCGCCGGTGCGTTCGCGCCTCGTGTCCTCGAGGCGATCGGCTGCACGGTGTTTCCGCTCGATTGCGAGCTCGACCACACGTTCCCGAAGTACAATCCCAACACTGAAGATTTGAAAATGCTGCATGCGCTGGCGGCCGAGGTGAAGCGCACCGGAGCCGATGTCGGCCTCGCGTTCGACGGCGACGGCGATCGCTGCGGCGTTGTTGACGACGAAGGCGAGGAGATTTTCGCTGACAAAGTCGGCGTAATGCTGGCGCGCGATATTTCGGCGCGCCATCGCGACGCACTATTCGTAGCCGACGTCAAATCAACAGGCCTGTTCATGACTGATCCGGTGCTGCGCAAAAACGGCGCGCGTACCGAATATTGGAAGACCGGCCATTCCTACATGAAGCGGCGGGCCAACGAGATCAACGCGCTGGTCGGATTTGAGAAGTCCGGGCACTTCTTCTTCAACAAGCCGTTCGGCCGCGGCTACGACGATGGCCTGCTGTCCGCGTTTGCGATTTGCGACATGCTCGATCGGAACCCGGCCCTGAAAATGTCCGACCTCAAGAAGGCGCTGCCCAAGACCTGGGGCTCGCCGACGATGTCGCCGCATTGCCCGGACGAGGTCAAATACCAGGTCGTCGACGACGTGGTGAAGCATTTCGAAGCCGCGAAAGCCAAGGGCGACAAGGTCGCGGGTCAATCGATCCGCGATCTCGTGACTGTCAACGGCGTGCGGGTCACGGTCGAGGACGGCACCTGGGGGCTGGTGCGGGCGTCCTCCAACAAACCGGAACTCGTGGTCGTGGTCGAAAGCCCAGCCTCGGAAGCGCGCATGCGCGAGATGTTCAAAGCGGTGGACGGCGTGTTGCGCACGCACGTCGAGGTGGGCGCCTACAATCAGACGATTTGATCAATTCGGCCAGGGCAGGCGCCACGCGAGGCCAGCGAGATCGCTGACCGCGCCGATGACGCTGTCGAAGCGCATGGTCATCCGGTCCTCGCGCCGATACGGCGGCCACGCCGGCAGGCGCGCGTGATCGGGTTTGCCGGTGCAGGCGAAGGCGATCCAGGCTCTGTGCATCGCTTCAGCAAGCCCGGCGGTTTCCGCGGCGTTGGCACCTTTGAGCATCGGCGAGTCGGTCCAGTTCGAGAAATTGTTGAACACAAACGGAATCTCGAGGCAGTGGCAGGCCTCGAACCCGGCCGGCGACTGCCAGTCGAATTGAAACACATAGGCCGGGCGTCCCTGATCGGCGCGCCACTCGGCCATCCGCAGGGAGCCGATCCGAAACATCACGTCCGACATCAGGTCGCCGAGCAATGCGGCGTTGGAGCCCGATGCCCGAATGCGGCGGGTCTCGTCGTAATGCTGCAGATGTCCCGACCTGAACACGGCGGCAAACACGCCCTCGACGGCTGCCGGCGGGGCGCTCTCGATCTCCTTGTCGATGCAATAGAACGCCGCCATCTCTTCGCGCGTGGTCCCGATCATCAGATCGACGTCGGCGCCGGCGCCGGATTTGAGCGCGGTGGCGACCTGTGTCGGGAGGACGTCGCCGTCGATCACCGGCCAGAACGGCGCCATGGCATCCGCGAACTTCTTCTCAAGCCGCGCGAGCTCGCCCTGCGCGGTCACGAATTTTGCCGCCGGCATGGTCTTTAGCTCGGCCGCCTGCTGCGGCTTGAGCCCGAGCACCTCGAGCAACCGCTGCCCGATCCGGTGCGCATCGTCGAGCGTCCGGGTCATGCGTCCGAACGGCGTGCTCTGCAGGATCGCGCGCCGGAAAAGGCCGCCTGCCGCCGGCATGGTCATCAACATCGCAATCGAGGAGGCGCCGGCCGATTGCCCGACCACGGTCACGTTGTCCGGATCGCCCCCGAACGCGGCAATGTTGTCGCGCACGAAGCGCAGGGCGGCGACCTGATCGAGCAGGCCCAGGTTTCCGCTGCTCACGCCCGGCAGACACAGGAAACCTAGCGCGCCCAGCCGGTAGTTGATCGAGACCGCAACGACGTCGCCGTTCGCCGCGAACCGCTCGCCCGAATACCAGGGCAGCGATCCGGCGCCGCTTCCGAATGCGCCGCCGTGGATCCATACCAGCACGGGACGCTTGCCGGCGTCAGCGGCCGGCGTCCAGATCGTGAGCGTCAGACAATCCTCGGACTGCGGGCGCTCGAAGTCGCCCATGATATGCGCAAGCCGCGAGCGCGCCTGCGGGGCGATCGGCCCATCCTGACGGGTGTCGCGCACGCCTTGCCAGGGCTGCGCGGGTCGCGGCGGCGCGAACCGCAGGTCGCCGACGGGCGGCGCCGCATAGGGAACGCCGCGAAAGACCGCAACGCCGTTTTCCCGCGCGCCTCTGAGATCCCCGGCCTTGGTCCGTACGACCAGTTCATCAATCGCGGCCATGGCCATGATCCAGCCTCCTGTTCAACGCTGCGCGAACCGCCGTTCGATCGGCACGATCACCAGCCGTTCGCCCGCCATGAAGATCAGCACGATCGCAAAGCAGGTGGCAAGGAAGGTCGTGCTATCGGCCGCGGTCTGCGCGCGCAGCATGAGGTAACCGAGCCCGCTCGGAGCGCCCAGCAGCTCCGCGACGAGGGCGATCTTCCAGGCAATCCCGTAGGCAATGCGCGTTGCCGAGAGTCCGTAGGGCACAAGCAGCGGCAACCGCAGTCGCCACAGCATGCGTGCGCGGCTACGGGTGAAGCTCCATCCCATTTCCATGAGGTCTGCGTCGGCGTTGCGCAGCCCTTCCGCGATGTTGATCAGACAGAACGGAATGAGGATTGCGACCTCGACAAAGATGACGCTGAAGTCGCCCGGCTCGAACCAGATCGCCGCCAAGATCGCCCAGCCGATGGACGGGAACGAGTTGAGCACCGGCTTGATCCGCTGATCCACCACGGTTTCGAGCCAGGGCACGTCGTGCGCCAGAAACGCGAGGCCGCCGCCGATGAGGAGTGCGAGTGCGATCGACACCAGCACCCGCCAGGTCGATGCGTAAAGGTTCCACAGAAAATCCGGCGTCACGAACAGCTCGGCGAGGCGGCGCGCAACTGCGATCGGTCCAGGCAGGATGAATTCCGGCAATTCGCGCGCGCTCGCCCACCACGCGACGAGGGCGAGCACGACCAACCCTTCACCGATCAGACGTTCGGCGGCGACGGATGACAGGGATGGCTGCTCAGCCCGCATATTGACGCGACACGTTTGCCTGCAGCGGCGCCAGGACGAACTGATCGACGCCGTGCACGAAGGCGATGATCAGAATGATGGCCGCGAAGATGGTTGCGGTATCGAATTCCTGGCGGGCGAGATTGATCATGTAACCGAGACCGCTGTTGCCGCCGAACAGTTCCGCGGTCAGGGTTACCTTCCAGGCGACGCCGAACATGATCCGCAACGTCGCAAAAATGAACGGATAGAGCGACGGCACGATCACCAGGACCAGCATCCGCGCACGCAAGCGCGTGAAGCTTTCCGCCATCTCAACAAGTTCGCGGTCGATGCTGGCAAGGCCCGCCGACATGTTGACGAGGGCGAAAGGAATCAGCACGGCGCTGATGGTGAAGATCACGGTCAACGGGGTGACGCCAAACCACGTGATCGCCAGCAAGGTCCAGCCGATCGCCGAGAACGCGTTCAGGAACGGGCCAATGCGACGCTCGATCGCAAACCGCAGCACCGGCACGTAGTACGGAATGAACGCGAGCAGCGTTCCGATCACGAACGAAATCGCAATTGCGGCACCTACGTGAAACAAGGACGCGCCGAGATGGCCGAGATCGCGCTCGCTCGTGACGAATGACCACAGCCGCACGGCGACTTGCCCGGGATCTGGCAGCAGGTAGGACGGTGCGACCAGCGATGCCGCCTCCCAGGCGCCAAGAAACGCAAGCGTGAACAGGTGGCCGGCCCACCTCCGCGCCGCGCGTCCGCTGCGCGGGACGGTTCGATTAAGCGCGATATCGGACGCGGTCATCACCCGCGCAGCGCATTCTCCCAGACCAGGGTCCGGACGTCTGGAAAGCTCTGGATCATTCCGATCTCGCGCGACAGTTCGTAGAGCTTCATGATCGCTTGCGCGTGACTCTCCTCGAACGTGGCCGGCACGTCGGAGCTCTTCTCGAACCACCAGGTGAAGAACTCGGGCGGCAGGTTGTTCTGCGCTCCGACCGCACCGAAAACTTCGTCCCGGTGGGCGAGCGCGTAGCGCACTGACTCGCGGAACATCCGATTGAATTCCCGGAACGCGTCCGGCCTCTGCGCCAGGCGCTCGGGGTAGGCGACGTTGAGGGCGCTGATGAAGCGCATGCCGTAGAGCTCGATATTGTCACGGCCGGTCTCGGCTATAGGTCTGAACTCGCCGGACTTCAGGGCGCGAAACGCCTGGCTGTGAATGAGCGTCGCCGCATCAATCTGACCGGCCGCCAGCGCCGCCGGCAAGTTGGGGGCCTGGATCTCCAACTGCTTGAGGTCGCCGCCTTCGAGCGCGGCGTTGAGGCCGTACTTGTGGATGAGTGCGAGCCGCACCTGGGTGTAACCGGTGGAGCGAAGTCCGTAGGAACCGAGCGCCTTGCCCTTGAGCTCCTGCGGACGCTGGATCGTGGAATCCTTTTTGACCCAGACGCCCGCGCCTTCCCCGGCCGCCGCTTGCTGCAGGGCCGTGGCCATGATCCGCAGCTCGAGCCCGCGCGCCGCGGCCGGCGGCAGGGCGATGACTGCCGTCATGATCACGTCGAACTGCTTGGCGGACGTGGCCTGGATGAGCTGTGGGATTGCGAGCCCGCGCGCTTCGACCGTGATCAGGTCGGAGGTCACTTTGCCGTTGGCCATCGCCCACGTCACCGCGTCGTAAGCGGGGTCGAGCAGATAAGCGTAGGTCACCTTGTCCTTGGCCTGCGGCAATCCGGGCCGGGTGAGCGTCAGCAGCGCCGGAGCGGCCATCAGCTTGAGCACGGTTCGACGTTTCATGCGATGCTTCCCTCTTCGAGCGACCGAAACAGTCTAACCAATTTCTCCCGATGCCGGACAACGTCCTGCTCGCCCAATGCGCGTGGCCGCGCCACCTTCAACTCGATCGTCTCGAGCACGCGCGTCGGCTTGTTCGACAGCACGATCGTCCGATCGGCGAGTTGCAGCGCTTCGTCGATGTCGTGGGTGACGAACACCACGGTCTTTCCAGTCTGCTGCCAGATCCGCTCCATTTCGCCGCGCATGCGCGAGCGCATATTGAGGTCGAGCGCAGAGAACGGCTCGTCCATCAGCACAATTTTCGGGTCGACGGCGAGCGCACGTGCGATCGCCACACGTTGACGCTCGCCGCCCGACAGCATTGATGGATACTTGTCCGTGTCTTCGGCGAGGCCAACGAGCTTCAGCAATTCGATGGCGTGCGAGCGCCGGCGCTCGCGATCGCCGGCACCGAAGCGAAGCTCCGAACCGAGCAACACGTTGTCGAGTGCGGTGCGCCACGGCACGAGGCGCGGCGATTGAAACACGAAGGCGATCTCCGGCCACGCATCATGCGGATCGCGTCCGTCGACGGTAACGCGTCCGCTGCTCGCGTCGAGCAGGCCGCCGATGATGCGCAGCGATGTCGACTTGCCGCAACCGGACGGCCCGAGGATGCAGACAAACTCTCCCCGCCGCACGTCAAAGTTCAGCCGATCATAGATGGGCTCTTCGCCGAGGACGACGCCGACATTTTCGAATGTGATGATCGCGTCGGGTGTCATGCGTCCATCTGCCTGACAATTTTCATGCCACGGCCGGTCAAACGCGTCCAGGCGGCGATTTCAACTGTGGCACGAGGCAATCCTGGCGTCCAAACAGGCGATCCGGTACGATCTTTGGAGGGACGGCCGCCTTTGACTTGGGCAGAGCCGCTCGACGCGGGGGAGGAAAACCATGCCAGCGGTAAATGCAGGCGCGCGGCTCGACCGCCTGCCGATCAGCTCATTTCATTATCGGATCTTCTGGCTGGTCGGCGCCGGCATGTTTTTTGACGGCTACGATCTTTACGTCGGAACCGCGGTCTTGCCCGCGCTGCTTCAATCCAAGTTCTCAACGTTGCCGCTCAACGCGCAGTTCGTGTCGTTTACGTTCCTCGGCATGACCATCGGCGCGCTGGTGACCGGTTTCCTGGGCGATCGCTATGGCCGCCGCTTCACCTATCAGTTCAATCTGATGATCTTCGGGCTCGCGTCGCTGGCGGCGGCGTTCGCACCCGACATGACGACGCTCAATGCGCTGCGCTTTGTGATGGGATTGGGGCTGGGTGCCGAAATTGTTGTCGGCTACTCGACCCTGACCGAGTTCGTGCCGCCGGCCTCCCGCGGCCGTTGGCTCGCCTTTATGGCGTTCCTGGTGGTGTCTGGGCTGCCGGTCACTACGCTGCTTGGCAATCTGATTATTCCCAATTTCGGGTGGCGGCCGATGTTCGTGATCGCCGGAGTGGGCGCGCTCATCGTCTGGTACCTGCGTAAAGCGATGCCGGAATCGCCGCGGTGGCTCGAGATCAACGGACGCGAGGCCGAGGCCGAAGCAATACTTGCGACAATCGAGAAGGAGGCATCCACCGCGGGCCCGCTGCCGCCGCCGCCGGCACCGGCACCGGCGCCGAAATTCAGCATGGCGTCACTGCTGCATGGTGATTTGCTCAGGCGCATGGTGGTCGGCAGCTGGGTGCTGATCACGGTCAACACCCTGATCTTCGGCTTCGTGACGTGGCTGCCGCAGTTCTTCGTAGCCGGAGGGCTCACCGTCACGCGCTCGCTCGCCTATACGCTGGTGATCGTGATCGGTTCACCGATCGGCTGCGCGATTGGGGCCTATTGCGCCGATGCCTTCGGACGGCGGCCGACCATCATCGGCGCGTCGGTGCTGAGCATCATCTTCGGCTCGATCTATCCGTTCACCACCGAACCGGCGCTGATGCTGCCGGTCGGATTCCTGCTGATCGTGTCAATCTATGTTCAGGTCGCGTTGCTGTTCGGTGTTTACACGCCTGAACTGTTCCCAACCGAAGTGCGGCTGCGCGCCAACGGCATCTGTAACACCCTCGGTCGCGCGGCGACGGTGGTGTCGCCGTTCATCGTGGTGGCGCTGTTCCAGTCGTACAAGATTGCGGGCGTGCTGAGCCTGATGATCGTGCTGTTACTGATCCAGATCCTGGTGGTCTGGGCCTGGGGGGTGGAACCGCGCGCAAAGCCGCTGGAAGCTCTCGATGCGCCGGCGGCGGCACATTGAGATCGTCCCCGCTTGCGCGAGCGGGCGAACGAGCCGCAATCGGGTGCTGAGCGAAACTGACGTCGATTGCGATCGACTACTCGGGATCTTGCTTTGGGCGTCGGGCCAGCGGGTAGTCGGTGCTTTCGTATAGACGGCGTATGCCGATGCTGTCGAACCGTTGTTCATCGACTTCCAGATACGCGCCGGCCAGCGATTGCGAGGGCAACTCCTCGATTGCAAAGCGGATGGCCTCGGCGGCACGGTCAAATCGCCGATACCCAAGAGGCTGACGGCGGGACTTTCTATTCCGGGTGGGAAACAGCTCGGCCTGACTGCTGTAGTTGAACGCACTCATCGCTTGATCCTAAGCCTGCGGCAAAGGGGTCGATCGCCCGATCATCGATCTCTCCCCGCTCGATACCCGTTCTGTTCGTCATCGCAACAGCCCGTAATATAAGCACGAATTGGCCGAATGCGAGTGCCTGACGCGGCAATCTTAGCCAGATTTTCCCGCGGCGGGTATCGCCGGAATCAGTGGAATCTGTCGTGGCCACACAGCCATTCAACGGCCCAGTTTCCGTGCTCAGCACAACGACGGGCGACGGTGCGAACCCAAGTGGGGAAGGCAACATGAACTGGCGCTTATGGCAGATACTGCCGATGACGATTGGGTTGGTTGCAACAACGGTTGCGGCAAAAGACATCGCCCCGGCCGATATCCGGGTTATGACCGGCGACACGATCGTTGCGCACGGCGAGACCTATCGGCTCGTCGGGTTTGACACGCCCGAGACCGTACAGGCGCAATGCCCGTCCGAACGAAAGCTGGGCTATCGGGCAACGTTTCGACTACGTCGGATCGTTGCAGAGGGCGGACTCGATCTCGAACCGGTGAGCTGCAAGGAAAGCCACGCCTGCGCGATCCTGCGTGCGCACGGGCAAAATGTCGCCGAGCTTATGGTTGCCAAGGGCGTGGCACGCCCGTTCACCTGCAGCACCGCGAGCTGTCCGCCGCATAAAGGCTGGTGCGCGGGCGCTACGCACGGTTAGTGCGCGGCGCCATCAGCTGATCGCAGCAGCAAGGTCAAGCTCCCAACCTCTCCCGGCGTTCCGACGTTGCGTGGATTATGATCTGGCGCGCCGGCATGGTCGACCGCGGACGCGCGCTCGCGTGCGACATCGGACGATGTTTTGACCCGGCGCGTGCCCGGTTGCGTACCGAGCCTCGTGTTGTCGCGAACCGCGATTACCGCGGCGGCTCGCGGAAGTAACTTGCGCACCACACGATCGCGAGCAACGCGACCCCGCCGAGCGCGTCAATGCGGATCTCCGCGCGCGCAATTCCAAAGGTCTCGTGTGCGAGTATTCCCAGCGACACCGCCGTCAAAACGGCAGCTGCCAGCGCGCCCAACAGAAAGATCGTCCGACCACCCATGCGCGAAATATGCCGTCCGGGGCACGCAATGCAAGCATTCCTAGATTTGCCATAAATATCTACCACTCTTAGGAAATCCATCCTTCGGTTGGCGAAGGGACGGACAACGCGGAGCCACTAGGACGAAATGGCTGGTCCGAATAGAAAACCCCAGGCCCGTCGCGTGCAATACGCGGCGCTGCCGTTTCGGCGCCACAGCACCTCCGGAACGCAGGTGATGCTGGTGACGTCGCGCGGTACCGGGCGCTGGATTATTCCCAAGGGCTGGCCAATGAGGCGCAAGGCGCCGCACGCGGCGGCCGCGCGCGAGGCTCTCGAGGAGGCCGGCGTGGTCGGTCAAATCGGCAAACGGCCGATCGGCTCATTCCCGCACGAGAAACTTCTGAAGGAAGGCGAGCTGATTGTCTGCGATGTGCAGGTCTTCGCGCTCGAGGTGACCCGCCAGCGCAAGACCTGGCCGGAAAAGGGCAAGCGCTCGGTCAAATGGTTCTCGCGCGCCGAAGCCGCGCGCACGGTGCGCGAGCCGGTGCTGCGCGACATCATTCGCAAGCTCGGCAAGCAATCCTGATCGCGGCCGTGCTGCTACCACGCGCACGCCGAAACACACGCATCTCGTGAATTGATCCCAACCAGCGGACACTGTCCGGTGGATTGAGCTTTGCGCATTCGAAGGCGACAATGCCAGGATCGAGCGTGGAGACGAAGGCCTATGGGGCGGGTCCAAGACAAGGTCGTGCTGGTCACGGGCGGCTCCGGCGGGATCGGGGCTGCCACGGTGCGCGCGCTGCACCGCGAGAATGCGCATGTCGTCATCGCGGACGTAGTGGCGGCGGCAGGCGAGAAGCTCGCGGCCGAGCTCAAGTGCGAATTCTGCAGGCTTGACGTCACCAGCGAGGGCGACTGGAAGCGCGTGGTTGCGCAGATCGTTGCGACGCACGGCAAGCTCGAGGTCCTCGTCAATGCGGCCGGCATCGAAGGCGACATGACCCGCGGAACGCCCGAAGAGACGACGCTTGCGGAATGGCGGCGGGTCATGGCGGTCAATCTCGACGGCACGTTTCTTGGCTGCCGCGAGGTCCTGCCGGTGATGAAGCGGCGCGGAGAAGGATCGATCGTCAATATTTCGTCGGCGGTTGCTTATTTCGCGACGCCCAACAGCACCGCCTACGGGGCGAGCAAGGGCGGTGTGATGCAGTTGACCAAGTCGGTCGCGCTGCATGGCAGCCTGGACGGCCATCGGGTCCGCTGCAACTCGGTGCACCCCGGCATCATCGCGACCCGCATGATCGAAAGCATCAACACCCAGCTGTCGGCGTTGAACAAGGTGGACCCCGATGAGGCCAAGCGCGCCTCGTTCGCGCGCATCCCGTTCGGCGAGCCGGGACGGCCCGAGGATGTTGCCGAGTTGATCGTATTTCTCGCTTCCGACGAGTCGCGCTACGTCACCGGGTCGGAGTTTGGAATCGACGGAGGCTGGCGGCTCATGGGCCGCCCGCGGTCTGTTGCGCCGGCAGCCACGAAACAGTAGAAGCGCGCCACGGAGAACAACATGACCAACAAGGTCGCGGTTCACGATCCGCGCGGATATCCGCCCAAGGTCACCGGCAAGCGCCTCGCGCCGCGACTCGAAAGTCTCGACGGCAAGGTGATCTTCCTGGTCGATTGCCAGTTCGACAATTCCGACATGTTCATGGCACAGCTGCGCGAGTGGTTCGCCGAACGTCTGCCGCGCGTGAAGACCCGTATCATTGAGACGCGCGAAAGCTGGGTCGACGATCCGGACATGCGGGCGACCGTCGCGCGCGAAGGCGACGGCGCCATCCTCGGCGTCGGGCTTTGAAGCACCTGTTGCCCCGCGGTCGCGGGGATGACAATGGCGCTGGAAGAGAATGGCGTCCCGGCTGTCGCGGTTCACACCCAACTGTTCGCGCGCCTCGCCAAGGCGACCGCGCTGGCCAACGGCATGCCGCGCACGCGCCAGGTGTTCGTGCCGCAGCCCGTCGTCGGCGTGCCGCCGGCGCAGCTGCGGGCCTATATCGAGGGCCCTGACAAAGTCACCGGCCGGCCATTCGTGCAGGAGGTGATCGACGGACTGACGCGCCCGCTCGATGCGGAAGACCTCAAGGGTGCAACGTTCGAGCGTTCGACGCCGCGGCTGCTCGAGCCCGACACCGAAGAAAACCTGCACGAGCTCTTTATCCGCAACCGCTGGACCGACATGCTGCCAGTGGTGCTGCCGACCGAGGAACGCGTCGCGCGCATGCTCAAGGGCACGAGCCACGCGCCCGCCGAGGTCGTCGGACGGCTGCGCCCGACCGCGTTCCGCGAGGCCTGGGAATTCACCGTCGAGAAGGTTGCAGTCAACGCCGTGATGGCCGGTGCGCGGCCGGAGTATTTCCCGGTCATTCTCGCCATGGCGGCGAGCGGCCAGACCGCGCGCTCAAGCAGCACCAACTCGTTCGCGACCATTTCGGTCATCAACGGCCCGATCCGCAACGAGATCGGCATGGATTCCGGCATCGGCGTGATGGGGCCCTATAATCACGCCAATGCCACCATCGGCCGCGCCTACGGCCTGTTGTCGCAAAACCTGCAGGGCGGTTCGGTGCCTGGCGAGACCTACATGGGCACGCTTGGGAACTGGTACGCTTACACGGCCTGCTTCCCGGAGGCCGAGGAACGCAGCCCTTGGCTGCCGTTCCACGTGCAGCACGGTTTTGCGCCGACCGACTCGACGGTGAGCATTTTCTTCGGCGGTTGGTACACCCACGCCGGCCAGGGCCCGCGCGACACCTGGCAGAACCTTTTGATCCGCACCCTGATCGCGACCGATCACTATCTGCCGCCGTTCCTGGTGATGGACCCGATTGCGGCGCGCGAGTTCGACAAGCGCGGGTTCGACAAGCAGAAGCTGATCGACTGGTGCGCCCAAAACGCGCGCCTTCCCGCGCGCGATTACTGGGACAACCAGTGGATCCAGACCCTGATGCATCCACTC
The DNA here is from genome assembly GCA_035472475.1 of Xanthobacteraceae bacterium. Taxonomy (GTDB): domain Bacteria; phylum Pseudomonadota; class Alphaproteobacteria; order Rhizobiales; family Xanthobacteraceae; genus JAFAXD01. Next base: position 377 of record DATIPA010000133.1, on the reverse strand, counting down.
GCGATCGCCGGCGTCGAGCCCTACGCGAGCCGGCTCAGGGCGCAGCCCGACGAATTGGTGAACCTGTTTCTGCCGGACGACATCAACATCATCGTGGCCGGCGGGGAGACGCAGGGCTTCTGGAAGATTTTTGGCGGCCGTTACGGCGGCCGTGGGCCCGGCGCGCCGGTCACCGACAAGGGCAAAGCCGCGAGCCCCACGCTATCGATCGACAAGTGGCGGTGATTCGATAGCCAGCGCTCAAGCGCAGTTGTCGCGCACCTGCCGTGGCGTTGCGGTGGCCACCGCGTCCGGGCTATGTTGGATGCATCAGTCGGCCAACGTATTGATTCCGCGGGCGTAGTTCAGTGGTAGAACGACAGCTTCCCAAGCTGTAT
>DATIPA010000132.1:0-10100 GCA_035472475.1 Xanthobacteraceae bacterium | reverse complement strand
GCGCCGGGCGGCTCTCGCGCCATTCCTGGTTGGATGCGATCGCGGTCGCGGCGCGCGCACCTTCGATCAGGTCCTTGATCTGGACTTCACCGCGGGCGTGCTCGTCGCCGCCCTGAATGATCACGCAGGGTGAGTTGCGCTTGTCGGCGTATTTGAGCTGCGGTCCCATCTTGCCGCTGCCGAGATAGAGCTCGGCCCGGATGCCGGCATTGCGCAGCGTCGAGACCATGCGTTGATAATCGGCGACGCGGTCGCGGTCGAAGATCGTCACCACTACCGGGCCCGGTTCCGGCGTGACGTTGACTTTTCCGAGGTAGGTGAGCGCCGCCAGCAATCGCGACACGCCGATGGAAAAACCCGTCGCCGGAACGCTCTCGCCACGAAAGCGCGCGATCAAGCCGTCATAGCGCCCGCCGCCACCGACCGAACCGAAGCGCGGCGTGCCGTCCGCGCCGTCTTGAATCGGAAATGTCAGCTCGATCTCGTAGACAGGGCCCGTGTAGTACTCGAGGCCGCGCACGACGGATGGATCTATAACAACCCGTCCGTCATATCCGGAAGCCCTGACAAGCGACCAAATTTCCTCGAGTTCCTGACGCCCTTGCTGACCGACTTTGCTGTCCTTCAAACGAAGATCAATTTGAGCAATTTTGTCTTTAACATCGGCAACGGGTGCAAACACGCTGACGACTGTTTCGATCGAGACATCGTCGAGCCCCGCGCCCTTGGTAAAATCGCCGGACTCATCCTTTCGCCCCGCGCCCAGCAATTGTCGAACGCCCGCCAACCCGAGGCGATCAAACTTGTCCATCGCTCGCAGCACGGTGAGGCGCCTGCTCTCGTTTGCCGGTCCTGCGAGCTTGATTGTTTCAAGAACACCGTCCAGCAATTTCCGATTGTTCACCTTCACCACGTAGCTGCCGCGCGGAATGCCAAGCGCCTCGATCGTGTCGGCGGCCATCATGCAGATCTCGGCATCAGCCGCCATCGAGGCGGTGCCGACGGTGTCGGCGTCGAACTGCATGAACTGGCGGAAGCGCCCGGGGCCCGGCTTCTCGTTGCGATAGACATAGCCCGCGCGGTAGCTGCGGTAGGGCTTGGGCAGCGCGTCGAAATTCTCCGCCACATAGCGTGCCAGTGGCGCGGTGAGGTCATAGCGCAGCGAAAGCCATTGCTCGTCGTCGTCCTGGAACGAGAACACGCCTTCGTTCGGCCGGTCCTGATCGGGCAGGAACTTGCCGAGCGCGTCGGTGTATTCGATCGCCGGGGTTTCGACTGGCTCGAAACCGTAATGTTCGAACACGGTACGGATCGTCTCGATCATGCGCCGGGTCGCTGCGATTTCGGCCGGCCCGCGATCGGCGAGCCCGCGCGGCAGCCGCGCTTTGAGCTTCTCACGCATCAGGAATCAGATCGTCAGGAGTCAGGTTTTCGGGAACGAAGCCGTCACGTAGTCAGGGCGCGGGCATGGCGTCAAGGCAATATCCCGGCGCCGGAGTTCCTGCTCCTGATACCCTGCTCAATTTACCTCCACGCCCGAGGCTTCATTGAGGTCCTCGGCGAGGCGATCCACGACCTTGGAAGATGCGAACAACTTCTTGAGTTCGGCGCGCGCATTAGCCCGCCAGGCGGGTGCGAGCTCGACCAGCCGGTCGTAAGCCTGACGCGCCATCGTCTTCTCGCCGCGCTTGTGGGCGACCAGCACGTGGGCAAGATGGCCGAGCGAATAGGTGTTGGTCGACATGCGATTGGCATGGGTCGCGGCCTCCGCCAGATCGCCCTTCAGGTAGGACGCCAGGAACAGCGCAAACTCGCGATGCGTCTGAGCCACCGTGCCGATATTGGGAAGCTGTTCGAGCAGCGCCCGGCCCTTGTCGACTTCGCCCAGTCCGATCAGTTGCAGGGCGTAATGAGTCGCAACAACGGGATCATCGGGATTGAGCTTGATCGCGGTCTCACCGGCGGCGATCGCATCATCGACCGCTCCGCGTGTCATCTGTACCTCGAGCAGGACATAGTAGGCGCGCGCGCTGTTCGGGCGCAGTTCGATCGCACGCTTGACCATGTCGAGCGCTCGGTCGAGCACCGCTGGGTCGGCTTGTTCGCCGCCGACTTGGTAGTCGCGCAGATAGACGCGCGCCAGCAAGGCGTAGCCGCCGGCAAATGTCGGATCCAGGGCCACGCCCTGTTCGAGGCAATCGCGCACGTCGGGTTGCAGCGCGGCGTCGAAACTGCGCCAGTAGTCGCCGGATTCGAGCACGCAGCGATAACGCGGATCGGCGACGCGGGCGTTCACGACCTTGCTGCGATCGCGCGCCTTGATGACGCCGAATGGATTGAACAGCGTGGCTGCGACCTCGCGAACGATCGGATATTTGACCTGACGCGGATCGTTTCCGATCGTCAAATGGTCGTAACCGCGCGACCAGACAGTCGCGCCATCACTCGTGTCCACGATATGGAACGCCAGCGTGACGGTGGTATCCGGATTGTATTCGATCTCGGAGTAGAACCGATAATCCGGCGTGGCAGCGGCAGGCGCCGGTTCCGGCGTTTCGGAAACGATGGTGACGTCCTCGAAGCGTGCAAAGGTATCTCGCAGGCGATCGTTGAGCGCCATCGCCGTGATAGTCGGAGCGCTCGGCGTACCTGCCGCTTTGGTCGGAACGAGTTGGATGACCGGGCCGACCGGTCGACCGCGCCAGCGCGTCGCGGATGACAGCGGATCCAGCACGCCGGCGGTGACAAAGGTCGACTTTGCCACGAAGGGGTTACCGAGATACCAGGTCTCGAAGCCCCAGTAGGCGGCCGCCCCGAGGAGCAGGAGCGCGACAGCGGCCACATAAGGCCGTCCCGCGACGGCGGCCTTGTTCGCAAGCGCGCGCATGCGCGCGGACATGTCGAGCTGCACGCGGGGCGCTTGCGCGACGATTCGGCGTTGGAACGTCGGGACATAACCGCGGACAGGAATTTCGATTGCAATCGGATCGTTGGTACCGGCGTCGCGGTAATAGGTTGCGAGCGCGCGCCGCAATCTTCCAGCTTCGACGCGGACGATTGCGTCAGTCTTCGGGTTGAAGTCTTCGCTGCGACCGAGCGCCTTGATGGCGATCGTGTAGCCCTTGATGTCCTCGGGGTGGCCTGCCAGCGCCGACTCAACAATGAATTTCAGAAACGCCGCAAGCTGCGGCGAACTTCGGAATGTGGGACTGCTAACGACCCGCTCCAAAGCCCCGCGTACTTCGTTACTGCTCGGTGGACCGAGCTTGTTCCGTCCAAAAGTCACGACGGTAACCCCACGAGCGCATCCCGCGCCTGCCGACACGCACTACTGGTCGCAAATACGTCGCAAAAAAGAGACGGATCCTTTTGCCTGTGAACCATCCCAATGGTCGGCGAAACTAGCGGTTTTCGCGGTGTTTGGAAATGCGGCTGCGTGTTGGCGATCAAATTACCCCCGGGGAGCTTTGCAACGTGGCTAACGCCGTTAGACGGGTGCCTATCTAGCCATTGTCCAGCGAGCCGGAAGCCCGCAGGGAGGGGGAAAAAGACTATAGGCAATGGGTTCCGCCTCTTTTCTGGTACCATAGTAGCTAAGCACGTCCAAAAATCAGTCTGGCGGCGGCGCCTCGTAACGTCGGCTAACATCCGCAATAGTCCCAGCCTAGCTCTGTTCGTCAGCGCCTTGGCGGTACGATTGCCCATCCGACCTTGATCGTCCCGCGGCCCCACCGCATTGGCAGGTCCAAGGGCGCCTGCACCTGGGCGCCGTCCGCAATCGCCGCGTAGGCTTCGGGCAGGTTGGTTCGGTCGTCCCCGGTCCACACCACGGCGGCTCCTTGGGCACGAACGTTGCCGGCGTCGATCCAGGGCGCGCGCGTGAACTTACCGTCGATGACGGTGAGCGGGTGGGTGGCGCCGTATTGATGAATATTGCCGCCCAGCCACATGTCCGAAATGACATAGCTGAGCGGGGTTCCGGTCGCGGCCCGGAAGCGATCGGAGATCTCGGCCGCGAGGCGATCGCCGGGAAACAGCGACGCCCGGTAATAGCGAGTCCCGACGAACGGAAGCACTGCGTAATCCACGACGAACGCCAGCACGTAGGCGAGCGTTACGATCGCCCACGTGCCGCTGATGCGCGCGATCCGCGGCCGGTCGAGCGGGGCGCGGGCGCGCATCACCAGCCAAAGACCGAGGAACAGCCAGAACGGATAACCCCACATGGTGATCAGGCGATCCCCGCTCACCACGCCGGCGGCGAGCAGCAGGAGCGCCGGTCCGAACACGATCAGGGTCATGATTTTGCGATCGCGCGGATCCGCCGGTGGCGTCGGCTGATGGTTGCGCGGATAGACCAACGGCAGCGCGATCAACAACGAGGGGATGAGCCAGAACAGCTGGCCAGCAACAAAAATCAGCGGACGCGTCAGATGATCGAGCACGCCGCGCGCCGGAGCAAGCCGCGCTTCCGCGTAGGCGAGGGGAAGGAAGTCGTTGGCGACGAGCCAGATCAAGTGCGGCAGCGCGACCAGCACGCCGACCGCGATTGCGACGTAGGGTCCGGGCGTGCGCAGCGCGCGGCGTGCCAGCGGGTCGATCAACACGAACGCGGCCATCGGGACCGCCAGCATGACGATGAAATACTTGGCCCAAAACGCGAGCCCGAGCGCGGCCCCGAGCAACGCCCAGAAGGCGAGGCGGCCCTCGCGCAGTGCGCGATGGAATGCAAAGCCGGCCAACGCCCAGAACGGCAACTGAACCACGTCATGGTTGAATTTCGCGGCGGTGAAGTTGAAATAGTGCAAGCCATCGACGATCAGGACGCTCGCCAACGCGCCGGCGGCGCCGACCAGCGGCAATGCCGCGAGCCACACGATCGCGAAGGCGGCGATGACGACGATCTGGGAGAGCAGATAGTAGCTCCAGTCGGCGCCGATCAATCGATACATCACCTCGATCATCCACCACGGCATCGGCGGCAGCTTGTCGTAACCGAGCTGCCATTGCGGGCCGTAAGTCCGGGCTTCGATCAGGTCGAGCGGCAGATTGGGATAGAGGATGGTCGGCACCAGCGTCCAGATCGCGGCGTGCACCAGGCAAAATGCCACGAATGCAGCGCGCGGGTTCGCTTCGATCCACGCTAGCGGTGGGGCGGCTTCAAACGTTCTGCCAACGTTGTCGAGGGCGCGCATGGAACCTGCAAATCCGGATATCGCAAGGCACGCGTTGTCCCTGACCGATGCGGGCATCGAAATCAAGCGATCTTGTTGCGCCTAAGCCCGGTCCGTCCGGCGCGGTTTCATGCGTCGCCGCACGGTAGGGATTGACCCGGCAGTCGGTGAAACTGATGATGAACGCGGATGTAGCCGACGCGCGACGGATGACCCCGGCCGGCGCCCGCGAGGATGCCCATGTTTCGTTTGACCGAGCTGTTCGTTGCGGTCGGCATGTTGTTGATTGCCGGCGCGCTTGGCAGCGCGTCCGTCCTCGCGCTTGGACTGCCACGGACGGAAGGCGCGGTGGTGGCGTTGGCGGCCTTTACGGTTCTCGTCCTCTACTATCTGGCGGCAACGCGGGCGCGCGAGCGTCGCGAGGCGGCGCGCCAGATCGTCGACCTGTCGCGTGGCATCGCCGATCTCGCCCGGCAGGTCGGCCAGCAGGAACAGCGGCTCGCCGCGCTCGCCGGCAGCAGCGAGGCGGGGATTCAGAATTTGTCAGCGCGGCATCAGCCGCTGGCGGCCGAGGTTGCCGAGCTCCGCACGGTGGTCGGACAACTCACGGGGGCGATCGGCGGAGCGGAAGAAATCCTTGCGTCCGCACCGGCGTCCGCGCGACCGGCGCCCGCGATCGCGGCGGCCGGCCCGGACGGCGCCAGAGCGACGGGCATCAGCGCGTTCGATCGTCCGGTGTCGTCGGAAGCAAATGCCGCGCTGGTTGCGCACATCCGACAGGCGATCCAGTCGGGCGGCGTCGACACCTATGTGCAGCCGATTGTGACGTTGCCGCAACGCAAGGTCGCTTGTTACGAGGCAACTCCCCGTTTGCGCGTCGCGAGCAGCACGCAGCCGGCGCCGTCGGATTTTCTCGAAGCGGCGGAGGGCGCCGGATTGGCCGGCGAGCTTGACTTGTTGATGGCGTTTCGGTGCGTGCGCGTCGCGCGCCGCATCAACTCCGGTCACGAGAACATTGCGGTCTTCTGCAATCTCGCGCGGCCGACCCTGAGCGAACGCGAGACGTTTGCGCGGATCGCGGATTTCATGGAGGCAAGCCGCGCGCTCGCGCCGCTGCTGGTGTTCGAGTTTGCGCTGGCATCGTGGCGCGCGCTGCGCGCGCGCGAGCAGGAAGCGCTGTCGACGCTGGCGAGCTTCGGGTTCCGCTTCTGCCTCGATCACGTGACCGACCTGCGGCTCGATCCGCTCGAGCTTGCCGAAAGGAGCTGCGCCTATGTCAAGGCGCCGGTTGCGCTGCTGCTGGATCAGCGCGGCGCGGGCCGGCCGGCCGACCTCGCAAGCGAACTCGCACGCGTCGGCGTCAAGATGATTGCCGAAAAGGTCGAAGCCGAAGCGACCGTGATGGACTTGCTCGATCTTGACGTTCGCTATGCGCAAGGCGGGTTGTTCTCGCCGCCCCGCCCGGTGCGCTCGGATGTCACGGTCGACGGCGCCGATCCGGCCATCTTGCCTGCGGCCGCGAGCCGGGTATCGCACTAGCGGCTTGTCGCGGGCATCCACGTCTTTGCGGGGTTCGCTGTGAGATGTCGCTTGACGGCGACGCCGCGCTCGCGTTCCTGACGCGGTCATGAGTTCCGCACACTACTTTACCGATCGCTTCGAGAAGCTCGCCGACCGCTACGACGTCGTTTTCTGTGACGTCTGGGGGGTCGTGCACAACAGCATCACCGTGTTTCCCGAGGCCGCCGACGCGCTCGGACGGTTTCGCCGTAAGGGTGGGGCGGTGATTCTCATTACTAACGCCCCGCGGCCTGGCGAGGTGGTGTTGCGCCAGCTCGACCGTCTTGGCATGCCGCGCACGAGCTACGATGGCATCGTTGCGTCGGGCGACGTGACCCGCGGCATCATCGCCGAGCGCCGCGGCGCAATCCATCACCTCGGCCCCGAGCGGGACCTGCCGATCTTCGAGGGGCTCGAGGTCGAGTTTGCACCGCTCGAGCGTGCCGATTTCACGGTCTGCACCGGCCTGTTCAACGACGAGGGCGAAACGCCCGACGACTATCGCGAGCTCTTGAGCGCGATGCGCGCGCGCAACCTGTTCATGCTGTGCGCCAATCCAGACCTGGTGGTCGAGCGCGGCCACAAGCTGCTCTACTGCGCCGGCGCGCTCGCCGACATCTATCACTCGCTCGGCGGCGAAGTTCTCTATGCCGGCAAGCCGCATGCGCCGATCTATGAAGAGGCGCTCGCCAAGGCGGAGACCGCGCTCGCGCGCGCGGTCAAGCGCGATCGCGTGCTGGCGATCGGCGACTCGATCCGGACCGATCTCGAGGGTGCGCGTGCGTTCGGCATCGACTGCCTGTTCGTGACGCGCGGCATTCACTCCGAAGAACTCGGCAACAGCGAAAATCCGGATGCGTCCGCGCTCGCCGGCATTTTCAAGAAGGCGGGCGTTGCGGCCACGGCCGTCACCCATCGGCTGGCATGGTGATCGATGCAAGGCGGCCCAAAGCGGTTCGTGGTTGTACGCGATGGTCTGCACCATGACCCAGGCCCGCTGCGCGGCGCGGTGGTCGCGATCGGCAATTTCGAAGGTGTGCATCGCGGGCATCGGATCGTGATCGAGAAAGCTGTCGGGCTCGCGCGCTCGCTTGGGCGGCCGGCCGCGGCGTTGACGTTCGAGCCGCATCCACGCGCATTCTTTCGGCCGGACGAGCCGGTGTTCCGGCTGAGCGATGAACGCGCCAAGATCCGGCTGCTGGCGGCGACCGAACTCGACGGCGCCATCATCCTGCGCTTCGACCAGGAACTCGCGGAACTTTCGGCGGAAGACTTTGTCGAGCGCGTGCTGGGCCGGCAGCTTGCGATCTCGGGCGCTGTGATCGGTTTTGATTTTCATTTCGGCAACAGGCGCCAGGGCACGCCCGAATTTCTCCGCGCGCAAGGTGCGCGTGACGGCTTTGCGGTTGAAGTCGTCCCGGAGGTGAGCGTCCAGCTCGGGGAGGGCGCGGCGCGCCGCTTCTCATCGGGCGCGGTGCGCGCGGCGCTCGCGGCCGGCGACGTTGCCGATGCGGCTTTGCTCCTCGGCTATCCCTGGTTCGTCTCCGGAACCGTGCGCCACGGCGATGCACGCGGGCGCGAGCTCGGGTTTCCAACCGCCAATCTGGTGCTCGATGCCGGTTGCCAATTGCGCCACGGCATTTATGCGGTGCGCACGGCGGTCGGCGGGCGCCGCTACGGCGGGGTCGCGAGCTTCGGTCGCCGTCCGACCTTCGACAACGGCGCGGTGCTGCTCGAGGTGTTTCTGTTCGATTTCGCGGGCGAACTCTACGGCCAGTCGATCGACGTCGCCTTCATCGGATGGATCCGGCCGGAATTGAAGTTCGACAGCGCCGCCGATCTGATCAAACGCATGAATGAGGATGCGCGCGAGGCGCGGGCCATCCTGGCCGCGGCCGGCGATGTATTTCCGCCGCTGGCCGAACCCTAGCCCCCACATACATCGGCACGGCGCCTCCCCCCCGAGCGGCGCCGTGCCGGCCGACGTGATCGCTGGTCAGCTGTGACCGACCACGTCGATAGTTACCGGGGCGAGGCCCGAGGACCCGATCGCATAGGCCGCCGCCGGCGTGAGATCGATGACGCGTCCGCGCACGAACGGCCCGCGATCGTTGATGCGGACCACGACCGATCGGCCGGTGTCGTTGTTGGTGACCTTGACGAGGGTACCGAACGGAAGGCTGCGGTGAGCCGCCGTCATATCGTGGGCATGAGCATATTCGCCGTTGGCGGTGGGCTCGCCCGAGTAGACCGAGGCAATGCCGGATTGACAAAAACCGGAGGTCGCAAGGCAGGTCGAAAAGGTGAGTAGCGAGAAAGCGAACAAGATGCGTCGGCTTTTCAAAGCCATCATGAGTCCTTCGGATTGTTGAGGGGAGTGCGCATCGCGAAGCGAAGACGCAGGGGGCCTATCAACGGCCAAATGCGGCTTTTGTGCGTCGCAACATTACGGGAAAATTATTATTATAAATTTTGTTGTTGGCGCTTTGCGGATCGATCACGCTGCTCGGCGTGACCGCAACAAACTTGCGCATATCAGGGCTGCGAACGCCGGCACGCGCGGAACCAGACGGGCCAGCGATTCGCGCGGCGCGATTCGTCCGTGGCCGCCGCGCCGACCTTCGAGCGCGTACTTTGGCGGAGGGTTACAGACCGGTGCGCCCCCTGCTACACAGCGCGGCATGAGCGAGACCGACTACAGCAAGAGCTTGTTCCTGCCGCAGACCGATTTCCCGATGCGGGCCGGCCTGCCGCAGCGGGAGCCGGAGCTGTTGGCGCGCTGGCGTGAGCTCGGCCTCTATCGGCGCTTGCGCGACGCCGCCAGGGGGCGGCCGAAGTTCATCCTGCATGACGGTCCGCCCTACGCCAACGGACCGATCCATATCGGACATGCGCTCAACAAGATCCTCAAGGCCGTGGTGACGCGCAGCCAGCAGATGCTCGGATTCGATTCGAATTACGTGCCGGGCTGGGACTGCCACGGCCTGCCGATCGAATGGAAGATCGAGGAGGATTACCGGGCCGCCGGCAAGAACAAGGATACGGTGCCGATCGTCGAATTCCGGCGCGAATGCCGCGCGTTCGCCGAGCACTGGATCGGGCTTCAGCGCGACGAGTTCATGCGGCTCGGCGTCGAAGGCGATTGGGACGACTACTACACCACCATGTCGTTCGCCGCCGAGGCGCAGATCGCGCGCGAGATCATGAAATTCGCGGCCAACGGTACGCTCTACCGTGGCTCGAAGCCGGTGATGTGGTCGGTGGTGGAGAAGACCGCGCTGGCGGAAGCCGAGGTCGAGTACGAGGATTACGTCAGCGATACGGTGTGGGTGAAGTTTCCGGTGCAGCAATCGTCGGCACCGGCGC
>DATIPA010000131.1:0-2525 GCA_035472475.1 Xanthobacteraceae bacterium | reverse complement strand
CGCCAGATGCGCGCGCCGATGGAGCGCCAATCGCGCGCGATGCAAGAATTTGTCAATGTCTCCGGTCTGCGCCGGGTCGCGGACGGGTTCACAAATATCGGCCGCGCCGGACTCGCCGCGTTCTCCTCGCTGACCCGTCTCGTCCCGGTCATGGGGGCGCTGACCGGGGCCGCCTCGATCGCCGGCCTTGCGAGGCTCGTCAGTACTTGGAGCCAATTCGGCGCCAACCTGCAGCGTGATGCCAGCCGCATCGGCACGTCGACGCAGGAGCTTGAGCGGCTGCGCAACGCCATCGTCTTGGGTGGCGGCTCGGCCGATACGATGGTGCAAAGCCTCAAGGATCTAACCGATGCCTCCGCGAGGGCCTTTGCTGATCCCGGCCACAACGCGCAAACATTTGCCCAGTTCCAGCGCGCCGGTATTTCCTTGGAAGGCCTCAACGGCCAATTGCGCAGCTCGACCGAGTTAATGCCTGAAGTCCTGCAATATATCGACTCATTTAAAAATCCGACCGATCGGATGAGGGTGGCGACGGACCTCGGCGGCCAGTCGCTCTATGACCTAACCCAACAGCTCCGACAAGCCGAGCGGCCGGGCGAGACACTCATCGAGACCTGGCGCCGGCTCAACCAGCAGGCCGGCCAGTGCGCTTCACTGACCGACGCGCAAAAAGCGGGACTGCAGCGCTATCGTGAAGCGGTCGGCGGGTTGACCGTCGCTTTCAGCGAACTCTCCAAGGGGATCGGCACGACCCTGGCGATAGCGCTGACACCCTTGATCAATAAATTCAGCGAATGGGTGCGAACCAATCAGCCGGAGATCCAGCGCGCGGTCGACGACCTCGCGACCGCCTTTGGCCAATGGCTCGAAGGAGTGAATGTCGACCAATTGCTGGCCGATCTGTCCGAAATCGGCAGAATCATCGGGCAGTTGGTCAGGGCGGTTGGTGAGCTGATCAAGGTTTGGGAGCGGTTGCACGGAACCTATCGGGTGACGGCCGCGGACATTCTCGCCGGTTCGCCACTGGCGGCCGGATTGAGCCAGGAAGAGAAGACACGGATTCTCGCGGAAGCAACCCCCGCGGGCGAAGCGCCGCCACCAGCGCCGCGACCGTCGCTCTACGAACGCCTCGGCTTGCCGCGATTGGGTCCGGCACCAGTTGGTGCCGCCCCGCCGCGAGTGGCGCCTGCCGTACCCTATACGCCGACGACACTGACCAGTGCGGTGGGCGTGACACCCCAGCATTATCAGGGGTTCAGGGAAGCGATCGCCGGCATCGAGAGTGGCGGCAGGTACAGCCTCAAGGGCGGTGCTGGAGACAAGTACAGCGGGCGATATCAGTTCGGTCCCGCCGAGATCGCCAATACCGCACGCGCGCTTGGTGAGCCGCCACCGAGCCGGGAGCAGTTTCTCGCCGACCCGGCGATGCAGGAGCGCTACTTCGAAGCCTACACGATGGGTCACCATAATTTCTTGATGCAGCGCAGCGCCAAATACCGCGACGCGCCGGCACAAGAAAAACTGGCGATCCTCGGTTATGCCCACAATCAAGGCGAAGGCGGGGCTGCGCGGTGGCTCGAGACCAATGTTGCGCAGGCCGATGCATTCGGGACCGCGGGCACCAGATACAGCGAAGCGATCAGGCGAAACCTCGCAGCGGTCGACCGCATGACCGCCGCCAATGACAACATTACTCAAGCCTCGTTGCGCGGCGATGTCGCCCAGCGCACGGGCGAGTATGGGACACCGCAGCAAGCCGCCCAGCAACTAGCGACCGTGCGCAGCAGCACGGGCCAGACCTGGCGCGTTCACCAGAATGCCGCCGACCAGTTCCAGGGTCTGGTCAACGATCTCGAAGAGCGCGGCTACGATATCGCCGAATCGGGCGGCGGCTACAACCCGCGCATGAAGCGCGGCGGGGGCGCCGGGTGGAGTTCGCACGCCTACGGCACCGCGATCGACATCAACCCGTCGCGCCTGCCGCAGGGACGAGCGGCCAATGATCTGCCGGCCGATATCGGTCAGATCGCCGCCGCTCGCGGACTCCGATGGGGTGGTGCCGAGGGCTTTGGGGTGCCGGACCCGCAGCATTTCGAGGTCGGGCGAACGGAAGGCGCCCCTGCACAAGTCACCGGGGGTGCGCCCGTCTCGGGCTCGGTCGACGTCACCGTGACGCACAAGAACCCGCCGGCTGGTGTGACGATGACCGCTAGTGCCGAAGGTGAGGGTATCAACCTGGCGCCGCCGCGCACCGAGCAGCAGCAGCTCAACGCCGCATAATGCAGTCGATCGTCGACCTCTCGCAGACCGCCGGCCTCAACCTGCGGATCGACAACCGCGAAGGGGGTTGGCTCGAATCGCGCTGGTGGGAGCAGCTCCAGCCGGGCTCGTGGCGCGGTGTCCCGTTTGTGATGGACGCCGCCGAGAATAGAGCCGGCCGGCGCACCGCGATCCACGAGTACCCCTATCGAGATACCGTGTGGGTCGAAGACCTCGGCCGCTTGCCGCGGCGCTTTGCCTTCCAG
>DATIPA010000130.1:0-17147 GCA_035472475.1 Xanthobacteraceae bacterium | reverse complement strand
ATCGTAAAAAGTTTCATGCGATCGACTTCTGGGGGCCGCAGCAGTTCTACCCGGCGCAGATGAAATGCTTCGAAGAGGGCAGCAAAGTTCACCAGCGGCTGCTCTACGGCGGCAATCAGGTTGGCAAAACGTGGACGGCAGCGTGCGAGGTGGCGTGGCACGCGACTGGCGATTACCCTCGCTGGTGGAAGGGCCGACGCTTTGCCGGGCCAATCCGCATTTGGGTTGTCGGTCAAACTGGACAACTCGTGCGCGACGGCGTGCAGCGGCAACTAACCTCGAAAGGGGGTGAGTTTGGCTCCGGCTCGATTCCGCTCGCAGGCTTTGCCAAGCCTCCGGTGATGGTTCCTGGCGGCACCGGCGCAATCGACACGATCCATGTCACTCACAGAACGGACGGTGTTGTTGATGGCACCAGCGAATTGACCTTTAAGTCGTTCGAGATGCGGCGGGAGAAGTTACAGTCAGAATCGGTGCACTTGATATGGATCGATGAGCAACCGAGCGAGGAGCTGTACAGCGAGATCTACGCCAGAACCACGGCCACTGACGGGCTGGTCCTGGTCACGTACACTCCGATTCTTGGCGAGGGCGCCCTCACGCACAGGTTTCTCAAGGACCCGTCTCCGGATCGTGCTGAAATCAGAATCACTGCCGACGAGGCCAAGCACATCACGCCCGAGCGCAGGGAAGAGATGGAAGCTGGCTATCAGGAATTCGAGCGTGACACGCGCATCCACGGCATTCCAGCGATGGGTCGTGGCCGTGTGTTTCCATTTCCTGTTGAGGACTTGGCGAGGCGCATCAATCCCGAGGATGTCAAGAGTTACGCGCGGTGGATTACGGGAATCGACTTTGGCTACGGCCACAACTTCGCAGCCGCGAAATGCGCTTGGGTGCACGACACGGGCGAGTTCTACGTAGTTGATATCTTCACCATGTCGCGCTCCTCTGCGGTTCATCATTGTCAGCGCCTGGCCTCTATGTGCAACGGGCTGAGAATCCCAGTGGCCTGGCCCCATGACGGGATGACCCACGAAAAGGCGAGCGGGCATCAACTCGCCGCCGCGTATCGAGCCTACGGAGCGCCGCTGCTGCCCAAGCACGCGGAGAACAAAGGCGGCGGCTACGCTCTCGAGCCGGCGATCGCCGATATGTATGAATCAATGGCTACCGGAAAGTTCATGGTGGCCAGCCACTGTCACGAGTTCATCGAGGAATATCTCTCGTATCATAGAGACGACGATCTAAAAATCGTCGCGCTACGCGATGACGTTTTGAGCGCCGTCAGATACGCGCACATGATGCGGCGCTCGGGCAAGCCCCTCGCCGAGTGCGAGGGCGCGAGCGGATATGGCTCGCCCTACAGCGCGCGCCGTCCTCAGCGTGAGATTCCGATAGCGCGTGATATGGACTGGGACCCGTTCAACCCGCGGGGCTGAAGTTCACGTTCGTGGGTGCAGTTGTGGGCACCAACAGGCCACTCCCCTACCATATTGACACAAATAGGGATTCAGTCGCCAAACGAGGATGACCCTGCATCCGGCGGCTCCCTACGCTGGCATGACCCAGACAGGTTCGATGGGTTTGATCTCAGCCGCTCTCGCGGCACCCCAGGCCGTCCTGATTGTATCATCGCGAGTTTTGCAACGCTGGGCAAGTGCGGCGCATTGGCCGGCGTCAGGCGCGACCGGACGCTCGTTGCGGGCTCCAGAGCCAGATCGAGCAGACGAGGCCGGTCGCAATCATCATCGCGGCCCCGACAAACAGGCTCGGGGCCAACCCGATCTGCGCCATGGCGATGCGATAGTAGATTGGACCGATCGACTGCCCGAGAAAGAAGAACGTCGAATGGAAGGCCGCCGCCGAACTGCGCGCGGTGGGCGCGAGTTCGGTGACATAGATCTGGATGACCCCGTGTAACAGATAGAATGCAAGGCCGAATAATGCGAAGAGCGCGACCTGAATCGGCCACACCGGAACAAACGCCAAAACGATGAGCCCCAAACCCATCAGCAGGCCACCGGTGAACATCAGCCGCGACTGTCCGAGCTTCGGCAACAGCCAGGGGATGACCAGCGAGTAAAGGATGCCCCCAATGCCGAACCCGGCAATGACAAGGCCCGCGATCGTGGCACGTTGCTCACCGATCTGGTGCAGAAGCTGCGCGACGTACGGAAAGATGCCAAACAGGAAGATGCCTTCCATCAACACGCCACCGAAGCAGTATTTGGCGAGCGGATTGGAGAAAATGGCGCGGTAGCTCGCAGGAATTTCTCGCAGGTTCACCTTTTGCGTCGGCTTGACCCCCGGCCCCCCAAACCCGACGAACGCCGCAATCAAGGCGATAAGCGCAAAGCATCCGTTGAACAGAAACACTGCGCGCCAGCCGGCGAGGTCGGCGATGATGCCCGATGCGGACGACCCCAGCAGGTTGCCCAGCATTGCACCGGCGAGGATGCGGCTGACCGCAACCTGTCGCCCTTTGATCGGGACGACCTGTGCGACCAGCGCCAGAGAAACCGGAAAGATACCACCGGCCACAATACCGGAGACAATGCGCGAAGCCATCAGGACGGGCAGGTTCCATGCGAACGCACCCGCGAAGGTCGAGACGGTCACCACGACCAAGCACGCGAACATTGTGCGCGTCTTCCCCAGGACGTCCCCCATCGCCCCCAACACCGGCTGCATGAGCGCGTAGGGAAGCGCGAACGCGGTTGCGAGGAGCGCGACGGTTTCGACCGGCTGCGAAAGATCGGCCGCGATTTGCGGAATGATCGGATCAACCGCCCGAAAGAACAGGCTGCTCGAGAACACGGCCAGCCAGACGGTGGCCAGGATGCGTTGCGGCGAGAGTGTCGACGGCGGGGGCGCCGGAGGCTGCCGCTCGCTCATGCCTTCGCGAGCTTGTCGAAAGCCATAAGCGTCCGGAGAAGCGGTTCGATCTCGCGCAACGGCACCATGTTGGGCCCGTCGGACGGCGCGCGGTCGGGATCCTGGTGAGTTTCGATGAAGACACCCGCGACGCCTACCGCGACGGCGGCGCGCGCCAGCACCGGCACGAATTCGCGCTCACCGCTCGACGAGGTTCCCTGCCCGCCCGGTTGTTGCACCGAATGGGTGGCGTCAAAGATGATCGGTGCCCCGGTCTCCCGACGCAGGATCGGCAGCGCCCGCATATCGGAGACCAGCGTGTTGTAGCCAAACGAAACACCGCGCTCGGTCACCAGCACGTTGAGATTGCCCGCACCGGTGATCTTTGCGACCACGTTCGCCATGTCCCAGGGCGCCAGGAACTGACCCTTCTTCACGTTGATCGGACGCCCGGTCTTGGCCGCCGCAAGCAGCAGATCGGTCTGGCGGCAGAGAAATGCCGGGATCTGCAGGATGTCCACCACTTCGGCGACGCGCGCGCATTGCTCGGCCTCGTGAACGTCAGTGAGAACGGGAAGTCCGGTCTTCTCACGCACCTCGGCAAAGATCGGCAGCGCGGCGTTGAGGCCGACCCCGCGCGCACTGGCGGCGCTGGTGCGGTTCGCCTTGTCGAACGAGGTCTTATAGACGAGGCCGATGCCGAGCTTGTGCGTGATCTCCTTGAGCGCGGCGGCCATCTCCAGAGCATGCGCCCGGCTCTCGAGCGCGCACGGCCCGGCAATCAACGCAAACGGCAGATCATTGCCAAAGCGGGTCGCGCCGGCGGCCACGATCGAATTGGGCGGAGGCTTTGTCCTCACAGTCACGCGCAACAGGCTCCGAGCCGGTGTCGGGAAGTGGTAGCACGTTCGCGGCGTCGCGACGCACGCACCCCGCTGCCAGTTTCAACAGTTGAGATTACACCAACCGGCTCTGTTCCACCGCTGCTCCGATGAACGAGGAGAACAGCGGGTGCGGAGCGAACGGCCGCGACTTGAGCTCGGGATGAAACTGAACCCCGATGAACCACGGATGGTCGGTGTATTCGATGATCTCGGGCAGCACGCCGTCCGGCGACATGCCCGAGAAGCGCATGCCATGCTGCTCCAGGCTGCCCTTGTATTTGGTGTTGACCTCGTAACGATGGCGATGGCGTTCAGAGATCTCGCTGGTGCCGTAGATCGCCGCAATCCGGCTGCCGCGCGCGAGGTGCGCCGGATAGGCGCCAAGCCGCATGGTGCCGCCGAGGTCACCCCCTGCCCCGCGCTTCTGCAGCTCGTTGCCCTTGAGCCACTCCGTCATCAGACCGACTACAGGTTCGGGGGTCGGCTCAAACTCACTCGAGTTCGCTTCGGCAACGCCGCACAGGTTCCGCGCAGCCTCGATCACCGCCATTTGCATGCCAAAGCAAATGCCGAAATACGGCACGTTGCGCTCGCGCGCGAATTGAGCGGCACGGATCTTTCCTTCCGCGCCGCGCTGGCCGAAGCCGCCCGGGACCAGAATCCCGTGGACATGTCCGAGGAATGGCGCCGGGTCTCCGCCCTCGAAGATCTCGCTTTCAATCCAATCGAGGTTGACCCGCACCTTGTTGGCGATGCCGCCGTGCGAAAGCGCCTCGACCAGCGATTTATAGGCGTCCTTGAGCCCCGTGTATTTGCCGACCACGGCGATCGTGACATCGCCATCCGGATTACGGACGCGCTCGTTGATGAGTTGCCAGCGTTCGAGGTCAGGACTGCTTGAGGTGTCCATGCCGAACGCGGCCAGCACCTCGGTGTCCAGTCCGCCCGCGTGGTAAGCCTCCGGAACCGCGTAGATGTTGTCGACGTCGCGCGCTTCAATGACCGCGCTCTCGCGCACGTTGCAGAACAGCGAGAGCTTGCGGCGCTCTTCCTTCGGGATTTCGCGGTCGGTCCGGCACAGCAGGATATCGGGCTGAATGCCGATTGAGCGCAGTTCCTTGACCGAGTGCTGGGTAGGTTTGGTCTTGAGTTCGCCGGCCGACGGGATGAACGGCAGCAGCGTCAGGTGGATGTAAACAGCGTGATGCCGTGGCAGCTCGTTGCCGAACTGGCGAATGGCCTCGAAGAAAGGCAGCCCCTCGATGTCGCCGACTGTGCCGCCGATTTCGCACAGCACGAAGTCGAAGTCGTCGTTGCCGTCGCGAATGAAGTCCTTGATGGCATTGGTCACATGCGGAATGACCTGGATGGTCGCGCCGAGGTAATCCCCGCGCCGCTCCTTGGTGAGAATTTCCTGATAGATGCGGCCGGTGGTGATGTTGTCATTGCGCGTTGCCGGTCGGCCGGTGAAGCGTTCGTAGTGGCCGAGGTCGAGGTCAGTCTCGGCGCCGTCATCGGTCACGAAGACTTCGCCGTGCTGATACGGCGACATGGTGCCGGGGTCGACGTTGAGATACGGATCGAGCTTGCGCAATCGCACCTTGTAGCCGCGCGCCTGCAGCAACGCACCGAGTGCGGCGGAAGCGAGACCCTTGCCTAGGGAGGAGACCACGCCGCCGGTGATGAACACGTACCGCGCCATGGGGCCCGATCTCTAACGCGAAATGATCGATTCGAACAGAGAAAACACGCCCATCAGAGCAAATTGGTGAAAGGTCCGCACGCCAAGTAGTGGCTGATCAGGAAATATCAAGCCATCCAACCAGATACGTCATCGCGCAGGCAGCCGCTTGGTGCAGCCGACGCGCGCGGGGCGAATGACGCCTGTGCATATTCGCGGCAACGAGGCCGTTGCTAGCGCGATCAGCGCGATTGCGGGACCTGCGGTCCGGCCGGCGCCGCCGGAACGGCGGGAGTTGCAGGCGCTGGCGCCTGCTGTTGTTGCCCCTGGTTGCGCAAGGTATCGAGCAGACCGCCGCCCTGCCCCAGCGGTGCCGGCGGCGCGCCGGGTTGTTGGGTCGCCGGGGCTCCGGTGTTGAGGATCGATCTCGGCTTGCGGTCCAATCCCGCCAATACCGACAAACTCAGGCTCGTGATGAAGAAAATCAGCGCCAGGATGGCAGTGGCGCGCGTGAGAACGTTGGCGGTGCCGCGGCTCGTGAGGAACCCTCCGGTAGACCCGATCCCGAGCCCGCCGCCCTCCGACTTCTGCAGAAGCACGAAGCCGATCATCGCGAGCACGACCATCAGATGAATGACAACAATAACCGTCTGCATCAGGTCTCCTAGAATGCGCGCAACACGCCGCCGCAACCATTCATATGGGGGTGCGCGGGGTCTCTACACCATACCGGGGCCTATTGCTATCCGCGCCCAGCCCGCAGGTAGATATGGGGATCACGGTCCGCAATGCTGCGGGTGATCACTGGGGAAGAACCGGTACCAGAACGGCAACGACTAGGCGTAAGCGCCGGCAATTGCCAGGAAATCCGCCGCCTTAAGGCTCGCCCCGCCGACCAATGCGCCGTCGACATTGTCGACGTGCAGCAGTTCCTGCGCGTTCGACGGTTTCACCGAGCCCCCATAGAGAATCCGGACCTCCTGCCCGTCCCGTCCGAACCGCGCCAGCAGCCGTCGGCGAATGAACCCGTGGACCTCCGCAACGTCCGACGGCGTTGGGGTGCGTCCGCTGCCGATGGCCCACACCGGCTCATACGCCACGACGAGATTGTCCGGCTTGCTGCCATCGGGCAGCGATTCATCAAGCTGGCGCTCGAGACGCGACAATGTGGCGCCGGCCTGACGCTCGAACTCCGTCTCTCCAACGCACGCGATCGCCATCAACCCGGCCCGCCAGGCGGCGAGTGTCTTGGCACGCACTTGCGCATCGCTTTCCTGGTGATAAGTGCGGCGCTCCGAATGGCCGACAATCACCGCACGGGCGCCGGCGTCGGCCAACATCGGGGCGGATATATCCCCGGTGAATGCGCCGAAGTCCTCCGCGCTGCAATCCTGACCACCGATCCAGACACCCGACCCCTCGGCGCGCGCCGCGAAGGCCGCCAGCAAGGTCGCAGGCGGGCAAACGATCAGCATGGTCTTCGCGGACAGCCCGCCGGCACCCTCGATGATGCGATCAAGCTCCGCGATCGAGGCGCGCAGTCCGTTCATTTTCCAGTTGCCGGCGATCAACGGACGATCCGCCATCCTCCTCGTTACCTCCGTGCGGGCCGCGAGCCGCAACTTGGCTCGCGGCATGATGGCTCGTTTTAGGTGATCCCGCGCAGCACGTTAAGCTGCGGCGTAGTGTTCGCGGCGCACGAACAGTCCGGCATGGTTGCTAGGCGCTCGACGCATCCCTATTATGCGTTCGCGGCTCAGCCGTTTTCCCAATCTCTTCAACGTGGTTGCTTCATGCTTCGAGGTCTGCGCAAAGCCTCTTCCAATTGGCTCGGCAAAGCCATCATGGCGGCCGTTGTCGGCTTTCTTATCATCAGCTTCGGGATCTGGGGCATCGCAGACGTTTTCCGCGGCGGCGGCCGCTCGGCCGTCGCGACGGTAGGCAACACCGAAATATCGGCCGAGCAATTTCGCCAAGCCTACACCGACCAGCTCCAGCAGTTCCAACGCCAGATCGGGCGCCCGATCCCGCCCGAGCAAGCCCGCGCATTGGGCCTCGACCGGCAAATACTTGAAAAGATGCTGGCCGACGCCGCCATCGATCAGCGCACGCGGGCGCTGGGACTTGGCGTCGGAGACGACGAGGTCGCGCGCCAGATCATGCAAGACCCCGCGTTCCGCGGCATCAATGGTCAGTTCGATCAGCAGCGGTTCGAGCAAACGATCCGGGCTGCGGGTTTTACCGAGCCGCGCTATGTCGCCAAGCTGCGTAACGATGCCCTGCGCAGGCAACTCGAACAATCGCTCGTCGGCGGCTTGACGGTCCCCAAGACCGCGATCGAGGCGTTCAACCGCTTCCAAAACGAGGAGCGCAGCATCGACTATGTGCTGCTCGGTCCGGCGGCGGCCGGGGAGATACCTGCGCCCTCCGCCGAAGAACTCGCCAAGTATTTCGAGGACCGCAAAGCGTTGTTCCGTGCGCCCGAGTACCGAAAGCTGTTTTTTCTGGCGCTCACCCCAGACGACATCGCCCGCACGATCGAGGTCTCCGACGCCGACGCCAAGCGTGCCTACGAAGATCGTCTTGCGCGCTACTCGACCCCCGAACGGCGCGAGGTCCAACAAATCGTATTCCCCAACGAGGAAGAAGCCGACAAGGCGGCGCAGCGCCTCAAGGACGGAACCACTTTCGAAGCCATTGTTGCCGAGCGCGGACTCAAAGACAGCGACGTCAATCTCGGGCTGGTGCCAAAAGCCGGGATTGTGGATCCAGCGGTCGCAGACGCAGCGTTCGCGCTGCAGCCGAATGCAATCAGTGACCCGATCAAAGGTCGCTTTGGTATCGCGCTGGTTCGAGTAACCAAAATTGAGCCGGCAGTCGTAAAGCCGTTTGCCGAGGTCGAAGGCGAACTCAAACACGAGATCGCGCTCCAGCGCGCCAGAACCGACGTCGCCAACATCCGCGACAAGATCGAAGACGAACTTGCCTCCGGTGCGCGACTCGACGAGGCGGCGAAGAAATTGCAATTGCCGTACCGGACGATCGATGCGATCGACCGCTCCGGGCGCGACCCGGCGGGTAATCCGGTCCCGGATTTGCCCGCAAATCCCGAACTCATTTCGAGCGCGTTCTCGGCGGCAGTGAATGCCGAGAACGATCCCCTGCAAATCCAGGGCGGTGGCTACGTCTGGTACGAGGTGGCCGGCATTACCCCCGGCCACGACCGCTCGCTTGACGAGGTGAAGGACAAGGTCGAGGCCCGCTGGCGCGAGACCGAGATTGCAAACCGGTTGCGCGCCAAAGCCGATCAAATGGTGGGGAAACTCAAAAGCGGCGCCCAGCTGTCGGAACTCGCCGCCGCCGACAAACTCAACGTGCAATGGGCAAACGGACTCAAGCGCCGCGGCACTGAGACTGTTCCGCCGCAGGTCGTGGCCGCCGTGTTTCGAACACCGCAAGGCTCCGCCGGCACAGCCGAGGGTAAGGAGCCGACCGAGCGGTTCGTGTTTCGGGTCGTCAACGTCAACGTGCCGACCTTCGATGCGTCCTCGCCCGAGGCGAAGCGCCTGGACGATGGACTTAAGCGGATGTTGGAACAGGAGCTGTTGACCGAATATCTCATCAAGCTCGAGAGCGAGATCGGCACACGGATTAATCCAAACGCGATCAACCAGGCGCTCGGAGTCGGTGGGAATCAGTAATGCAGATTGAGCCTGCAGCCGACGCCTTCGCGCAGCGCTACCTCAAAGGCTTCCCCCAAGTCGTGTGGACGACTTTGGTCGCCGACCTGGAAACCCCGGTTTCCGCATTCATCAAGGTTGCGGGCGCGAGGCCGATGAGCTTCCTGTTGGAATCGGTCGAAGGTGGTGCCGTGCGGGGGCGCTATTCCATCATCGGACTGGACCCCGACCTGGTCTGGCGCACCAACGGCGCC
Organism: Xanthobacteraceae bacterium; assembly: GCA_035472475.1. Classification (GTDB taxonomy): domain Bacteria; phylum Pseudomonadota; class Alphaproteobacteria; order Rhizobiales; family Xanthobacteraceae; genus JAFAXD01. The sequence goes on along the minus strand of DATIPA010000130.1, from coordinate 7,771 downwards.
TGCGCCGAGATGAATCGCACGGCGCGCACGACGCCGACCGCCTTCGTCCCCTGTGGTTCTCCACCGCTAGCGGCTTTGCGCGAACTCGTCGCCGACAGCCGCATAGAATTGCCGGAAGGATTGCCGCCGATGGCCGCCGGCGTCTTCGGCTATCTCGGCTACGACATGGTCCGCTTGATGGAGGAATTGCCGGCGCCCAACCCGGATCCGATCGGGATTCCAGATGCCATCCTGGTGCGTCCGACCGTTGTGGTCATTTTCGACGCGGTTAAGGACACCATCACGGTAGTGACGCCTGTGCGGCCTGTACAATCCGTTTCAGCCGAAACGGCTTACGCCCGCGCGATCGAACGCCTGACTGCCGTGGTTGATGATCTCGATCGTCCGCTCGGCCAGGAGTCAGCTGCCACGGTCGATGGACCGCTGGATGTGGCGACCGTGTCCAACACCACGCCGGAAGAATTCCACCGGATGGTCCTGAGGGGCAAAGAATACATCGCCGCCGGCGACATATTTCAGGTCGTGCTGGCGCAGCGTTTCGAACTGCCGTTCGTGCTTCCACCGTTCGCGCTTTACCGCGCACTGCGACGGGTCAACCCGGCACCGTTTCTGTTCTTTCTCGACTACGGCACGTTCGCGATCGCGGGTTCCAGCCCCGAGATTCTGGTGCGCGTGCGCGAGGGCAAGGTCACAATCCGGCCGCTTGCCGGTACCAGGCCGCGCGGTGCGACGCCCCATGAGGACAAGGCGCTTGAAGACGAACTGCTCGCCGACCCGAAGGAGCGGGCCGAGCACTTGATGCTGCTCGATCTCGGTCGCAACGACGTAGGCAGGGTGGCAACGATCGGCTCGGTCAGCGTCACCGATCAGTTCTTTATCGAGCATTTCAGTCAGGTGATGCACATCGTGTCCAATGTCGAGGGTGCGCTCGACCCTGCGTATGACGCTCTGGACGCCCTGGCCGCTGGCTTTCCAGCCGGGACCGTTTCGGGTGCCCCGAAGGTGCGCGCGATGGAAATCATCGACGAGCTCGAAAAGGAAAAGCGCGGGATCTACGCTGGCTGCGTCGGTTATTTCTCGGCGGCCGGCGACCTTGACAGCTGCATCGTCCTGCGGACCGCCCTGGTCAAAGACGGCCGTATGTACGTGCAAGCCGGCGCGGGCGTCGTTGCGGACTCTGACCCGCGGTCAGAACAACAGGAATGTATCAACAAGGCCAAGGCGCTGTTTCGGGCTGCCGAGGAAGCGCGACGGTTTGCGTCGTCGGCGGGTCGGGGGCAATAGCCGGCCGTCCGGACCGCCGACACGAGCATGGCCGTGGCCGCTGATTGAGCGCGACTTGCCACCCGGCCCCTCCCCCAGTAAGACCCACGGGGCAAGGATTGCGCCATGATCCTGCTGATCGATAACTACGACAGCTTCACGTTCAACCTTGTCCACTACCTTGGTGGCTTGGGGGCGAAGGTAGCCGTCTATCGCAACGATAAGATTGGCGTCGAGGACGCGCTCGCGTGCGAACCGGATGCGATCGTGCTCTCGCCCGGGCCGTGCACCCCGAACGACGCGGGCATTTGCCTTGATCTGATTGAGCGGGCCTGCTCGAAGGTTCCAATCTTCGGGGTCTGCCTCGGTCATCAAGCCATCGGCCAGGTGTTTGGCGGACAGGTCGTGCGGGCGCCGGTGCCGGTGCACGGCAAGCTATCCGCAATTCATCATAACGCCGAGGGCGTCTTCCGCGGCGTTAACGGGCCGTTCCAGGCGACGCGCTACCACTCGCTCATCGTTGATCGCAAAAACTTACCGCAAGATATTGTCGTCACAGCGGAAACAGACGATCATCTGATCATGGGGCTGAGTCACAGAGCATTCCCGGTGCATGGCGTGCAGTTTCATCCCGAAAGCATCGCGTCCGAGCATGGCCACTTGATCTTGCGGAACTTTCTCGACATAGCCGCGCAATGGAACGGTGCGACCGGACGCGTCGCGCCGACCAAGCAAGCCGTCCAGGCACATTGAGATGGTCGAACTCAAGGCACTCCTCGGCCAGGTTGCGACCGGTGCCCCGCTGTCGCGGGAGCAGGCAGCCGCGGCGTTCGACAGCATGATGTCCGGCGAAGCGACGCCATCGCAAATGGGCGGGCTGCTCATGGCCTTGCGCGTGCGCGGTGAGACCATCGACGAGATTACCGGCGCAGTCGCAGCGATGCGCGCCAAGATGGTGCATGTCGAGGCGCCGCCCGGCGCCATCGATGTCGTTGGCACGGGCGGCGATGCGTCAGGCTCCTACAACATTTCTACCTGTGCGGCCTTTGTCGTAGCAGGCGCTGGCGTGCCTGTCGCCAAGCACGGCAATCGCGCGCTCTCCTCGCGCTCGGGTGCGGCGGACGTTCTCGGTGCGCTCGGGGTGAAGATCGATCTCGCTCCGGAGGCGATCGCGCATTGCATCGCCAACGCTGGCATCGGATTTATGTTTGCGCCGTCGCACCACCCTGCCATGAAGAATGTCGGCCCCACACGGGTCGAACTCGGCACGCGCACGATCTTCAACTTGCTTGGACCGCTGTCAAACCCGGCCAACGTCAAGCGCCAGATGGTCGGTGTCTTTTCCAAGCAATGGGTCGAGCCGCTCGCCCAGGTGCTGAAAAATCTCGGTTCGGAACGCGCATTTGTGGTCCACGGCTCCGACGGCCTCGATGAGATCACCACATCCGGACCAACGTTCGTTGCTGCGCTCGAGAAAGGTGCGGTGCGTACGTTCGAAATCAAGCCCGAGGAGCTTGGCCTCACCCGCGTGAAGGCGGAAGCCCTGCGCGGCGGCGACGCCGAGGCGAATGCCGATGCGCTGACCCAGGTCCTGCAGGGGAAATCCGGTCCATTCCGCGATGTGGCAATGCTGAACGCCGCGGCTGCGCTCGTTGTCGCCGATGCCGCCACGGACCTCAAACATGGCTTGGCACTGGCCAAGAAGTCGATTGATACGGGCGAGGCCGAAGGTTCGCTCAACCGCCTGATCGCAGTGTCGAATGCGTGATGTCCGACATCCTGACCCGCATAGAAGCTTATAAACGCGCTGAGATCTCCGCCGCAAAGCGCGCATACCCGCTTAGCCGACTTGAAGCCGACGCCGAAGCTGCCTCGCGGCCGCGCGGGTTTTGCGCCGCGCTCGAGGCCCGCATCGGTCGAGGCGACTACGCGCTGATCGCGGAAGTAAAGAAGGCAAGCCCGTCCAAAGGACTGATCCGCGCTGACTTCGATCCACCGGCGCTTGCACGTGCCTACGAACAGGGCGGCGCTTCCTGCCTCTCGGTGCTCACCGACGGGCCCTCGTTCCAGGGCGATCGAAGTCACTTGATGTCGGCGCGGGCTGCGACCTCCTTGCCGACGCTGCGCAAGGACTTCCTGTTCGACCGCTACCAGGTGGTCGAGGCCCGCGCCTGGGGTGCCGACTGTATCCTGATCATTATCGCGGCCGTCGATGACGTGACCGCGACCGAACTCGAGAGCGCGGCATTCGCCCTCGGCATGGACGTCCTGCTCGAGATCCACGATGAACGCGAACTCGAGCGCGCCCTGCGCCTCAAGTCGCGCCTCATCGGCATCAACAATCGCGACCTGCGGACATTCAAGACCAGCCTCGCGGTCAGCGAGCGTCTTGCGCCGCAAGTCCCGCGCGACAAGATCATCGTCGGCGAAAGCGGAATGGCCACGCCTGCAGATCTCGCGCGGCTCGCCGCGAGTGGCATCTCGGCTTTCCTGATCGGCGAAAGCCTCATGCGACGAGCCGACGTGGCCGAGGCAACCCGAGCTTTGCTCGCTCGTGCCCATGCGGCTGCGGCGCACGCCCGATGAAGGGTCGCAGGCTGACCCATCTTGGGCGGCGCGGCGAAGCCCGCATGGTCGATGTGTCCAAGAAGGCGCCGACCGAACGGGTCGCAACCGCCGAAGGTCGCGTCATCATGCGCAAGACGACGCTCGACATCGTGTGCAAGGGCGACGCCAAGAAAGGCGACGTCTTGGGCGCCGCCAGGATTGCCGGCATCATGGCCGCAAAGCGCACGCACGAATTGATTCCGCTGTGCCATCCGTTGGCCTTGTCTCGCGTCGAAGTCGACATAACTCCCGACGCGCAATTGCCCGGGCTCATCGTGCGCGCCTCGGCCGGGGTCACGGGCAAGACCGGTGTTGAAATGGAGGCACTGACGGCGGTGTCCGTTGCCTGCCTGACGGTGTACGACATGGTCAAGGCGATCGAACGCGGCATGCGCATCGAGGGCATCCGGCTGATCGAGAAGCGCGGCGGAAAATCTGGGCACTTTCAGGCCGAGGAGGCTTGAGTGCTCAGCGTCGCCGACGCGCTCACGCTCGTGCTCGCCGACGCACGGGAGCTGCCGCCGATCGAGGCCGAGCTGGTCAACGCGCATGGGCGCGTCCTCGCCGCTGACGTCAAAGCGTTACGCACTCAGCCGCCCGCACCGGTCTCCGCCATGGATGGCTACGCGGTGCGCTCCTCCGATCTAGTAAGCGCTCCGGCCCGTTTGCGCGTCATCGGTGAAGTTGCTGCTGGCCGCCCGTTTGAGCGGGTCATCGGGCCGGGTGAAGCCGCGCGTATCTTCACGGGTGGTGTGGTGCCATCCGGCGCGGACACGATTGTCATCCAGGAGCACGCGACCCGTGCCGGCGATGAGGTCACGGTCACACGACCGGCCAGCCGTGGACGCAATATCCGGGTCGAGGGGCTCGATTTCCGCGCCGGCGATGTGTTGCTCGCGCGCGGCCACCGGCTCACCGGGCGCGACCTCGGGCTCGCCGCGGCCATGAACCACGCCACGATGCCGGTCTATCGCCGACCAAAAGTCGCGCTGCTTGCGACCGGCGATGAGCTCGTCGCGCCGGGCAGCAACCCCGGTCCGGGCCAGATCGTCTACTCGAACGGCTTTGCCCTGCGCGCGATGATGCGTGCCGAGGGCGCCGACGTCATCGACCTCGGTATTGCACCCGATCGTCTTGACGAAACGATCGCGGCGGTCAGGCGTGCCCGCGCGGCGGAAGCCGACGTATTGGTAACGACGGGCGGGGCTTCGGTCGGCGACTATGACTTGGTGCAAAAAGCGTTCGCCGCCGAGGGCATGACGCTGTCGTTCTGGAAGGTCGCGATGCGCCCGGGCCGGCCATTGATGCACGGGCGCATCGGCGAGATGCATGTCCTGGGCCTTCCGGGCAACCCGGTATCGGCCTTCGTGTGCGGCCTGCTGTTCCTGGTCCCGCTGCTGCGCACCCTTTCCGGGCGATCGGACGTGCGCTTGCCGACCGAATCGGCGGTATTGGGCGCCAGCCAGCCGGCCAACGACGAACGGGCCGACTTTTTGCGAGCGACGCTCAAGCGGAATGGGGGCGGGCAACTTGTTGCAACCCCGTTTCCAACCCAGGACAGCTCTATGGTGGGCGTTTTAGCCAAGGCAGATTGTCTTGTTATCCGAGACCCTTACGCTTTATCCGCAGAGGCCGGGAGCGCCTGCGCGATCGTCCGGATTCCGGATTAAACGGCCCTTCCGGCGACTCTGATCCCATTCACGCGATATTAAGTGGTTGCAGAACACATATGGAACAGATAGGGTCTGTTCATGATTTGTTTTAGTGCTGCTGCGGCAGTGACGCGTTTGGGGGCCTTGGCATGTTGACGCGCAAACAGTTCGAGCTCCTGCGTTTCATCCATGAGCGCCTAAAGGAGTCCGGGGTTCCTCCTTCCTTCGACGAGATGAAGGATGCGCTCGATCTCCGCTCCAAGTCGGGCATCCACCGTCTCATCACCGCTCTCGAGGAACGCGGCTTCATTCGGCGCATGCCGAACCGCGCACGCGCGATCGAGGTCATCAAACTTCCCGAGTCGGTCAGTCACGGAATGGGCGGGCGCTCGCGCGGCTTCACGCCGAGTGTGATCGAGGGCAACCTCGGGCGCGTCCGACAAAGCAATGAAGACGACGGCAGTCGACCGATTGCGGTTCCCGTGATGGGTCGAATAGCCGCCGGTACGCCGATCGAAGCCATTCAGAACAAAAGCGCCGTCATCAACATCCCGACCGAACTGCTGTCCGTCGGCGAGCATTTCGCGCTTGAGGTGCGTGGCGATTCGATGATCGAAGCCGGAATCCTGGACGGGGATATGGCGTTGATCAAGCGCACCGAAACCGCCGATACCGGCGACATCGTCGTCGCTCTCATTGACGACGAGGAGGCGACGCTGAAGCGGTTCCGGCGCCGTGGTGCCTCGATTGCACTCGAGCCAGCCAATACGTCCTATGAGGTCCGTATCCTTCCGCCCAACCGCGTGCGAATTCAGGGCAAGTTAATCGGCCTGTTTCGCCGCTACTAATTACCAGTCACCAGGCTTTAGATCGTCGGTTTGCGGCGCCGCGTCTGCCGCGGGTGGCGCGCTCGACGCGACGGCGGTGCGTTCTCGTACGTGAGCCCACGGCCGTTCGGTTCCCGCTGGAACGGCGCGCTCGATTTGCCAACCTGTTTGGGTGTGTTGCAGTGTGAGGGCTCCGCTCTCGCGCAATGTCAGGCGATCAAGAGCCAGCGCACGACAGCCGGGGGGCGCTTGGCGCGTGGTGATCACGAGGCTTGCCAGCTCGCAGTCCTCCGCCACTGCTTGCGCCCCACGCGCGGCCGAAACCACCGTGCCATCAGGCAAGTGCGCGATGCACCCCATCTGGTCGCAGAGAAACCCATCCTTGAGATTCGTATCCTTGACCGCGCGCCCGTCACCGTCGGCGCTGAGCCAATCGCGCACGGCGAGCGGATCACCGGAGTTGCGCAGGATCGAGAGTCGTCCGTCGCTGCCGCGTACGGCGACGGCATCGGCGTTTGCGCTGACCATGATGTCGGGGCGTGGGGCGTGGACTGCCATCGCGATTGCCGCCAGCGCCAGCGCGACCCCCGCGAGCCGCAAGCGCGTCCGCAGCAGGCAGAGCACGAATAGACCTGCGCTCGCCATTAGCAGGGCGCCAACGCCAAATGCGGGAATTCGTCCGACCGCGCCGGGCAGACCCGCAACCCCGAGCGCGATCGCATTCATCCAGTCGATGCCGCTCCCCATGAGACGCCAGAGCGGCCCGTCGAACCCGAACGGCATCGCGGCCAGCGCCAACAGCCCCGCCGGCATGACCCAGATCGACACAACGGGCATTGCCAGCAGATTGGCCAGGACCCCATAGGGGGCCAGGCGGTGAAAGTGAAACGCTGCGTAAGGCGTGGTTGCGAGGCCGGCTATGAGCGACGCGAACACGAGAGTTGTAACCTCGCGCATACCCCAGGCGGCCGCCTGTGCTCCGAGCGACCCTCTCTTGCCGTTGCCGCCAGCCGTCCACGGCACGCCGCCCTGATATGCGGCAACGAGCGCGAGCGTCGCGGCAAACGACATCTGAAAGCTGGGATGCACGACCGACTCGGGCGCGACCAGCAGAACGGCGAGGGCCGCGAGCGCAAGATTGCGCAGCGTGAGCGCCGCGCGGTCGATCATGATCCCCAGCAGCACGATCGCAATCATGATGAAGGACCGTTGGGTGGCGACCTCCGCCCCCGACAGGACCAGATAGAACGTCGCAGCGAACAGCGCTGCGACCGCGCCCCATTTCTTGATCGGGTGGCGTAGCGCCACGCCCGGTATCAGGGCGAGCCCGGCCCGCAACATGAAGAACACGACGCCGGCCACCACCGCCATGTGATATCCGGAGATTGAGAGGACATGCGCGAGGCCCGACACGTACATCGC
>DATIPA010000129.1:0-1529 GCA_035472475.1 Xanthobacteraceae bacterium | reverse complement strand
TCCGGGAACAGGCCGGTGAACACCTCCTGGCTCTTGGTCTGGTCGGCGAATTGCATCGCGAGCCGGTGCTTGCGCAAATCCTCGATCGTTTTCGGCGTGCCGTAGATCGCAAGATAGGACGGCGCTGCCGCCAGCATCGAGTGAATGCGGCCGAGGCGGACGACCTTCACGTCGGGGCTGGTCGGGCGGTCGAGTTGAATGGCGACATCGACTTCCAGCCGCAGCACGTCCGCTGATCGCATCGCGCACATCAGATCAACGGCAAGTTGGGGGTAGGCGCGCTGAAATTCCACGAGGCGAGGGCCGAGCCAGAACGTGCCGAAGGCCTCGGTGACGCCGATGCGGACTTCTCCGCTCATCGCGGGTACCGCGCGGTTGCGTGCCCTCACCAGGCCGAACGCGGCTTCTTCCATGCGCTTGGCGGCGAGCAGGATCTCGGCGCCCTCGGGCGTGGGACGAATCCCATCGACATGTCGCGTAACGAGCACGGTTCCGAGTGCGCGTTCGAGATCGTCGATTTTGCGGCGCAACGCATTGGGCGAAAGTCCCATGCGATCGGCGGCAGAACGGATGCTGCCGCAACGGGCGAGCTCAAGGAACGTGCGCACCGCTTCCCAGTCGGGACCACCGGCGCAGGAACTCAAGTCGATGTGTTCGTTTTCCGGACCGCCCCGGTTCACAATTATCGGCATACGCTGCCCCTGCGACCTCATTAATCTATTCGGACTTAGCAGTCTTTGGCAACCGGAGTACCCCATGACCGTCCATGACCGCCATACCACTCGGACCGCGCAGGCCCTTGTTGGCGCTCAAAAGAAGGCCAGGTTCGCCTTGGAGGAGCCCGGATTAACCAATTTGTCGCAGCGGCTGGTCGTCTTCAGCGCCTCCTTTCAGGACATCGAAACGCTGATCCCGCGCGCGCGGAAGGCCATGGGCGGCGGCGCAGCCAACGCGGTGATTCACCGGATCGCGCGTCACAATCCCGATTCCCTCTGGGGCATCGCCCGGTGCGATCGTTATGCGGCCGGAGACACAGCGGCCGACGGTTATGTTGCGTTCCTCATGCTGAACAAGGAGGGCGCCGAGCTGCTCCTGAGCGGCGATCTCGACGCGACCAATCCTCCGCTGCATCTCCTGACGCGCCAGCATGAAAAACCCGCCGCGATCTACTTCTGGGGCGTGTATGCGCCCGGTGCAATCGCAGGCGGCGTGCCGCTGGCCTTCGAGAAAACCTGGACGCCGCTCTATCGCGATGCGCCGATCTTCGCACGGCCGGTGACCATCGAAGGCCTGCGGCTTGCCGAAAGTCTCGGTTTCCAGCGTGGCGCGAAATTCAAGGGCAGGGCCGCGCCGAAATTCCACATGTATCCGCGCGGCACCTCGATCAAGGAGACGCGCGCGATCTATGACGACTTCCTCGATATGGAGGAGGACCAGGACGTCTCGATCACCGTGGTGCGCTCGATCGAGGAGTTCATGCGCGTCGTCTCCGTGCGCAGCGCGACTTTCGTCGCCGAGCAGGACTGTCC
>DATIPA010000128.1:0-73052 GCA_035472475.1 Xanthobacteraceae bacterium | reverse complement strand
CGATCTCGCGCAGTCGTTCGGCAAGCCCGTGGTGGTTGGCGGGCCCGCTGCGACCTCGAGCCCGGGCGACTATCGCAGCGCGGATTTTCTGGTGCTCGGCGAGGCCGAAGGGGTGATCGAGGATTTCGTCAATGCCTGGTTAGCCGGTGCGAAAAGCGGCACATTCGAGGCGCCGAAGTTCACCGCCGACGTCACCAAGACCCCGATCCCGCGCTTCGATCTGCTCAAGTTCAAGGACTACTTGTACGTCGGGGTGCAGTTTTCGCGCGGCTGTCCATTCAATTGCGAGTTTTGCGACATCATCGAACTCTACGGCCGCGTCCCGCGCGCCAAGACCAATGCCCAGATGCTGGCCGAGCTCGATGCTCTCTACGCGGCCGGCTATCGCGGCCACGTCGACTTCGTCGACGACAATCTGATCGGCAACAAGAAGGCGCTCAAGCGCTTCCTGCCCGAGTTGCACGCTTGGCAAAGAAAACACCGTTACCCGTTCGAGTTCTCGACCGAGGCCTCGATGAATCTCGCCGACGATCGTGAATTGCTGGAGATGCTGCGAGAGGCGAATTTCTTCGCGATCTTTGTCGGCATCGAAAGCCCGGACACCGAAACGTTGATCTCGACGCAGAAGAAGCAGAACACGCGGCGCAGCCTCGCCGACAGCGTGCACAAGATCTATTCCGCAGGCATGTTCGTGATCGCCGGATTCATCGTCGGCTTCGACACCGAAAAATCTGCGGTCGCCGAGGGCATGGTCGACTGCATCGAGGCAACTAGCATTCCGGTCGCGATGGTCGGCCTGCTCACGGCGCTGCCCAATACCCAGCTCACGCGCCGGCTCGAGCGCGAGGGCCGGCTGCTGCCGTTGTTGGCCGGTGGGAGCGATCAATGCAGCGCCGGCCTGAACTTTGTCACGTTGCGACCGCGCCGCGACGTGCTGGCGGATTTCCGCGCCATTCTTCAGAGCGTCTACGATCCGGCGGCGTATTTCGCCCGTATTCGCCATCTCGCCCGCGCGCTCGATCGTCCACGTCTGCCGGCCACGATCGTGTGGACGACGGTGCTCAAGGAACTACGCGCGCTTGCGCGCGCGCTCTGGGCCATGAACGTCACGCGGCCGCAAGTGCGTCGACACTTCTGGGCGACCGTTGTCGATTGCCTGCGCAACAAGCCGCGCAATTTCGAGTATGTGATAGAAATGTCGGTGTTCTATTTGCATCTCGGCGCATTCGCGCAGGTTCTGATCGCGGATCTCGACCGCCAGATTGCCAATCTCGATGCCGGGGTGACGCCGGACGCGGTCCCGCTCGTGCCGGCGGCATGATGCAGCGCACCGTCCGATTGCCGTTGCGGGCATGACTTGCGACGGCGGTGGGATATTGTGCACCCGTGATCGTCGCGTGCGACCCGGCAGGTGCAGCTATTAACTAAATTCCATGCTCGCTCCCGAACCCGCTCTCGCCGTTTCGAACCTGGTCAAGCACTATCCCGGCGGCATTGCGGTTGACGGGATTTCGTTTGCGATCGAGCCGGGCTCGATCATCGGCCTGCTGGGCGGGAACGGCGCCGGCAAGACCACCACCATTGCCATGATCATGGGTCTCGTCGCGCCGACGTCGGGCACCGTGCGCATCCTCGGTCACGACATGCCGCGCGAGCGCTACCACATTCTGCACCGCATGAATTTCGAGAGCCCGTACGTGGAGATGCCGCACCGGCTCACCGTCCGCCAGAATCTGACCGTGTTCGCGCGTCTTTACGGGGTTGTGGATCGTGAGGCATGCATCGCAGCGCTCGCCGAGGAACTTGACCTGACGGAACTGCTCGATCGGCCGACCGGCAAGCTTTCCGCCGGTCAGAAGACCCGCGTGTCGCTGGCCAAGGCGTTGATCAATGCGCCGGAGGTGCTGCTGCTGGACGAGCCCACCGCGTCGCTCGACCCCGACACGGCCGACTGGGTGCGCACGCATCTCGAGCACTACACCGCAGAGCGTCGCGCCACCATGCTGCTTGCGTCCCACAACATGAACGAGGTCGAGCGGCTCTGCGACCGCGTCATCATGATGAAGCGCGGCGTGATCGTGGATGACGATACGCCGGCGCGGCTGCTGGCGCGCTACGGGCGCAACAACCTTGAGGAAGTTTTTCTCGATGTTGCGCGCGGTCGCGGCGAGGCGGTGCGGGAGGCGGTGCGTTGACAACCGCCCGTATTCCGGTGGCGGGCAACCGATCAGCGAAGATCGAGCGTGATCCGTCCGCATTCTCGTTCGCGCGCGTGGGCGCCATGGTGGCGCGCTACTGGTACTTGCTGCGCTCGTCCTGGCCGCGCGTGTTCGACCTGATCTACTGGCCGACCGTGCAGATGTTCATGTGGGGATTCCTGCAAACCTACGTCGGTCAGTTCGGAGGGCTGCCGGCGCGCGTGGGACAAACGTTCATTGGCGCCGTCATGCTGTGGGACATTTTGTTCCGCGGCCAGCTAGGGTTCTCGATCTCGTTTTTGGAGGAAATGTATTCACGCAACCTCGCGAACCTGATGATCTCGCCGCTCAAGCCGCCGGAGTTCATCAGCGCACTGATGATTATGAGCATCATCCGGTTGTCGATCGGAATGGTGCCGGTCAGTTTGCTGGCGATCGTGTTTTTCGGATTCAATCTGTGGGCGCTCGGCCTTGCGCTCGCGGCATTCTTTCTCAACCTGATTCTGACCAGCTGGGCGCTCGGCATTTTCATTGCCGGGCTCCTGCTGCGTCATGGTCTCGGCGCTGAGAACATGGCCTGGACACTCATGTTCATTTTCCTGCCGCTGACCTGCGTGTACTACCCGGTCTCGGTCTTGCCGCCGTGGCTTGCGGTGATCTCGTGGATGCTGCCGCCGACCTACGTGTTTGAAGGCATGCGCGCCCTGCTCACCGCACATGTATTTCGGGCCGACCTGATGGCCCAGGCGTTCGCCATTAATATCACTTTGATTGTGCTCGCGATTTTTGCTTTCCTTGCCTACCTCCGGGCTGCACGACGGCACGGTACGCTGCTGCAGGGCAGCGAATAAGCGTTGTCCTACCTATATTTAACCGAATTGACGGAGACTTCTCAGGCTGTGCACGTCCGGGCGGTGTCATGTTGACTGTATGACACAATGACGACAGGATGCTGCAACGCAATAAGAACCATGACCGGGGACTGAAATGGCAATCGGGGAATTCGGCAAAGCACCAGGCGTCATTGCAGGCGGCGCGTTTCCGTTATCGGCGCCGATGTACTGGTTCTACGAGATGAGTCAGGCGGCGGTGATTCCGTCGCGGGCGCTCGCCGACGCCACCCGGCTGATGTTCAAAAACCCGGTCAATCCTTGGTCGCACACCACGCTCGGCAAGTCGCTCGCGGCCGGGGCCGAGCTGTTCGAGCGCTCCACCCGCCGATACGGGCGGCCCGAATGGGGGATCACGTCGACGATCGTCGGCGGTGAGCGCGTCCCGGTTCACATCACGCCGGTCTGGGAACGCCCGTTCTGCCGCCTCTTGCATTTCGAGCGCGCGCTCGAGCACGTGCCGCATCGTCCGCAGCCGCGCGTATTGATCGTCGCGCCCATGTCGGGTCACTACCCTACGCTGCTGCGCGGCACGGTCGAAGCATTCCTTCCCAATCACGACGTCTACATCACCGAATGGGCCGATGCCCGAACGGTGCCGGTCAGCCAGGGTCCGTTCGATCTCGACGATTACATCGACTACCTGGTGTCGATCCTGCACGCGCTGGGCGGCAACACCCACGTGATCGCGGTCTGCCAGCCGTCGGTTCCGGTGATGGCGGCAGTCTCGCTCATGGAAGCGGCAGATGATCCCTACGTGCCGAACTCCATGGTGCTGATGGGCGGTCCGATCGATACCCGTATCAACCCGACCGGCGTCAATGCGCTTGCGGAAGAGCGTGGCATCGAATGGTTTCGGCGCAACGTCATCACCAAAGTACCGTTCCCGCATCCCGGCATGATGCGCGACGTGTACCCTGGCTTCCTGCAGCTGCACGGCTTCATGAGCATGAACCTCGATCGCCACATCGAGGCCCACCGCAACCTGTTCATGCACCTCGTCAAGCACGACGGCGACTCGGCGCAGAAACACCGCGAATTTTATGACGAATACCTGGCGGTGATGGACCTCGCGGCCGAGTTCTACCTGCAGACGGTCGACACCGTGTTCGTGCGTCACGCCTTGCCGAAAGGCCAGATGACCCATCGCGGACGCGCGGTCGATCCGGCCGCGATCCGTCGGGTGGCGCTCCTGACCATCGAGGGCGAGCACGACGATATTTCGGGCGTCGGCCAGACCGAGGCTGCGCATCGGCTGTGCGTCAACATTCCACCCGAGCTCAAGGCCCATTGGTTGCAGCCCGCGGTCGGGCACTACGGCGTATTCAACGGCTCGCGTTTCCGCGCCGAAATCGCGCCGCGCATCGCTGATTTCATGCTGTCCAACAATCAGCCCGTCGATGCAGTTGCGCGCCAGCGCAAGCCCGCCCCCAAGCCGGCCAACCTGGTTGAGCTCAAGACCGTACGGTCGCGCGGAGTTTAACGCGCGCCCTCTTGCACCTTCGGCCCTTGCCGCAATACTGGCGCTCGAATCAGCTGTCTGAGTCGCACTCAACGTTGCCGCGTTCCGCGATCGGGCGGAACGCGCCTATGCCGCCCATGTCGCCCGCGCTTTTTCGCCGTCCGCCCGACCCCTCCACCATCGAGGTGGCGTTCGACCGCGCCACCTATCAGGTGCGGCTGCGCCGTAGCCGCAGTGCCCGTCGCTACACCCTGCGCATCCAGGCTGCGACGCGCGAAGTGCTGCTTACCATGCCGCTGCGCGGTTCGCTGGCCGACGCCGAGGCATTCGCCCAGAAGAACGGCGGCTGGATTGCGACGCGCCTGGGCCGGCTGCCGGTGCCGACGCCGTTCGTTGACGGGGCAATCGTCCCGCTGCGCGGGCGGCCGCATCGCATCGTGCACCGACCCGGCGCGCGCGGGACGGTATGGGTCGAGAATGTCGACGGAGATGCGTTACTGTGTGTGGCCGGCGGGGCGCCGTACACCTCGCGCCGGATCTCGGACTACCTCAAGCGCGAGGCCAAGCGCGATCTTGATGCGGCAAGCCGTCGCTATGCCTGCGCGCTCGGCGCTGCGGTCGTGCGCGTCAGCGTGCGCGACACCTCGAGCCGATGGGGGTCGTGCTCGGCGACCGGCGCGCTGTCGTTCTCCTGGCGACTGATCCTGGCGCCGCCGCACGTGCTCGATTATCTCGCCGCTCACGAGGCGGCGCATCTTGTCGAGCTTAGCCATGCGCCGCGCTTCTGGCGCATTGTGCGCGGGATTTGTCCCGAGATGGACCGCGCCAAGGCGTGGCTCGACGCGCACGGTGCCGATCTGCACCGCTACGGACCGAGCCAATAGCTCGGGCCGCAGGCAGTTCGAGCTTCCCGAATAGCATTTCGCCCGGTGACGGCTTGCCCGTATAAAGGTCCGCCTTCCGGTCCCGACGAACCCTCGCGATTCCCACCCGATGCTTCGCCCCGATACGCTCGCGCTCACAGCGCTGCTCGCGTTCCTGACGAGCTTCGGCCCGCTTTCGGTCGACCTCTACCTCCCCCGTCGATGCCGGCGATCGCCGCCGCCCTGGCGGCGCCGCCCGCGCACGTCCAGCTCACGATTTCGCTCTATCTGGTCGGCTTTGCGATCGGACAGGTTGTGCATGGGCCGATCTCAGACCGGATCGGCCGCAAGCCGATCATCGTGCTGTCGTTCGTCCTCTATTGCGTGGCGACTCTGATCTGCCTCGTCTCGACCTCGATCACGGTGCTGATCGCCGGGCGCTTCCTGCAGGCGCTCGGCGTTTCGGGATCAATCGTGGCAGTGCGTGCGGTGGTGCGGGACCCCTACGAAGGCGTGCGCGCCGGCCGCCAACTCTCGTCCATGGGCGTGCTGATGGGATTTGCGCCGATCATCGCCCCATTGACCGGCGGGGTGTTGCAGACGGCGTTCGGATGGCGCGCGGGCTTTGTGTTCCTGATCGCGGTGGGCGCGCTGGCGGGATACCTGGCTTGGCGTTTTCTCCCCGAGACCCACCACGCGCGTAGCGCGCCGTCGCTTGCCGGGCTGCTCAGTAACTATCGACGGGTCGCGACCCACCGGGTTTTTATCGCCAATCTCCTGGTCGGCGCCGTCGCCTATGGCGACTTGTTTGCGTGGATCGCGGGCTCCCCATTCGTCCTCCAGTTCGTTTTCGGGTTCTCGCCATTGGCCTACGCGATCGCCTACGCGGGTTCATGTCTGGGGTTTGTTGCGGGCTCAACGCTCGCAACGCGCCTGGTCATGCGTCTTGGGCTCGACCGCACGGCCGGGCTGGGGGCGGGATCGTGCGCGATCGCGGCCGCGGGGATGGTGCTCGGCGCAACCGGCTGGTTCTCCGAAGCGCTGCTGATAGCGGCTGCGGCGTTTTATCTTCTCGGGCTGGGCCTGATGCAATCGCAGTTGGTCGCCGCCGCGCTGACGCCATTTCCCGACGACGCCGGAACTGCGTCGGCACTAATCGGCTTTGTGCAGCAATGCGCCGGCGCGATCGTCGGCACCGCGGTCGGAGCGCTGGTCGGCGTCAGCATCTGGCCGATGGCGCTCGGTGTCGCGATCACTGGCGGCGGCGCGCTGGCCCTATGGGTTGCTACGCGACGGGTGCGAACCGGGAAGAGCTATTCTTGACCTAGTGCCGGCTGAAGAATTGATCGATCAGCCACCCGTCCAGTCCGCTCCGTTGGCTCGCCTGCGCGCGCGGGTCAACGCTTGCGGCGGGGCGCGCGACGGCACCCGACATTGCACCCGCGCCTTCGCCGTCGAAGCCGTTCAGGCCCGGCAGCCCGAATAGTCCGCCAGAGGAGCCGACGCCAGGCAGCATCACGACTGGAACGCGGGCATGCGCGACCTTCATGAACCGGCTCCAGATATCCACCGGCAAGCTGCCGCCGGTGAGTTTCTTGGTCGGCGAGGAATCGTCGTTGCCGAGCCAGACGCCGGTGACCATGTGGCCGGTAAACCCGACGAACCAGGCGTCGCGGAAATCCTGCGACGTTCCGGTCTTGCCGGCGGCAAGCCAGCCCGGCAGGTCGGCGCGCCGCGCCGTGCCGCTCGCGATCGTCTCCCGCATCATCGAATCCATCATCGCGACGTAGGTCGGATCGATCACGCGACCGAGCTGCCGATCCTTGCGCACGTAGAGCGCACGGTTGCCGGCGCGCACGCGTTCCACGACATGTGGCGTGATCGCAAACCCGCCGTTTGCAAATGGCACGTAAGCGGCGACCAGCTCGATCGGCGATACCTCGGATGTTCCGAGCGCGATTGAGGCATTGGGCTCGAGCTTTGAGGCGATGCCGAGCCGGTAGGCGGTCTTGGTGACCGCGGCCGGACCGACCTCGAGCGTAAGCCGGACCGAAACGGTGTTGAGCGAGTTTGCAAGCGCCTGCCGCAGTGTCACTGGGCCGAAGTATTCGTGCTTGTAGTTCTCGGGCTTCCAGCCTTTGAGCGCGATCGGCTTGTCCTCACGCAGTGTATCGGGCGTCAGCCCGTGCTCGAGCGCGGTCAGATAGACGAACGGCTTGAACGCTGAGCCCGGCTGGCGTTTAGCAGACACCGCGCGGTCGAACTGGCTCTCGTTATAGTTTTTGCCGCCGACCAGCGCGCGCACGGCGCCGTCGGGGCTTAACGCAATCAGCGCACCCTGCTCGACGCCGAACTTGTCGCCTCTGGCGGCGAGCTCCTCCACCAACGCCTTCTCCGCCGCCGCCTGCAGGACGGGATCGATCGAGGTCTCGACCACGATGTCGTCATCCGGATGGCCGATCAGATCGTCGAGGGCGTCGAGCACAAAATCCGCCACGTAGTTGGCCGAGCCGCCGGCGCTTTGCTTGACGACGCCAGGGGGACGCGCCGCCGCGAGCTTCACCGCGTCGTCCTTGATGAACCCTGCCTCCGCCATCGCGGCGAGCACGGTCTGGGCGCGACGCTGTGCGGCGTCGAAGTTGCGAGTTGGGGCGAGCCGCGACGGTGACTTGACCAGACCGGCGAGCATCGCAGCTTCGGCCAATGTCGTCTGGCGCGCGGACTTGCCGTAGTAGCGTTGCGACGCGGCTTCCACTCCATATGCGCCGGCGCCGAAATAGACCCGATTGAGATAGAGCTCGAGGATCTGATCCTTGCTGAACTTGTGCTCGAGCCACAACGCGAGCACCACTTCCTGCAGCTTGCGCGAGAACGTGCGCTCGTGGGTGAGGAACAGGTTCTTGGCGAGTTGCTGGGTCAGGGTTGAGCCGCCCTGCGAGACCCCGCGATGCAAGACGTTGGCTACGGTCGCGCGCAGGAGGCCAAACGGATCAACGCCGTGATGCTGATAGAACCGCCGGTCCTCGATCGCAATGAACGCCTTCGGCAGGTAGGTTGGCATCTCTTTGAGCGTCACCGTCGAGCTGTTGCCTTCCCCGCGGATCGCCAGTGGCTTCTGATCGAGCCCGAGAATTTGGATCGATGGTGGTCGCTTTGGGATATCGAGTGACTGCAGCGGCGGCAGATGCATGCCGACCCAGATCAGCGTGCCGATGGCAGCGATCACGAGCCAGAGCGTGAAGACGAGGCCCCAATAAAGTGCGCGCCGCCAGGTAAAACGCGTGCCGCTGCCGCGTCTGCGCTTGGCGGTTTCCTTCTTTTCGGTCTTGGCCTTGCCGCGCTTGGGCGTCCGTTCGGGGTCTGAGGTCCGCGCGGCCGGCGTCGGCGGTCGCGCCGTGCGATCTTTTGCAGGATCGATTGTGACGGCCGGCGCGACATCGATGTCGAAGTCCGGCTCTTTGCGCGCCGAAGCGCTCCGCCGTGCCAACCCGTGCCCCATCTCGCCTGGCCAACCCGGTATCCGGGGCCTCCGCGAGCTTAGGGGTAGCGATTTAAGGGGTGGTTAAGACCCCATTCATTTTTCGGTATTCGATCAATGCCTTACGGCCGTGAAGTGCGGGTTGGACCGGGGTTCCCCGCGCCCAGCGTCGGGGCGAGCCTTAGAATTCCCCCAAACGTGAGTTCTCTGGCGCGCCAGTTCGACAGGCTGGCGGGAAAAAACCGAGTCTCAATTCACATGCGCGTATGGGCGGCAGCAGTTCTGTGTACCGGCCTCACCGCTTGCACGGGGATTGCCGGGACGGAGTTTGTCCCCGTCCAAAGAACGGGAGCCCCCGACCCGTCGTCGCTCAATGCGGCCGCGTTCGACGAATTTCAGAAAACGAAGCTGCCCGGCAATCCACAGGTGTCGGTGCTGCGTGAAGCATCAGGGCCGCAACCCGGCGACTGGATCGCTTGTGTCAAAAGCGACGCACCTGATCAAACCGCGAGATACGCAATATTCTTCCGAAACAATGAGGTAGTCGCGTCGCGGCGTGCCGTAATCATCGATAAATGCGGCGGCGACGACTATCGTCAGGTGGAAAGCCCGCTTCCGCGTTGGCCACAACACTGATCGCTCAGCGCGGTGCGCAACGGGTTAGGATTCACTCCGCTGCCGTACGGGTGGTGTTGTCCTTCGCTGGCACGAACACCCGAATGAGGGCGCTCTTAACGGCGGCGTGGCGCGTGGGCGAGGAAATCTTCGCGCCCAGAAGATCGGTCACATAAAATACGTCGACCACCCGTTCACCGAATGTCGCGACATGCGCCGAGGCGATGTTGAGATTGAGCTTGGAGAGCGTGGTCGTGAGGTCGTAAAGGAGCCCCGGCCGATCAAGGCCGCTCACTTCGACCACGGTGTAGCGGTTCGACCACTGATTGTTGATGGAGATCTCAGGCTCGAGCGCGAAGGCCTTGATGCGAGCCTTCGCGGGCACGCGCTTGGCCACCACCTCGGGCAGCTTGAAGTCTCCGGTCAAGGCCTTTTCGATCGTATCGGCGATTCGAATCGCGCGGCGCCCCTCGTCCGCGTCGAGATCGAACTCGCGCGACACCGCGATCGTATCGAGCGCGAGGCCGTCGGTTGTGGTGTAGATCTGGGCATCGACGATGTTGGCACCAGTCATGGCGCAAGCGCCAGCGATCACGGAGAGGAGCCACGGGTGGTCGGGCGCCAGCACGGTGAGCACGGTGACGCCGCGTGCCGTATCAAAGCCGACGGAGGTCGCGAGCGTCTTGCCCGCCGCTTCCGCCGAGCGCACGAAGCGCGCATGCTCGAGCTTCGCCGGGAGGTCGACCTTGAGCCAATAGGCCGAGTAGTGCCGTGAGATGTAGCGATCGAGGTCCGGTTTTGGCCAATCCTTGAGCTCGGCGCGAAACTCGGCCTGCGCGAGGGCCACACGGCGGGCGCGATCGACCTCGGAGAAGCCGCCGGTCAGCGCGGGCTCGGTCTCATAGTAGAGCGCGCGGATGAGTTGGGCCTTCCAGCCGTTCCAGACGCCGGGACCGACTGCGCGGATGTCGGCGGTGGTCAGTATGGTCAAAAGCTTCATGCGCTCGAGTGATTGGACGACCGCCGAGAAATTCTCTACCGTCTTGCGGTCCGACAGATCGCGCGACTGCGCGATCGTCGACATCACCAGGTGATTCTCGATCAGCCATGCCACGGTTTCGGTCTCGCCCGGCGCGAGCCCGAAGCGCGGTCCGAGCCGCCGCGCGATGCGGGCGCCTGCGATCGAATGATCCTCGACCCGGCCCTTGGCGATGTCGTGCAGAAACAAGGTGACGTAGAGAATCTCGCGATGGCGCGGCTGGATGCTGCGGATAAGGTCGTTGGCGAGCCCGTATTCCGGATTGGTGCCCGCCTCAATCTCGGCCAGCACGCCGACGCAGCGCAACAGATGCTCATCAACAGTGTAGTGATGATACATGTTGAACTGCATCATCGACACCACGCGGCCGAAATCCGGGATAAACGCGCCCAGCACTCCGACCTCGTTCATGCGGCGCAGCACGACCTCCGCATCCTCGCGCGCGGTGAGGATTTCCAGAAACAGGCGATTGGCTTCTTCGTCCTCACGCACCGCCTTGTCGATCAGACGAAGCGAGCGTGCGGCCGCTCGCATCGCATCGGGATGAAATGCGAGCTTGTGCTTGAGGGCGACGTGAAAGATTCGAATCAGATTAACCGGATCGCGCTGAAACACTTTATCGGAAATGATGTTGATGCGGTTGTAGTCGTCAAAGAAGGCGTTGCCCGGCAGCTGCTGGGCGCGCGGCCGGGGACGAAACTTGGCGACCATCCGGTTGAGCACCGGCACCGGCATTGCCTGCCGGCTTTCGAGTCCCGCGCACAAAATGGCAGTAAGGTCGCCGACGTCCTTTGCGATCAAGAAGTAATGCTTCATGAAGCGCTCAACGTCCTGCAGCCCGGGACGTGCGCTGTAGCCGAGCCGCACCGCGATGTCGCGCTGGATATCGAACGACAGCCGTTCCTCGGCACGGCCGGCGACGAAGTGCATGTTGCATCGAACCGCCCAGAGAAAATTCTCGCAGCGCTGAAAGATCTGGAACTCGCGCTGGTCGAAGACGTGGCGCTCGACCAGCTCGCGCGGCTCGCGCACCCGGTAGACATACTTGGCGATCCAGAACAACGTGTGCAAATCGCGCAGGCCGCCCTTGCCGTCCTTGATGTTGGGCTCGACCAAATAGCGCGACATGCCCGCGCGCTTGTGGCGCTCGTCGCGTTCGGCGAGCTTGGCGGTCACGAACTCGCGCGCGGTGCCGTGCGCGACCTGCTTGTCGAAACGCGCGACCAGCTCGTCATAGAGCGCGCGATCGCCCAGCAGATAGCGGGCCTCGAGGATCGCGGTGCGGATGGTCATGTCGGCCTTGGCCTGCCGGATGCACTCGTCGACCGAACGGGTCGCATGCCCGACCTTGAGCCCCATGTCCCACAGGCAATAGAGAATCGCCTCCGCGATCGATTCACCCCACGCGGTTTGTTTGTAAGGCAGAACAAACAGAAGATCGATGTCGGAGCCCGGCGCCATCAGCCCGCGCCCGTAGCCGCCAGTCGCCACGACTGCCATCCGCTCGGCTTCGGAACGGCTCTCCGATGCGTAGAGGTGCTTGGTCGCGAAGTGGAACAGGATCTGGATGATCTGATCCTGGACAAGGCACAAATCGGCCGCACAGCGCAGACCGAGGCGATCCTTGAGCAGATTTGCTTCCGCCGCCTTGCGCGCGTCCGCCAACGCGCGCTTGAGCCGCATCGCTACCGCAATGCGCAGCTCCTTGTGGCCTTCGTATTGCGGGACCAGGTCTTCGAGCTCGGCCGCAATGCCGTCGCTGTCGAACAGCGGCTTGCGCGTCGATTGGTCGGGAGGCGTCAGCATGGCAATCCGGAATATCCGACTGCGGGGGTGGTGTCATCGGCCTTGCGGCTGAGTGCAACACGTTTCTGCTTGCGCTGGTGCTGCATCCTGCAAGAACCTTCCAACAGCCGACGACGAATCGCTCATTTTATTTCATTGACGGCGCGACAAAAATCCCGCCTCCATCGCATTCGACAACCAAGTCAATAGGATCCGGTCATGGCCTTTTCCCGGCGTTCATTCGCGGTTTTGTGCGCTATCGTAGGCTTCGCACCTGCAGCAATCGCCGCCGACGCACCAAAAGAGATACGCATCGACTGGGCGACCTACAACCCGGTGTCGATGCTGCTCAAGGATAAGGGCTTCCTGGAGAAGGAGTTCGCCAAGGACGGCATGACGATCCGCTGGGTGCAGACGCTCGGCTCCAATAAAGCGCTGGAGTTCCTTAATGCCGGCTCGATCGACTTCGGCTCGACTGCCGGCGCCGCCGCGCTTGTTGCCAAGATCAACGGCAATCCAATCAAGTCGATCTATGTCTATTCGCGGCCGGAATGGACCGCGCTCGTCACCCGCAAGGATACGGCGATCAACAAGATCACCGACCTCAAGGGAAAGCGCGTCGCGGTGACGCGCGGCACCGACCCTCACATCTTCCTGGTGCGCGCGCTGCAGTCCGTCGGACTGACCGAGAAGGACATCGCTCCGGTGCTGTTACAGCACCCGGACGGCAAGACCGCGCTCATTCGCGGTGATGTCGATGCATGGGCGGGGCTCGACCCGATGATGGCGCAGGCGGAAATCGAGGATGGGGCGCGCTTGTTCTACCGAAACCCGGACGCCAACACCTGGGGCATCCTCAACGTGCGTGAAGCTTTCCTCAATGATCATCCCGATCTGGTACGCCGGGTCCTGGCGGTCTACGAGGAAGCCCGCAAGTATGCGCTCGCCCATCCCGACGAGCTCAAACAGATTTTCATCAACATCACCAAGCTGCCCCCCGCGGTGGTCGATAAGCAGCTCACGGAGCGCACCGAGCTCACCCACAATCGTATCGGCGCGCCGCAGCGGGCTTCGATCCTGGCGGCCGGTGTCGCCCTGCAACAGGCAGGCGTCATCCCGGCGAACGTCGATGTCGCCGCGACTGTCGAGGCATTGATCGACGATCATGTCCCGCTGCCGACGCAGTGAGCGGAAGATGTGACTCGGCCCGGCTGCTCCGCGACGGGTCACAACGCGACCCCATTGCATTTTCCGGCTAGGCCATGTCTTTCATCGGCATGACCATCACGGCCGAGCGCACGTCTTTCCTGCGCCGCAAGGTCGCCGGCGCTCGACCCTCGCGTTTCATGCGGCCAGCGCTCGGCCTGCTGTTGCCGGTCGGCCTCGCGGTTCTTTGGGAGATCGCGGTCCGCCTCGGTCTATCCGATGGCCGATTGGTGCCGCCGCCCTCGACCGTCTATCAGACGCTTGCCGACCTCGCCCGCACCGGTGAACTACAGTATCACGTGGCGGCGACCTTGTTGCGGGTGGCGGCCGGCTTTGCGGTGGGCACCGTTGCCGGGACGGTTCTGGGCGCACTGGCCGGCTATTCCGGCATCGCACGCGGTTTGCTCGACCCGACCCTGCAGGGGTTGCGCGCGGTGCCCTCGATCGCCTGGATCCCACTCTTCATTCTGTGGCTCGGCATTTTTGAGACCTCAAAGATCGCCTTGATCGCGGTCGGGGTATTCTTCCCGGTCTATCTCGGCGTGATGGGAGCGATCGTCGCGGTTGATCGCAAGATCGTCGAAGTCGGCCGCGTCTTTCGTCTCTCCGGTTTCGCGCTGGTCCGTCGCATCCTGCTGCCCGCCGTGCTGCCGAGCTACGTCGTATCGCTGCGTTCAGGCCTGGGCCTTGGCTGGATGTTCGTCATCGCGGCGGAATTCATGGGCGCTTCCGAAGGCCTGGGCTACTTGCTGATCGACGGCCAGCAGCTGGGCAAGCCGGCCGAAATCGTCGCTGCGATCCTGGCGTTCGCGGTGCTGGGCAAGCTCACCGATTGGCTGGTCGTCATTGCCACGGCGCCCCTGTTGCGCTGGCAGGACGCCTACGGCACCAGTCCTCAAAAGTCTTAAAGCCGATGCTTGAGATCAACCGCGTCAGCAAGACCTACCCGAACGGCGTGCGCGCGCTCGAGGCGCTGACGCTCACAGTTGCGCCCGGCGAGATCGTTGCCGTCGTCGGCGGGTCGGGCTGCGGCAAATCGACTTTGCTTCGGCTCGCGAGCGGGCTCGATGCGCCGTCCGAAGGCGCGATCATCCTCGACGGCGACGCCATCACGGCGCCACACGAAAAGATCGGCATCGTGTTTCAGGAGCCGCGATTGCTGCCGTGGCTGAGCGTCGCAAACAACGTCAGGTTCGGCCTCGAGAGCCGCCCGCGCGAGGAACGCAGCGCCCGCGTCACGGCGCAACTCGAGCGGGTCGGCCTCACCGACAAGGCAACGGTGTGGCCACGCGAACTCTCCGGCGGACAGGCGCAGCGAGTCGCGCTTGCGCGCGCCTTGGTGATGCGGCCCGAGGTGTTGCTGCTTGATGAACCGTTCTCGGCGCTCGACGCGTTCACCCGCGTCGACCTGCAGGATCACCTGCTCGATCTCTGGGCCGACGGCAAGCCGACGCTGCTGGTCGTCACCCACGATGTCGACGAGGCGATCGTGCTCGCCGACCGGGTGATTGTGATGCGCCCGCGGCCCGGTCGGGTGCAACAGGAGATCGTCACCGACCTGCCACGGCCGCGCGACCGCCAGTCGGCGGCTTTCGATTTCGCCAAGCGGCGCGTGCTGAGCGCGCTCGACCGCTCGCTTGATAGGCGCGCGAGCGTCGACGACGGGCAGACCTTGGCGGATGAAGGCGCTGCGCGCTGGTGGTAACTGAACAGACTTGCCTCCACCTCTTCCGCAGCGGGGAGAGGTGAAGCCCATATGGCTTGTGCTAAAAGAAGCCGATCCTCCGGGAGCGAACACCGATGATCAGTTTCGATGTGTGCGAATGCGGTGCGCCACTGCGGCGCATGGAACGCCCGACCCCGACGCCGACCGGCACGGAAGTGCTACTGAAGGTGCTGGCCGCAGGCGTCTGCCACAGCGATATCCACATCTGGGACGGCTACTATGACATGGGCGGCGGGCGCAAAATCCAACTCACCGACCGCGGCATCAAGCTTCCGCTCACGATGGGGCACGAGAACGTCGGCGAAGTCGTCGCCCTCGGGCCGGACGCCAAGGGCGCAAAGCTTGGCGAACGCCGCCTCGTGTTTCCGTGGATCGGATGCGGCGAATGCAAGGTGTGCAAAGCAAACGAGGAGCAACTCTGCACGACGCCCCGCTCGCTCGGCGTTTATCGCAACGGCGGCTATGCGGATCACCTCCTGGTTCCGCACTCGCGCTATCTGCTCGACATCGGCGATATGCCGCCCGAACGTGCCGCGCCGCTTGCGTGCTCCGGAGTAACAACCTACGGGGCGCTCAAGAAGCTCGGGGCGATGCTGACGCAGGAGCCGGTGGTGATTATCGGGGCAGGCGGGCTCGGTTTGATGGCGTTGGCCTTGCTCAAGGCGATGGGCGGCGTCGGCGCAATCGTGGTCGACATCGATCAGTCAAAACGCGACGCGGCCAGCGCTGCCGGCGCGATTGCGACCGTCGACGGCGCCGGGCCCGATGCGCACAAAGAGATCATCAAGCTCACCAATGGCGGCGCCTGGTCGGTGGTCGATCTGGTCGGCGCTTCCGCGACGGTCAAGCTCGGCACCGATTGCCTGATCAAGGGGGGTAAGCTGATCGTGGTCGGTCTGTTCGGCGGCAACATCACGATTTCGACGCCGACCATTCCGCTCAAGGCCATGACCATTCAGGGCTCGTATGTGGGAAGCCTTACCGAACTCAAGGAACTGGTCGCGCTTGTGCAGCGGACCGGCCTGCCGAGCGTACCGATCAGCAAGCGGCCGCTCGCCGCCGCGGGGGGCGCGCTCGACGACCTCAAGGCCGGAAAAGTGGTGGGCCGGCTGGTGCTGATGCCGAACTAGCCTTATCTCGAGGGCGCGGAACGTCGCGTTAGGAGTTGCAGAATGGATGCTGTCGGGTTGCGTGCCATGCAGGCGCCGATCAAGGATCGCTACAAGCAGGATCCCAAAGCCGCCTTCATCACGCTTAGGGCCAAGGGCGCAATCGATGACGCCCACATCGCCTGCAAGGTCGAGACAGGGCGCGCGCTCGCGGTTGCGGGCTTGCACCCGGCGACCGGCGGCTCCGGGCTCGAGCTTTGCTCAGGCGACATGTTGCTTGAAGCGCTGGTGGCGTGCGCCGGCGTCACCCTCAAGGCGGTGGCGACCGCGCTCGACATCAAGCTCAAGTCGGGCCACGTCTCGGCGGAAGGCGATCTCGATTTCCGCGGGACACTCGGCGTCGCCAAGGAGGCGCCGGTCGGGTTTGCGCAGATCCGCCTGCGCTTCGACGTCGAGACCGATGAGCCGCAGGAGAAGCTCGACCAGCTCTTGAAGCTGACGGAACGCTACTGCGTCGTCTACCAGACGATCAAAAGCGGCCCGCCGGTCGAGGTGAAGATGGTGCCGGCGTAGCCGGAGGACGGGCGATCTGGATCAGCCCTGTTCCGCCGCCTTGGCCTTGAGCGCATAGAGCGCCTCGATCGCCTGGCGTGGCGACATCTCGTCGGGATTGAGCGCGGCCAGGGCGGCGATCACCAGATTGCCGGCCTCATCGAGGCTGGGGCCTGAACTTGGCCGCGCGGTCGCGGCAAACAACGGCAGGTCATCCATCAGACGGCGCGCATGCGAGGTGCGGTCCTCGGCTTCGAGCTCGGCCAGAATAAGCTTGGCGCGCTCGATCACCGCCGCCGGCAGGCCGGCAAGCTTGGCAACCGCAATGCCGTAGGAGCGGTCGGCGGCGCCGGCCGTCACCTCGTGCAGGAACACCACGTCGCCCTGCCATTCCTTCACCCGCACCGTCACGTTGGTCAGGCGATCAAGCTTGGCGGCGAGTGCGGTGAGTTCATGGAAATGGGTGGCGAACAACGTGCGGCAGCGGTTGGTCTCGTGCAGATGCTCGATCGTCGCCCATGCGATCGAGAGTCCGTCGAAGGTCGCGGTGCCGCGCCCGATCTCGTCGAGAATGACGAGGGAGCGCTCGCTCGCCTGATTGAGGATTGCGGCAGTCTCGACCATCTCGACCATGAAGGTCGAGCGTCCGCGTGCGAGATCGTCGGCGGCGCCGACGCGCGAGAACAGCCGGTCCAGCACGCCGATCCTGGCCGAACGTGCCGGGACGAAACTCCCCATCTGGGCGAGCACCGCGATCAACGCGTTCTGGCGCAGATAGGTCGACTTGCCGGCCATGTTGGGGCCGGTGACCAGATAGATCCGTCCCACGGTTTTGTCCGCGGGGGGCGATAGATCGCAGTCATTGGCGACAAACGGCGCCGCGAGCGCCTGTTCCACCACCGGGTGTCGACCGCCTTCGATCGCGAACGCGAGGCCGCGATCGACCTGCGGCCGGACGTAGCGCTGATCGGCGGCAAGCGTCGCCAACGCGACCGTCACGTCGAGGACCGCGAGCGCGTGCGCGGTAGCCTTGATGTCCTCGGCGATCGCGGTGACGCGCGTGGTCAGCGCATCGAAGATCTCAAGCTCGATCCCGAGTGCACGGTCGGCGGCGCTCGCAATCCTGGCCTCCAGTTCGCCCAGTTCCGTGGTGGTGAAACGCACCTGACCGGCGAGGGTCTGACGGTGGATGAATGTCTTATTGAGCGGCGCCGCCATCAGGCGCTCGCCGTGTTGCGCGGTCACCTCGACGAAATAGCCAAGCACATTGTTGTGCCGGATCTTGAGTGCGCGGACCTGCGTTTCGTCGGCATAGCGTGTCTGCAACGCGGCCACCACCCGGCGGGACTCGTCGCGCAGCGTGCGGGTTTCATCGAGGGCATGATCGTAGCCCGCGCGAACAAAGCCGCCGTCGCGGCGAAATGCCGGCAGCTCGTCGGCGAGTGCACGGGCCAGTTCCTTGGCGATTGTTGGATTCGGGCGGCGCAGCGCAACGGCGGCGTCGCGAAGCTCATCGGGCAGGGCGGCGAGGTCGCTCAGCCGCGTGGCGAGTTCCTGTGCGGCACGAAGCCCGTCGCGGATCGCAGCGAGATCGCGCGGGCCGCCGCGGCCAAGCGCAAGCCGTGCCAGCGCCCGCGCGAGATCAGGCGCGGACGCGAGACGCGAGCGCAACTCACTGCGCAGCGGCGCGGCGCCCAGCATGGTGTCGACCGCGTCAAGCCTGAGCGCGATTGCGTCGGGATCGGTCAGCGGCGCGGCGAGCCGTGCCGCCAGAAGCCGGAAGCCAGCCGCCGTTGCGGTGCGGTCGATGGCCGACAAGACCGAGCCGCGCGTTTCGCCTGCAAGCGTGCGCATCAGCTCCAGATTGGCACGCGTGGCGGCGTCGATCGCGAGCGTTGCGCCTTCCGCCTCGCGCACCGGTGGCGAGAGCGGCGGACGTTTGCCGATTTGCGTGCGCTCGACGTAGGTCACGCAGGCCGCCGCGGCAGCGAGTTCGAGCCGCGACAGTGCGCCAAATGCCTGCGTGGTCGCGACCGCGAAGAACGAGGCGAGCCGCCGCTCTGCGGTCGCGCCGTCGAACACGTCGCGCCCGAGCGGGGTCACCGGGAGGGTGCGCAGTAACGGCGCAAGCTCCGGATCGCCGTAGAGCGCGTCCGACACGATGATCTCGCCTGGCTCAAGCCGTGCCAGTTCGGCGGCGATATTGTCGCTTTCGGTCAAGCGAAACTCGCCGGTCGACATATCGAGGAACGCCAGTCCGAAGCGGTTTCCTTCACCGACCGAGGCGCGTGCCCGGACGATCGCGACCAGGTAGTTGTTGCGCTTGGCGTCGAGGAGCGAGTCTTCGGTCAGCGTGCCGGGCGTGACGAGGCGCACCACGTCGCGTCGGACGACGCTCTTCGCCCCACGTTTCTTCGCCTCGGCCGGGTCCTCGAGTTGCTCGCACACCGCGACCCGATGGCCCTGCGCGATCAGCTTGTGCAGATACTCGTCGGCGCGCTCGATCGGCACGCCGCACATCGGGATGTCCTTGCCGAGATGTTTGCCGCGCTTGGTCAGCACAATGCCGAGTGCGCGGCTCGCGACTTCGGCGTCCTGGAAAAACAGCTCGTAGAAATCCCCCATCCGGTAGAACAGCAGACAGTCCGGATTGGCAGCCTTGATCTCGACGTACTGCTCCATCATCGGCGTGACGCGGCCGTTATCGGCCGGGGCGCCGGGTTCGGGCTGAGCGGAACGAGAGGCTTCCATGGCGCGCGACGCTAGCAGATCGCGCGCGGGGTTTCATTGGGTGTGGAAAAAGTGCTCGCGTGTCACGGACGCGGTGCGCCACACCAGGGTGCAGGCTCACATATTCGGTCGCAGGCTCACTTCACGAACGTGTGGCCAGTCAGCTTTTCGAAATTCCTGTAGTAGATGTCGTTGAGCCTATCCTTCGGCAGCCCGAGCGAGTCGAGAATTTTGATAGTCTCGCGGATGTAGCCCGGGCCTTTTTCCGGATCGAACGGACAGTCGGACGCGAACAGCACCCGCTCGTGCGGATAGAACTCAATCCCGCACAACGTTGCCCCACGGCCGCCGAACGCCGCCGAGTCCACCCATACGTCCTTCTGGAAATAGTCGAGCGGACGCTTCTTCAGGCTCGCCTTGAGAGCCTGGTAGTCGGCATCCGAGGTGCGAGCGCCGATCTGATCCCAACCCGGCCCGATGCGGCCTTCCAGCATTGGGATGATGCCGCCAAAGTGGTGCAGGATGATCTTCAGGTTCGGGTACTTGTCCATCGTCTTGGAAAACACCAGCCGCGCCATCGCGGCCGCGGTCTCGTACGACCAGCCGAAGGCCCACCACATCTCGAACAGCGACTTCTTCTCGTCCATGTAGTCTGGATGATCGGCGGTGCGCGACGGATGGATCCAGATCGGCTTGCCAAGCCGATTCATGGCCGCGAAGAATTGCTCGTACTCGGGCCGATCGAGAGGTTTGCCTGCCACGTTGGTGTAGATCTGCACGCCGAGCGCGCCGTTTTTAATTGCGCGCTCGGCCTCGCGCACGCCGGCGTCGGGTGCGGCAAGCGAAGCTTGCGCGACCCAGCCGGGAAAGCGGTCCTTCTCCTTAGCGCACAGATCGGCAAATCCGTCGTTGATGATCTTGAGCAAGCCTTCAATCTTATCGGGCTTGGCGAACTGCTCGATCGGCGGCATCGGGTAAGACAGGATCTGTGCGTAGTCCGGAAAACCGTCGACCACCTTCTTGCGCACGTCGAGATCATAGATGGCCGGAACCGCGCGCATGCGCTTGCCGATATCCCTATGGTCGCCGGCGACCTCCGACATTTTGTCGACGAACGGCTTTGGAATGAAATGCGTGTAGGCGTCGAGCCGCATGGGGTCTCCGTGATCGGGTTGTTGTGGTTGGCGCAGGGTTGTTAGCGGGTCGGCCGCCCGCTGTCCATCGCGGCGGCGTGCCTCATGCGGTGAGCCGCGCGATCACCTCCGGCGCTATCGGCTTGGCCTTGAATTTTTCCGGATCATCGGGGTCGTGCACGATCCAGACCCTGGTATCGCGGCCCTCGACCGCGAGTTCTCCGCTCTTGAGGATCTGATGTTCAACGGTGAAGCTCGAGTGCTTGACCTCGATCAGGGTGGTCTTGATCTCCACCTCATCCCCAAATCGGGTCGGCAGCATGAAGCGCATGTGGGTGTCGACCATCGGATAGCCGAGGAAGTCATACGTCTTGAGCAGCTGGTATTTGGTCATGCCCAGCGCCTTTTCGAACAGCATCGTGGTCGACGTGTCGAACATGGCGAAGTAGCGGGGATAGAACACGATCCCGGCGGGATCGCAGTGCTGCCACTCGATCGTCACGCGGCGGGAATTGGTTAGCATCGTTAGCGTGGCGCCATGCGCAGCGCGCCGTCGAGCCGCACGGTCTCGCCGTTGAGGTAGCGGTTCTCGACCATGTGCATGGCAAGCGCCGCGTACTCGGTGGGATCGCCCAGCAGTTTGGGGAACGGCACCGACTCGGCGAGGCTTTTCTGAAAATCCTCGCGTAGCGTGCCCAGCATGGGGGTGCGGAAAATTCCGGGAGCGATCGCGTTGACGCGAATGCCGAACTGGGAGAGCTCGCGCGCAGCCGGCAGCACCAGCGCCACGACGCCGCCTTTGGACGCTGAGTATGCGGCCTGCCCAATCTGGCCTTCGTAGGCCGCGACCGACGCGGTCATGATGATGATCCCGCGCTCGCCGGCATCGAGTGCCGGCAGGCCCTGCATGTCGGCTGCCGCAAGCCGCATGGTGTTGAACGTGCCGATCAAGTTGATCCGGATGGTGCGCTCGAATTCGGCGAGCGGCATCGGGCCCTCGCGCCCGACGATGCGCTTAGCCTCGCCGATGCCGGCACAGTTGACGACGACGCGCGCGGCGCCGTGCTTGGCGCGAGCCTCCTTGATGGCGGCTTGCGTTGCGTCGGCATTGCTGACGTCGCAGTGGACGGCAATGCCACCGGTCTTGCTCGCGACGTTCTTGGCCGCGTCCATGTTGAGATCGAGGATCGCAACTTTGGCGCCGGCGGCGGCGAGCGCCTCGGCGGTGGCGGCTCCGAGACCGGAGCCTCCGCCGGTGATGAGGGCCGCATGTCCTTTTGGATTCATGATCAAGCTTTCGGTCGAGTGATCGTTATGATGCGCGGGACAGCGGCTCATCGTAGAGTTCCTGCACCAGCGCGGCGCGGCTCTTGAGCACGTTGCGCTGATTGATTGAGCCTTTGTCGGTTGCTTCACCGGCGTCGAGCGAGGGCGGTTCTGTCATCAGCATGGCGCGCACCACACGGTTGGAGGAGCCGGTTGCCTCCTTGGCAAGGGCATCGAGCCGCTTCTGAAATTCGGCGCGCACACGCGGGTCGGCCAAGAGCTCGGCGGTATCGCCGGGGACGTCCGGCGCGAGCGCACGACAGGCAACCGGGTCGGGAAACAGCAGCGCGCCAAGATCGTCGCGATCGGGGCCGGTCAGCACCGCGTCGCGAAGGTAGGGCGCGAAGGCGTCGATCATGCGTGCGCGCAGGCGGCCGGTCGCAACCCAAGTGCCGGTCGCGAGCTTGAAGTCTTCGGCGATACGCCCGTCGAACACCAGTCCCTTGCCCGGGTCCGCCGGATCTTCGAGCGCGAGCGCGTCTCCGAGCTTGTAATACCCTTCTTCGTCATAAGCGTTGGCGGTGAGGTCGGGTTCGCGCCAATAGCCGGGCGTGATGTTGGGCCCGCGCAGGCGCGCTTCGAGCTTGCCGCCGCTTGGAACGAGCTTGAGCTCGAGGCCGGGGCCGGGCAGTCCGATGTTGGCGGCGCGTTCGGCCAGCCACGTGCGGCCAATGGCGAATGGTGCGGTTTCGGTTGAACCGAGACCGGTCAGAAACGGGATTCGCCTGCCGACCGTTTCGAGCGCCATGCGCTGGTACTCGTCGCTGATGTACTGAGACACGCCCGCCGCTGCGTACCACAGCACCTTGAGGTTCCGGAAAAACGAAAGCCGCAAGTTGAGGTCGCGCTGCAGATAAGGCAGCAGCGCCTCAAACCCTTTCGGCACGTTGAAGTACCAGGTCGGCGAGACGTCGCGCAGGTTGCGCACAGTCGCCTCGATTGCGCCCGGCATCGGTTTGCCGTCGTCGACGTAGAACGAGCCGCCGTTGTAGAGCACCAGATAAACGTCGTGATTGCCGCCGGCGGTGTGGTGCCACGGCGCCCAGTCGAGCACGACCGGCGGCTCATCCTCGAAATAGCGCAACGCCGAGAGAATCATGGCCTGATTGCTGCAGAGCATGCGCTGGGTGTTGATCACGCCTTTGGGGTGACCGGTCGAGCCCGACGTGAACATGAACTTGACGACGGTGTCGGGACCGAGGCCTGCGTAGGCGGCATCAACCGCGGCATCTGGGCTTGCGTCGACGAACTCGGCGAAAGCAGTCGAGGCCCGGCTGGAAGGCGGGTTGCGCACCACCACGAGTTCGACGTCGGACGGAACCACGCTCGCAATCGCGCGCGCAAACATCGCGCCGTCGGTCACGAACACCAGCCCCGGCGTGAGCAGCTTGAAGATGTATTTGAGGTTCGCAAAGTCGCGCGAGAGCAGCGAATAGGCCGGCGACACCGGCGCGTATGGAACGCCGACGTGCATCGCCGCGAGCGAAAGCCACTGATGCTCGAGGTCGTTGCCGGAAAGGATCACGATCGGGCGTTCCGCCGACAGATTGCGCCTCAGCAACGCTGCCCCGATGCGGCGGATGCGCGCGAGCGTGTCGGCGTAGGTCGTATTGCGCCATCCGCCTTCGACGCGGTCCGCCATGAATACCGTATCGGGAGTGCGCGTCGCCCAATGCACCAGGCGTTCGGTGAGCTTGTCCGGATAAGGATCGAGCTTGTGCGGCGAGCGGATGTAGATCGTGCCGTCGTTCTTGCGATCGAGTACGAAATCGCGCGGACCGAGCCGCACCGGTTGCGCGGATGCCACATCCGGATCGCGATGAAGCACCGATTGCATTGGGTCAGCCGCGCGCAACTTTTGGGCCGCGCTTTTCCAGGAATGCCTTCACGCGCGCTTTGGCCTCTTCGCCGCCGCCCGCGATCGCGGCCATCAGGCCCTCCATGACGTAGCCGGAGGCGCGATCCTGCTCGGCGATGCGCGGCAGCGCGTGCACGACGGCGAAGTTGGTCAGGAACGCGTTGCCGGCAATGCGGGTCGCAAGCTCGATCCCCTTCGCGAGTCCTTCGCCGGGTTCGACCAGATAATGCGAGAGACTGAGAGCTTGGCCTTCCTCGTCGGTGAGAACATGCCCGGTCAGCATCATGTCCATCATGCGCGAGATGCCGATCAGCCGCGGGATCCGCACCGAGCCGCCGCCGCCGACAAAAATGCCGCGCGTGCCCTCGGGGAGCGCATAGTAGGTCTTGCGTTCCGCGACCCGCACGTGGGTCGCGGCCGCGAGCTCCAGACCCCCGCCGACGACGGCGCCATGCATCACCGCGACCACCGGTACCTCGCCAAACTCGATCTTGTCGAACACGCGATGCCAGAGGCCAGAGTGGCGAACCGCCTCCTCGATGCTGTGCGAGCGCAGGTTCGAGAGGTCGAGACCGGCCGAGAAATGATCGCCGTCGCCGTGCAGCACCACGGCTTTCACGCTTTTGGGCAGGTGATTGAAGAACGTCTCGATCCCGAGCACGGTCTCGTCGTTAAGCGCGTTTCGTTTCTCCGCGCGGTTGAGCCGCAGAATCGCGATCTCATCGCGGGTTTCGGCGTGCAAGGAGGATGGCAACGTGCCAGAACCCGAGGTTGAACCCGACATTGCTCGTTCACCGGGCCGTGGAGAACAGGCATTTTGGATGGCATCTCTCCCCAACCGGGTCAAGCTGTCGGGGTAGGGGTTTTGCGACGGAGTGGCGGATGCGATCTTTCACCTACACCCAGCTGCCTGGACGGGTCGTATTCGGTATCGGTGCACTCGATCTCCTGCCGCGCGAGATCGAGCTCCTCAGCGCTCATCGCGCCCTGGTCCTGTCGACGCCCGAACAGAAGGCACAGGCGGAGGACGTGGCGCGCCGGCTGGGCACGCGTTGCGCCGGGGTGTTTGCGCGCGCCGTCATGCACGTGCCGATCGAGATTGCGCGCGAGGCGCGCGCTGAAGCCAAACGCCTGGGCGCCGACTGTGCGGTTGCGATCGGTGGAGGCTCCACGACCGGGTTGGGCAAGGCGATCGCTCTTGAATCCGCGCTGCCGATCCTCGCCATCCCCACGACTTACGCGGGCTCCGAGATGACGCCGATCTACGGTCTCACCGAGGCGGGTCTCAAGAAAACCGGCCGCGACCGTACCGTACTGCCGAAAACCGTGATCTACGATCCAACGCTGACCGTGCGTCTTCCGGTTAGCCTCTCGGTGACAAGCGGCTTCAATGCCATCGCCCACGCGGCCGAAGGCCTCTATGCGGAGGATGCAAATCCGATCATGAGCCTTATGGCGGAAGACGGCATCCGCGCGCTCGCGCAGGGTCTGCCCGCGATTGTGAAGCAGCCGCAGGATTTGAATGCCCGCGGCGAATGCCTGTATGGAGCATGGTTGTGCGGCGCAGTTCTCGGTGCGGTCGGCATGGCGTTGCATCACAAGCTCTGCCATGTGCTGGGCGGGACTTGGAACTTGCCGCACGCCGAGATCCATACCGTCGTGCTGCCGCACGCGCTTGCCTATAATGCGGCCGCTGCGCCCGGGGCCATGCAGCGCGTGGAACGGGCGCTCGCAGCGCCGCAAGCCGCCCAAGGAATCTATGACTTGATGCAAGCTCTCGGGGCGCCGCTGGCGCTCAAGGACATCGGGATGAAGGAGACCGAGCTTGATCGTGCCGCCGAGCTTGCGACCACCGCACCTTATTTCAATCCGCGCCCGATCGATCGCGCTGCCATTCGCGCGCTGCTCGACGACGCCTATCACGGCCGCCGCCCTCACTGAGGCGCGCGGCCAAGACGATTGAGATATCCCGACCAGTGCCTATGATGCCCCGCAACTAACAGCTGGAGCTCTGGGAAACGCCGATGTCGCAGGTTCTAACTCTTGCCGAAGCGGTGGAAGTGACCGTCCGTGACGGCGATAGCGTCGCGATGGAAGGGTTCACCCATTTGATCCCGCATGCGGCCGGCCACGAGGTGATCCGCCAACGCCGCAAGCACCTCGATCTAATCCGCATGACGCCGGACATTATCTACGACCAGCTCATCGGGATGGGCTGCGCGGACAAGCTGATGTTTTCCTGGGGCGGCAATCCGGGGGTCGGTTCGCTGCATCGCATGCGCGACGCGGTCGAGAACGGCTGGCCGCACCCGCTCGAGATCGAAGAGCACTCGCACGCCGCTATGGCCAACGCCTATGAGGCCGGCGCGGCCGGGCTGCCGTGTGCGATTTTTCGCGGCTACATCGGTGTGGACTTGCCGAAGGTCAATTTCAACATCAAGCACATCACCTGTCCGTTCACGGGCGAACAGCTGGCCGCGATCCCATCGCTCCGACCGGACGTGGCCGTCATTCATGCCCAGAAGGCGGACCGTGCCGGCAATGTGCTCATGGTGGGGATCGTCGGGGTGCAAAAGCACGCCGTGCTCGCCGCCAAGCGCTCGCTCGTGACCGTGGAGGAGATCGTGGACGAGTTCTCCCCGCGCTCGCTGAATGCGACCATCCTGCCGGCCTGGACCGTCACCGCGATCGCGGTGGTCCCTGGAGGTGCGCATCCCTCCTATGCGCACGGCTACTACATGCGCGACAATGCCTATTATAAGGCTTGGGACGCCATCGCCCGCGATCGCGACGGCTTTCTCACCTGGATGAAAGCAAACGTGCTGGAGAAGGGTCCCGAGGTGTTCGCCGCCCAGCGGCAACGGCTGGCAGCGGCGTGAGACGGCGATGGCGAGTTACACTCCCAGCGAGATGATGACGGTCGCTGCCGCGCGCGCGTTGAAGTCGACCGACGTCTGTTTCGTGGGCATTGGTCAGCCCTCGGCAGCCTGCAACCTCGCACGGCTGACCCATGCGCCCGACATCACCCTCATCTACGAGTCCGGCACGATCGCCACCAAGCCCAGCATCCTGCCGCTTTCGATCGGCGACGGTGAGCTCTGCGAGACCGCGCTCACCACCGTGAGCGTGCCGGAGATGTTCCGCTACTGGCTGCAGGGCGGTCGTATCACCATAGGATTTCTGGGCGGCGCCCAGATCGACAAATACGCCAACCTCAACACCACGGTCGTCGGTCCCTACGACAAGCCCAAGGTGCGCCTGCCGGGCGGCGGCGGCGCACCCGAAATTGCAACCTCATGTGGTGAGATCTTCATCATCATGACCCAGGGCAAACGCGGCTTTGTCGAGAAGCTCGACTTTTTCACCTCGCTCGGGCACGGCGAGGGTGGCGCCTATCGCGAGAAGCTCGGCGTCGCCACCAAGGGGCCGACCCGGCTGATCACCGATCTCTGTGTCTTCGAGCCCGATCCGCAGAGCAAGGAAATGACGGTGACCTCGATTCATCCCGGCGTCACCCGCGACCAGATCGAAGCCAATACCGGTTGGCGCGTGCGTTATGCCAATGCGGTCGCCAAGACGCCGGAACCACGTGCCGACGAGCTTGCGGCGCTGCGCGAGCTCCACGCCCGCACCAAGCGCGCGCACGGCGACCAAGCTTAGGAGTTGTCATGGGCGAAGCTTTCATTTGTGACGCGGTCCGCACCCCGATCGGCCGATATGGCGGCGCACTCGCGAAAGTCCGCACCGACGATCTTGCGGCGGTTCCGATCAAGGCTTTGATCAAGCGCAATCCGAAGGTCGACTGGTCGCAGGTCGACGAGGTTTACTTCGGCTGCGCCAATCAGGCGGGCGAAGACAACCGCAACGTCGCTCGCATGGCACTGCTGCTCGCCGGTCTACCCGACACGATTCCCGGGCTGACCATCAATCGCTTGTGCGCGTCCGGCCTCAACGCCGTCGGCGCCGCCGCGCAGGCGATCAAGGCCGGCGAGATCGATCTCGCCATCGCGGGCGGGGTGGAGTCGATGACACGGGCGCCGTTCGTCACCGGCAAGGCGACCGAGGCGTTTTCCCGTACCAACGAAACCTTCGATACCACCATAGGCTGGCGCTTCATCAATCCGCTGATGAAGGCCCAGTACGGCGTCGATCAGATGCCGGAAACCGGTGAGAACGTGGCCGAGGAATTCCAGGTCGGACGCAAGGACCAGGATGCCTTCGCGTACCAGTCGCAGCAGCGCGCCGGCAAGGCCATGGCGTCCGGCTATTTCACTGCCGAAATCGTGGCGGTCGAGGCGCCGGGCGGGAAGGCGGGCCCGATCATAGTCGACAAGGACGAGCACCCACGCCCCGACACGACGCTTGCAGCATTGGAAAAGCTCAAAACACCATTTCGCACGCCCGGCACCGTGACCGCCGGCAACGCATCCGGTGTGAACGACGGCGCCGCCGCAATGATCGTCGCCTCGGCGGAGGCGGCGAAGCGTCACGGACTGACACCGCGTGCACGCATTCTGGGCATGGCGTCGGCCGGGGTACCGCCGCGCATCATGGGCATCGGCCCCGTGCCATCGACCCAGAAACTGATGGCACGGCTCGGTATCCGGATCGGGGACTTCGACGTGATCGAGCTCAACGAAGCGTTCGCCTCCCAGGCGCTCGCCTGCCTGCGCCAGCTCGGCGTTGCCGATGATGCCGATCACGTCAATCCGAATGGCGGTGCGATTGCGCTTGGCCATCCGCTCGGCATGTCTGGCACACGGCTCGCACTGACCGCCGCGCATCAGCTCGACGTGATCAAGGGCAAACGTGGGCTCGCCACTATGTGCGTCGGCGTCGGGCAGGGGGTTTCGCTCGCGCTTGAGCGAGTGTAGGCGCTGCTAGCCCGTATGAAGGGCACCAAAACCGTAAAACGGCCGTCCCGCGTTGCGCGGCGCGTCATCTGGGGTACAACGGCGGCGTCAATTTAAGTGGAGATTCCGTCGTGTCGATGAGTGCCGGTTACATTCCGTTTCATCCCAACCCATCGAAGCCGCACTACGAGCCGCTCATGGGCGCGGTTGACGCGCATTGTCACGTGTTCGGACCGGAGGCCAAATTTCCGTATGCGCCTGAGCGCAAATACACGCCCTGCGATGCGCCCAAGGAGCGGCTCTTTGCGTTGCGCGATTTTCTCGGGTTCGACAGGAATGTGATCGTGCAGGCCAGTTGTCACAGCAAGGACAACCGGGCGATGGTCGACGCGCTCGAGGCCTCCAACAATCGCGCCAAAGGCGTCGCCTTCGTCGGCGAAGAGGTGACCGACGCCGAACTCAAAGCCATGGATCGCGCCGGCGTGAAAGGCGTGCGCTTCAACTTCGTGCGCCGCCTCGTTGATTTTACGCCGCGCGACGTGCTCGAGCGGATCGCCGCCCGGATCGCCCCACTCGGCTGGCATATCGTGGTCTATTTCGAGATGCAGGACCTGCCCGACCTTGAGGCGTTCTTCACCGCGCTACCGACCACGGTCGTGGTCGATCACATGGGTACACCCGACGTCAAGAAGGGCGTCGACCATCCCGAGAACCAGCGCTTCCACCGGCTGATGGCCGAGCACGAGAATTTCTGGGTCAAGGTGACCTGCCCAGAGCGTATGAGCGTCGCCGGCCCACCCTATGATGACGTCGCCCCGTTCGCCAAGCTGCTGGTAGAACGCTTCCCCGACCGGGTTCTGTGGGGAACCGATTGGCCGCATCCCAACATGAAAAAGGAAGCGCCCGATGACGGCGTCCTGGTCGACCGCATTCCGATCATTGCGCCCACCCGGACGCTGCAGCAGATGCTTTTGATCGACAACCCGATGCGGCTTTATTGGGAATGAGCAACGCACCTGCGCGCACGTTGCAAACGGGCGCCGCGCTTTGTATTCAAGAGTGAAGGTTCGAGTGGAGAAGCCCATGGCACGCACAGAACAAGTCTACGACGATATTCCCGGCACCTTCGTCTTCGACGCCGAGCGGGCCAAGGAGGGTTATCACCTCAACATGTTCTGCATGTCGCTGATGAAGGACGAGAACCGCAAAGCGTTCAAAGCGGACGAAGCCAAATATCTCGATCGGTTTCCGCTCACCCAGGAGCAGCGCGACGCCATCCTCAAGCGGCAGTACAACCGCATGCTCGAACTTGGCGGCAACATCTACTTCACCGCCAAGCTGGGCGCGACCGACGGCCATTCGTTCCAGCA
Source organism: Xanthobacteraceae bacterium (assembly GCA_035472475.1). GTDB lineage: Bacteria > Pseudomonadota > Alphaproteobacteria > Rhizobiales > Xanthobacteraceae > JAFAXD01. The sequence goes on along the minus strand of DATIPA010000128.1, from coordinate 42,859 downwards.
CATCGCCGCGATCATGACCGGGTCAACCCAGGAGGAATACGCCAAGATGATGTTGGGGGGCGGGCGTTCGGTCGAAGGCAATCGCAGCAAGTCGGGTCTCGACCAGCCCGGCAAGAAATCCAAGCTCAAAGCCAAATCATCCAAGGCCGAGTCGAAGGACAAGAAGTCCAAGAAATCCAAATCGAAGTCCAAGTCAGGCAAAAAGAGGTCCAAACGTGGCTAAGATCATCGCAGGCGTCGCATCTTCGCACGTGCCGGCGATCGGCGCGGCAATCGACAACAAGAAGACCGAGGAGCCCTACTGGAAACGGGTGTTCAGCGGCTTTGAGAAGTCCAAACTGTGGATGGCCGAAACCAAGCCCGACGTCGCGATCGTGGTCTACAACGACCATGCATCTGCGTTTTCCATGGAGGTCATACCGACTTTCGCGCTCGGCTGTGCTGCGGAATTTCCGCCCGCCGACGAAGGCTGGGGTCCACGCCCCGTGCCGGTTGTGAAGGGGCACCCGGCGCTCGCCTCGCACATCGCCCAGTCGGTCATCCTTGACGAGTTCGACCTCACCATCGTCAACAAGATGGAGGTCGACCATGGCCTGACCGTGCCGATGAATCTGTTGTTCGGCTCGCCACAAAAGTGGCCGTGTCCGGTCATTCCGTTGGCCGTCAATGTCGTGATGTATCCGCCGCCCACCGGTCACCGCTGCTTCATGCTCGGCCGCGCTATCCGCAAGGCGGTCGAATCCTACCCGGAAGACCTGCGGGTCGTGATCTTCGGCACCGGCGGAATGTCGCATCAGATTTCCGGGCCGCGCGCCGGCCTGATCAACAGCAAGTTCGATAAGGCGTTCCTCGACAACCTCACCAAGGATCCCAAGAAGCTCGCTCGCATCCCACACCTCGAATACATGCGCGAAGCCGGCGCCGAAGGCATCGAGATGGTGATGTGGCTGATCATGCGCGGCGCCCTCGATGACAAGATCGATGAGGTCTATCGCTTCTATACGGTGCCGGCGTCCAATACGGCGGTCGGGCACATCATTCTCGAAAACAGGCGCAAGGGCGCAGGTAAGCAAGGCAAGCACGGCAAACTCAAGCACGCGGCAGCGCGCGCGAAACTCGACGTACGCAGGGGTTGATGATGAAAATTTGCGTTGCTGGCCAAGGCGCCTTTGGTCAGAAGCATCTGGACGCGCTAAAGCGCATTCCTGACGTCGAGGTGACGTCGTTGGTCGGCGGCAACCAGGATGCGACCGCGGAAGTCGCCAAGAAATACGGCATTCCGCATTTCACCGGCGACCTTGGCGAGGGCATCAAGCGCGCCGACGCTGTGATCCTGACCACCCCGACGCAGATGCACTTTCGCCAAGGCGAGCAAGTCATGCGCGCTGGTAAGCACGTGCTGATCGAGATTCCGATCGCGGACAGCGTGGCGGACTCTGAGGGGCTGGTTGCGATCGCGAAGGAAACCGGCGTGACCGCGATGGCCGGCCACGTGCGCCGATTCAACCCCAGCCATCAATGGGTCCACAATCGCATCAAGAAGGGCGAACTCAAAGTCCTGCAGATGGACGTGCAGACCTATTTCTTCCGCCGCACCAACATGAACGCGGCCGGCAAGCCGCGCAGCTGGACCGACCACCTGCTGTGGCACCACGCCGCCCACACCGTGGACTTGTTTCAATATCAGGCCGGAGAGACCGTGTCGGATTGTTACGCCGTGCAGGGCCCGATCCATCCGCAGCTCGGCATCGCTATGGATATGGGCATCGTGATGAAGACCCTGTCCGGCGCGATCTGCAATCTCTCGCTGTCGTTCAACAACGACGGCCCGATCGGTTCGTTCTTCCGCTACATCTGCGACAACGGCACCTACAACGCCTATTACGACGATCTGGTGGACGGGAAGAAGAACCCGATCGACTTGTCAAAGGTCGACGTGTCAATGGACGGCATTGAGCTCGAGGATCGCGAGTTCATCGCCGCCATCAAGGCAAAGTGCGAACCGAATGCGAGCCTGGCGCAGGTGCTGCCGGCGATGAAGGTGTTGGGCCGGCTGGAGCAAATCATCGATCCGCAGCGTCGGGCCCATGCGTAATTTCATCTGACGGCTGACCGCTGCGCAGAGTGAGGAGGCGCGCCGTCACGTCGGACGGACGGTGTCGCGCATCTGGCCGAGCTCCTGATAGAGGCGGCCCCGCCTTTACATACATCGGCTGACCGACAAGCAGCTGCGGCGAGGGAGGATATGACATGCATCGAACCAAACCGCCGTTTCGCGCCGATCACGTCGGCAGCCTGTTGCGCCCCGTTGCACTCAAGGATGCCCGCGAGAAATTCGCCAAGGGCGAGATTGCCGCCGCCGAGCTCAAAGCCGTGGAAGATCACGAGATCGAGCGCGTCATCAAAAAGCAGGAAGAGGTAGGCCTCGAGGCGATCACGGACGGTGAATTCCGCCGCTCCTGGTGGCACCTCGATTTCCTGTGGGGTCTCGATGGCGCCGAGCGCTACGTGCTCGGCACTGGCATTGCATTCGCGGGAGTCACCACGCGGGCGGAGGGCGTGCGGGTCACCGGCAAGCTTGGATTCTCTGCGCATCCGATGCTCGAGCATTTCAAGTTCGTCAAGGCGCACACCAGGCAAACGCCTAAGATGACCATACCGGCCCCGTCTGCGATGTATGGCCGGCCGGTGCGCAACCCAATCAGCGATGTCGCCTACCCGAAACTCGACCTGCTGTTCGAAGATCTCGGCAAGGCATATCGCAAGGGCGTGCGTGCGTTCGCGGATGCCGGCTGCCGTTACCTCCAGCTCGACGAGGTTTTCATCGCAATGCTGTGCGACCCGCACTATCGCGAGCAGATGCGGGACCGCGGCGACGACCCGGAAAAGCTCGGGGAGGCTTATGGCGACATGATCAACACGGCGATGTCGGACATCCCATCCGACATGACCATCACCATGCATCTCTGCCGTGGTAACTACAAATCGACGTTCATGGGCGCTGGTGGGTATGACGAGGTGCAGGAGATCCTGTTCAACAAGATCAACGTTCACGGCTACTTCATGGAATACGACGACGAGCGTGCCGGCACATTCGAGCCGCTGCGATTGCTCCCCAAAGGCAAGCACGTCGTGCTCGGCATCGTCACCACCAAGACCGGCAAGCTCGAAGGCAAGGACGAGATCAAGCGCCGGATCGATGAGGCCGCCAAATACGCCGATCTCGATCAGCTTTGCCTGAGCGGCCAATGCGGCTTCGCCTCGACCGAGGAAGGCAACATCCTGACCGAGGACGAGCAATGGGCCAAGCTCGCCCGCATCGTCGAGGTGGCGCGTGAGGTTTGGGGCTAACGGAAACTCTGATAAACGCCGGTGGCGCGGCACCTCCGCGGGCCGATCGCTGTCGGCTGCCGTAGTCAGTCAATCGCCGCAGCTTCAGCGGGCTTGCCTGCTCGCCGCATTCCCGATTTTCCGATCACCAGCAGGAACGGCATCGATACCACGGCCAGGATCATTAAGAGCTTAAAGCTGTTGCCGAAGGCGATGATCGTCGCCTGCAGGGTCACCATGTTATCGATGAGCGCGCGTCCGGTATCGGTCGAAGGATCAATGACCGCTCGCACGTCCGGCACCTGCAACGCCGTGTTGAACGGCGTGATGTATTCGATGAGCTGCGCGTGCATGACACTGGTGGAGTTCACCAGGGTTGCGATCACGACCGGAATGCCGACCGAGGAGCCGATATTGCGAACCAGCGTCAGTATGGAGGTGCCGTCGGTGCGCAGGTTTGCCGGCAGAGTGGCGAACGCCGCCGTGCTCAGCGGCACGAACACCAGTCCGAGTCCCAGCCCCTGCACGACCGTGACCCAAACAATGGTGGAGGCGGGCGTCATGTTGGTGAAATAAACGAGCTGATACATCGTCGCTGCAGTAAGGATCATGCCCACGAAGATGAGGGTACGCGCCTCGACGATCTGCAACAGTTTCCCCACCGCCAACATCCCCACCATAGTGCCGACACCGCGCGCAGCCAGCATCAGCCCTGCCGACATCACCGGATAGCCGAGCACGATCTGCAGGAACAGCGCCGACAAAGTCATGGTGGCGAACACGGTCATTCCGAGAACGACCATGAACAGGCAGCCGCCGACAAAATTACGGTCCCGGAACAACTCGAAACGTACGAACGGCTCGGGGGTGGTGAGCGAATGGGCGAAGAAATAGTAGAACCCCACGATCGCAACTACCAACTCGATGACGATCTCGGTCGAATCAAACCAGCCAAGCTGCTGGCCGCGATCGACCATCAGCTGCAGTGCACCGATGCCGACCGCCAGCGCGATGAAGCCGAACCAGTCAAACCGCATCTCGCGCCGGCGTTCGCTCTCGTGCATGACAAACAGCAGGCCGACGACCGTCACCACGCCGATCGGCAGGTTGATTAGAAACACCCAGCGCCAGTTGTAGGTTTCGGTGAGCCACCCGCCCAGGGTTGGACCCATGATCGGTCCGAGCATGATGCCCATGCCCCAGATCGCCATGGCCTGGCCGCGCTCCTCGATCGAATAGGAGTCAAGCATGACCGCCTGCGACAACGGGATCAGTCCGGCGCCGAACATGCCTTGCAGCAAGCGAAACAGCACCATCTGCTCAATCGATTGGGCGAGGCCGCACAGCAGCGACGCGAACGTGAAACCGGCGGTGCAGACCACAAACAGCGCTTTGCGTCCGAACCGGCCGGCGAGCCAGCCGACCGGCGCCGTCAGGATCGCCGAGGCCACGATGTAGGAGGTGAGGATCCAGTTGACCTGGTCGAGCGAGGCGGAAAGGCTCCCCTGCATGTAAGGCAGGGCCACGTTGGCGACCGTGGTGTCGAGCGCCTGCATGATGGTCGCGGTCATGGCGCAAATCGTCAGCATCGCGCGCTGCAGGCCGCGCTTTGGCGCGGGCAGGCCGGCCGCGGTCATGGGTCGCTGTCCACCGCGATGCTGACGTCGTGCCCGAACAGCGACCCGAGGTTGCGCTGCCGCCGGGTATCGATTTCGACCGTGGCGCTCATGCCGGAGCGTAGCTTGGACAAGTTCTGACCCATATCAAACGCGATCCGCAGCGGAATGCGCTGAACGACCTTGACCCAGTTGCCACTCGCGTTCTGCGGCGGAAGAATCGCAAACTGGGCGCCGGTCCCTGGACTGACCGCGATCACGGTGCCGTGGAACACATGGCCCGGGAACGTGTCGACGTAGATCCACGCCTTCTGGCCGAGCTGCAGATAGGTGATGTCCGTTTCCTTGGGATTGGCGTCGACCCAGGGGCGCTGATCGTCGACGACGCTGAACACCGGCGTACCGGCCGTGACGTAGCGGCCCAGCTGGATGCTGTCGACCTGGGTGGCGCGGCCCGCGATCGGCGCACGCAGAACGGTATGTTCGAGATCGCGCTTGGCCTGATCGAGCGCAGCTTGTGTCTGCTGATACGCCGGATATTTCTCGATCGGCAGACTGGGGTCGCCCAGAAGCTGGTTGCGGATTCTCGCTTCCTGTTGGGCGAGCTGTTCGACCTGGGTCCTGGCGACCGCGAGCGTCGCCATCGCGGTGTCGGCATCGAGCGCCGAACCCATGTGAGAGGCCAGGAGCTTAGTCTTGCGCTCGACGTCGCTTTCCTTGAGTTCGACCGTCTGGCGCGCGAGTTGGATCAACTGCCCAAGCGATTTCAGATTGGTTTTGAGGTTATCAAAATCGGTGCGAACTATGGCGAGCCGGCTCTCGGCCTGGGTCACCGCCAACTGGAATGGGACCGGGTCGATCTCGAACAGCAGGTCGCCTGGTTCGACATGCTGACCTTCGATCACGTCGATATGATTGATCTTGCCGGCGACGTCGGGTGTGATCAGAACCTTTTGGGCGCCCACATACGCGTTGTCGGTCGAGATGTAGCGCCCGCCCATGAGGTAGACGGTGAGCCCAATCGCGGCGGCTAGCAACGGCAGTATGCACAGCAGGATCAGCCGGCGATATTGCTTGAAGACGCCGAGCAGAGACACCCGGCGTTGCTTCGGTCGCGGGACAACTTTGAAGACCGGATCGGGCGTCCGCAGTGCGGGATCAGCCATAGCGTCGTTCCGACAGTTCAGAGTCCGGCCGCTGCTGGATCAATTGGCGCAGGTTGTTCTTGACTGTTGCGAGCGATGCCACCACCGCCTCGCGCGCGGGTCGATCGAGGCCGGCAAGGACGCGCGCCATCATTTTTTCGCTCACGGCAGTGAGCCGTTCCATCACTGGTTTGGCCGCCGGCGTGAGAAAGAGTCGCTTGGCACGCCGATCGCTGGGGTCGCTGCGACGCTCGATGAGGCCATTCTCGTACAGCCGGTCGATCAGTCTGGTCAGCGTGATCGGCTGCACCTCGAGCAGGTCCGCAAGTTCGGACTGTTTGAGGCCCTCATTCCGCTGCAGCCGAAACAGGACGGCCCACTGGGCGCGGGTCATGCCGAAGCGGCGCGCTTCCTGGTCCGCGCAGGTTCGCAGCATCCTGGCGGTATCGCTCAGCAAGAACGCCAAATCCCGTTCGATCGAAAAGTTTGGCATCGCCCCTCGCACGTCCAACCACTAAGTCCGGTATATAATAAGGAGGCTTATAAATAGTCCAGCGGAATCCCGCGCCGAGCTATGCACGGGCGTTTTGGTCGGGATGCACCTGCAGTCAGCAGCCTTAGGTCAGCCGCCGCCTTGGATCAGCCGCCTTGGGTCGGCGTCGAGCGCCGGGACGAATGCTGATGGGCGATCAGCCATTCATTCCCGCGCTTGACCAGGACCATGGTGAATCCGGCCGGCGATTTTCTGGTCTCGCCGTTGCGGGTCGCGGTGAACTCATCAAAGCCCGTGACGTAGGCGACGTTGTCGTCAAGGACGACGATCTTGCGGATGCCCATCGACACCTTGTCGCCGCTCTTCTCGAGGCGGGAAAAATACTTCCGAATACCGTCATTGCCTTCGATTAAGGCCGAACCGGTCGTGCCGACAAACACCGCGTCGGGCGTGTAGAGCTTGGCCAACGCTTCGACGTCATTGGCATTGAATGTCGCTGCCCAGCGGTCGAGCGCGGCGGCCACGTCCTCCGGCGCCCCGGCGGACGCCGCAACCGGCACCAAGGTTGCCAACGCGAGAAGCACTGCGCATACGAACCGTCCCATCGATCCCTCCAAAACGTGCAGGGCGCCGTCTAACCCGTTCGCCAGCCCCCATAATCCGGGTGCACGCATGCGCGATTGCGGATAGCAAGAGATTGGTGCCACGCCAAGGAGAATACCGACATGGACAAGGCGATTTATGACAAGGGTTTGGCGGTTCGCCGGGCGGTGCTCGGCGATGAATATGTCAATGCGGCGCTCAAGAGCGTCGATGACTTCAATCAACCGCTGCAGGACATGCTCAACGAATATTGCTGGGGGGCGGTTTGGGGCCGCGAGGGGCTGCCGCGCAAGACCCGCAGCATGCTCAATCTGGCGATGATCAGCGTGCTCAACCGGCCGCACGAGCTGCGCGCCCACATCCGCGGCGCGTTGCGCAACGGCGTTACGCGCGCGGAGATCAGCGAGATATTCCTGCAGGTCATGATCTATGGCGGGGCGCCAGCGGCCGTCGACTCGTTTCGGACAGCGCGCGAGGTGTTCGCCGAGTTGGACAAAAAGGGGTGAGCGCCGACCCGAAAAGTCGGCAACCTTGCGGATCATGCGCCGGAGTAAATGCACATGGATATTGGATTCATCGGTCTCGGCAACATGGGGTTTCATATGGCCCGCCGGCTGGTGGAGGCCGGCCACAAGCTGATTGTTGCCGATACGCGGGCGGAGGCGGTTGAGCGCCTCACTCGGCTTGGTGCAAAGGCAGCGCGGTCCCCTGCGGATGTCGCCGACGACGTCGAAACCGTGATCGCCAGCCTGCCGACGCCCGATGTGGTGCACTCGGTCGCGACCGGGCCTCGCGGTGTGATCGAGGGCCGGCGCGTGCGCCGCTTTATCGACACATCGACCACCGGCTCGGTCATGGCGAAACGGATCTTTGCGGCGCTCCGCGCCCGCAACATCGTGCAGATCGATAGCCCCGTGAGCGGCGGTGTCGGCGGCGCGGCCAAGGGGGCGCTGGCGGTCATGGCGTCGGGTCCGCGCTCCGACGTCGCGGCGGTCGAGCCGGTGCTGGCGGTGTTCGGCAAGGTGTTCGTCGTCGGCGAGCAGCCGGGTGACGGTCAGACCATGAAGCTCGCCAACAACTTCCTCTCCGCCACCGCCATGGCGGCGACGTCGGAGGCCATGGTGATGGGTGTAAAGGCCGGCCTCGATCCGCGCGTCATGCTTGACGTCATCAACGCTGGCACGGGGCGCAACACCGCGACCGAGCACAAGTTCCCCAAGATCATCCTGCCCGGCACCTTCGATCTCGGCTTTACCAATGCGCTGATGATCAAGGACGTGAAGCTCTGCCTGTCGGAAGCGAGTACGCTCGGCGTTCCCATGGAGGTTGCACAGGCGGTGATGCGGCTTCTGCAGGTTGCTTGCGACGAGATCGGCGCAGATGCTGATCTCACCACAATCGTCCAACCGCTCGAGCGCCGTGCCGGCGTCGAGGTGCGGGCAAAATAGCATGGGCGACACCTACGAGATCTACGCCATTCGCTACGGTCACCATCCGCGCAAAGCGTCGGAGAATTTTCTCGGCGGCGATCCCCACGACGTCGACATGCCACTCGACTACTTCGTCTGGGCGATTGTCGGCGAGGTGCGCACCATTCTGGTCGATACCGGCTTCGATCCAGCAGTCGGCACGCGCCGCGGCCGCCAGACCGTGAAGCCGGTCGTGGATGGTCTTGCTGCGATCGGCATCGATCCCGGGAACGTCGCAACCATCATCGTCAGCCATCTGCACTACGATCACAGCGGCAACTACGATCTGTTTCCGCGGGCGCGCTATCACCTGCAGGACCGCGAAATGGAATACGCAACCGGACGCGCGATGTGCCACAGGGCGATCCGAAGCTCGTTCGAGCCCGACTATGTGGTTGCGATGGTGCGCAAGGTATTCGCGGGCCGGGTCGAGTTTCACGACGGCGACGATCTGATTGCCCCCGGTGTCAGCGTGCACCATATCGGCGGCCACACCAAAGGCCTGCAGAGCGTGCGAGTCGACACACGACTCGGCCCCGTCGTGCTCGCGGCCGACGCCGCGCACCTCTACGCTCACCTCGATGGCGGCCGGGTTTTCCCGACCGTTTATAACGTTGCCGAGACGCTGGAAGGCTATGGCCGTCTCCGCAAGCTTGCGGCCTCGCCGCGACACGTCGTGCCGGGGCACGATCCGATCGTGCTCAAGCGCTATCCGGCCGCGAAGCCCGGGCTCGAAGGCTGGATCGTCCGGCTCGACGCGGAACCCAAGGACTGAGATTGACTCACCCCAACCCGAGCTCGCCGAACGCCGCGATGTGATGTTCGGCGGAGATCTTGGCGAAGCAGCAGAACACCACGCGGCCGAGCGACGTCGGCACGGCGGAAATTTCCGACACCACGGTGCCGACCGCGATGCGCGCCGCGATATCGGGCGGGAAGCGATAAACGCCGGTCGAGATCGCCGGAAAGGCGAGCGATGCAAGCTCATGCTGATGCGCCAGCGCGATCGCGCTGCGGTAGCAAGATGCCAGCAGGTCTTCCTCACCCGCACGACCGCCGTTCCACACTGGCCCGACCGCGTGAATCACGTGCTTGGCCGGTAACGCGTAACCGCCGGTGATCTTGGCGTCGCCGGTGTCGCATCCGCCCAATGTCCGGCATTCCTCCAACAGTTTGGGGCCGGCGGCGCGGTGGATCGCGCCGTCAACGCCGCCGCCGCCGAGCAGCGAGCGGTTCGCCGCATTCACCACCGCGTCGACCGGAAGCGTGGTGATGTCGGCGACGATAATCTCGAGCGCAGTCGATCCGACCTCCGCTGTCATCAGGGACCCAGTCATGTGTTAGCGTATCGCGATTGGGCGGCCGCTGCACCCGGTCCACAGGCGTCGTGGAAAACTCGTTACTCCACCACAGCCGGTACTTCGGTGCGCAGGTCGACCGTGCTCTTCACGCCGATGTCGTCGAAATGCTCGTCCAGGAATCGGCGCGCAGCGCGCCGCCCGTTGTCACGCAGCATCTCAAAGAACTCGTAGTCGTTGGAGAGCTTGCTGGCCGCAGTGAAAGCCTTGCCTTCGCTGTCAAGCACGATGCGGTGTACGTTGATGCGTCGGTATTGGCCGGGACCTTTGCCGCGGGGCAGGCGGCGCTGATCGATCAGGCGGCCGACGAATTCGATGGCGCGAAATTCGTCGAGCAAGGAGGAATTGAACGTGATCTCGTTCACGCGGTTCATGATTTCCTGCGCCGACGTTGGGACCGAGTGCCGCACCAGCGGGTTGATCTGCACCACCAGGACGTCCTCGGTGTCGGTCGTACGAAAAAACGGGAAGATCACGGGATTACCGAGGTAACCACCATCCCAGTACGGCACGCCGTCGATCTCGACCGCGCGAAACAGGTTCGGCAGGCAGGCCGACGCCATGATCGCCTGGGCCGAGATTTTTTTGCGCGAAAACACGTGCAGGCGGCCGGTATGGACATTGGTGGCCGTAACGAAGAGCTGCAGCGCTTCGCAGTTACGCACCGCTTCGAAATCGACGAACCGCTCGATCAGGTCGCGCAGCGGATTGATATTGAGCGGATTGACGTCGTAGGGCGAATAAAGCTGCGAGAGCGCGTCAAGCCAAGCAAGCATCGGCACGCCTTCAACCGGTAGAAACCACAGCATGCGGTCGACCACCGCGCGCTGCAGGGGCGGAAGATTGCCGCCGAGACTGGCTGCGCGCCAAAACTCGGCGAGGCGTTTTTGCGCCTCCTCGGGTCCGCCGCGCGCGAGCCCGTCCGCCAGCATGATGGCGTTCATGGCGCCGGCCGAAGCGCCCGAAATGCCTTCAATCGCAAGCCGCCCGTCCGAAAGCAGATGGTCGAGCACGCCCCAGGTGAAGGCGCCGTGCGCGCCTCCACCCTGCAGCGCGAGGTTGATCTTCTTTATGGTTGTTCCTGTCCGGCCGGGGATCAGGTTCGACAACCAGCCTGGGGTGGCCATAAAGCCGCGCGGCGCGATCGCTCTCCGCTATTCCGCGGTCCAGCCGCCGTCGATCGTGTAGTTGGAGCCCGTAATGCTGGCGGCCGCATCGCTCGCGAGGAACAGCGCGAGCGCCGCTACTTGATCGATGGTGACGAACTCCTTGGTCGGCTGCGCCGCCAACAGCACGTCGCGCTTCACCTGCTCCGCCGTCATATGGCGCGCCTTCATGGTGTCGGGGATCTGGTGTTCGACGAGCGGAGTCCAGACGTAGCCCGGGCTGATGCAGTTGCAGGTGACGCCGAACGTCGCGACCTCGAGTGCGACCGTCTTGGTAAGGCCGGCGATCCCGTGCTTGGCCGACACATAAGCGACCTTGAAGGGGGAGGCGACCAGCGAATGCGCCGAGGCGGTGTTGACGATGCGGCCCCACTTTCGCGCCTTCATGCCGGGTACCGCCGCGCGGCACGCGTGGAACGCGGACGAGAGATTGATCGCGATGATCTGGTCCCATTTCTCGATTGGAAAATTCTCGATCGGATCAACGTGCTGGATGCCGGCGTTGTTGACCAGGACATCGACGGAGCCGAAGGTCTTCTCGGCGGTCTTGATCATGTCGGCGATCTCCGCCGGCTTGGTCATGTCAGCCGCCGAATAGGTCGCCTTCACGCCGAACTCCTTCTCGATCGCGGCGCGCTCCTTTTCGATCGCGACTTTGTCGCCAAACCCGTTGATCACCACATTGGCGCCATCCTTCGCGAAGATGCGGGCGATGCCGAGGCCGATGCCGGAGGTCGAGCCAGTGACGACGGCGGTCTTTCCTTTGAGCATGACTGGATCCTGAATTTTGGCCCGGTGCTCGGGCGGGGCATCTTGCGGGCGGACCATGCCTCCGGCTTTGCTGCGGTGCAACGGTTTTTAGGCGTCACGTTTTTGAAACATGACCCGCCTAAGAAGGGCGGCGTACCTTGGACCACGCCGGCACCGGGGCGCGCTTTATTGCTTTCGCTGCGCGGGTGGCTTTCGCAAACGGGTTCCCACGCGTGCGGGGCATGCTCTAGATTGCGTGCATGCCCACCGTGTTTCTCGATCCACGTCACAATCACGCGCGTTGCGCCGCAGACGCGATTTCGCATGCCGAGAACGTCTGCGCGGCAGCCGCGCAGCGGCTTACTCCGATCCGTCGCAAGGTGCTGGAAGCGTTGGCGGCGAGCCACAAGCCGCTCGGCGCCTACGACATCATGGATACGGTTGGCGGCCCACGGCTCGCGCCCATCACGGTTTACCGCGCGCTCGAATTCCTTATTGCACTTGGGCTGGTGCATCGCCTTGCCAGCCGCAATGCCTTTCTGGCGTGCGTTAACAATCATCGGACCGGTGCGCTGGTCACGTTCCTGATCTGCGAAAGCTGCGGCGCGGTCGGCGAGGCGCCGGGAACCGCGGTCGGCCAGTCGCTCGCAGCTGCCGCGCGCAGCGCCGGCTTCACCCCCAAAATGTCGGTTGTCGAGATCACCGGTCTGTGCGCGCACTGCCGCAGCCGCGCGGCGAAGTCATCCAGCTAAACCGCGCATCGCACCCGCTCATGACCACTTCGCAATCCTCGCTGCGCTCGCACTCGCGCCCGCTCGACGCCGGGGCGAGCGCGCTTATTTCGGTTCTATGTCTGTCATGGGGGCTTAATCAGGTCGCGATCAAGTTTGCGTTGCCGGAGGTCCCGCCATTCACCCAGGCGCTGGTCCGCACCGGCGGCGGCCTCCTTATCGTGCTGGTCTGGATCTGGTTGCGCGGGATCAGGCTCACGCAACGCGATAGGACGCTGACCGCGGGCGTGGCTGCCGGCGTCTTGTTCGCCGTCGAGTTTCTGCTGGTGTTCGCGGGCCTGCAGTACACCAGCGCAAGTCGCGCCTCGCTGTTCCTCTACACGGCGCCGTTCTTCGTCGCGCTTGGCGCGCCGTTGGTCCTGCCGGGAGAGCGGCTTGGTCCCGTGCAATGGTTCGGACTCGTCCTCTGTTTCGTCGGGCTTGCGTTCGCGATCGGGGTCCCGCAGCCAAGCCTTGATTCGCAGACCCTCCTTGGCGATCTCTTGCTGATCGGTGCGGGAGCTGCCTGGGGCGCAACCACGCTGCTCATCAAGGCATCCAGGCTCAGTCGGGTGTCGCCGGAAAAGACGCTGATCTATCAGCTCGCCGTCTCAGTGCCGATCCTGGCAGTCGCGGCATTCGCGCATGAGCGCATCGACGTGATGCCGGGCGGCGTCGCGTTGTCGTGGCTCGCCTACCAGGTCCTGGTCGTCGGGATCACATTTCCGTTCTGGTTCTGGTTCATCCAGCGCTTCGCTGCAACGCGTGTATCGGCCTTCACCTTCCTCACGCCGCTGTTCGGCGTCGCGGCCGGCTGCACGCTGCTGCACGAGCCGTTCACCTTCGCGTTCGGCGCCGCCGTGGTCCTGGTGCTGGTGGGTCTCGCCCTCGTCAACCGCCCGCGGTAAGGAAAAACGAGCCAATTCTGTGATTAGGTTCCTAAGAATGGAAGGCCCGCCACCCGCGTTCTGGTCAATCCGCCACGCGGACGTTACATAGGCCTGCCAGAGGATCGAGCATGTTGGATCACGCCGCGCCCGCCGGGCGCCACAAGTCGATAGCGGTCAATGTCGGAGGCGTAAGGGTCGGTGGCGGCGCTCCGATCGTCGTTCAGTCGATGACCAACACCGACACCGCCGACGTTGAGAGCACCGCCCGGCAGGTAGCGGCGCTCGCCCGCGCCGGTTCCGAGCTCGTGCGCATCACTGTCGATCGTGACGAGGCCGCCGCCGCGGTCCCGCACATCAAGGACCGGCTCGGCCAGATGGGCGTCAACGTGCCGATCGTCGGCGACTTTCACTACATCGGCCACAAGCTTCTCGCCGATCACCCGAGGTGCGCCGAGGCGCTCGACAAATATCGCATCAATCCCGGTAACGTCGGCTTCAAGGACAAGAAGGATCGGCAGTTCTCGGCCATCATCGAGATGGCAATCCGGCACGACAAGCCGGTGCGGATCGGCGCCAACTGGGGCTCGCTCGATCAGGAATTGCTGACCCGCCTGATGGACGAGAACGCGCGCACGGCCAACCCGCGCGAAGCGCGCGCGGTGACCCGCGAGGCCATGGTGCAATCGGCGCTGCTCTCGGCGGAGCGTGCTGAGGAAATCGGCCTGCCGCGTCACAAGATTATTCTCTCCGCCAAGGTGTCGGCGGTGCAGGATCTGATCGCGGTTTATCAGGAACTCGCGGCGCGATCCGATTACGCGATCCATCTCGGCCTCACCGAGGCCGGCATGGGATCGAAGGGCATTGTGGCCTCCTCGGCCGCAATGGGTATTTTGCTGCAGCAGGGCATCGGCGACACCATCCGGGTCTCGCTCACCCCGGAGCCGAACGGCGATCGCACGCTCGAGGTCAAGGTCGCGCAGGAGTTGCTGCAGACCATGGGCTTTCGCGTGTTCGTGCCGCTGGTCGCCGCCTGCCCGGGTTGCGGGCGAACGACCTCGACCACGTTCCAGGAACTCGCGCGCGAGATTCAGGATTTCATTCGCGATGAAATGCCGGCCTGGAAAACCCGTTACCCGGGGGTCGAGGGCCTCAACGTCGCCGTGATGGGCTGCATCGTGAACGGGCCCGGCGAGAGCAAGCACGCCGACATCGGCATCTCGCTTCCCGGAACCGGGGAGCAGCCGACCGCACCGGTCTTCATCGACGGCAAGAAGGCCAAGACATTGCGGGGCCCGACGCTGGCGGCCGATTTCAAGCAACTGGTGATCGACTATATCGAGCGCCGGTTTGGTCAGGGCACCCGCACTGCCGCCGAGTAAACGCGGCGTTACCGGCGATCAGATGAAAATCCCTCGCGCCGTCGCGACACGCCTTACGGCGGCGGTCGTTGCCGTGATCTGCGCAACGCCTGCTACAGGGAACGCGCAAACTTGGCCGGATCGCACCATCCACCTCATCGTGCCGGCCGGGCCCGGCGGGCCGACCGATGTGCTGGCACGGCTGATCGCAGATCGACTGCAGCAATCGCTCGGCGAGCCGGTGATCGTCGACAATCGCGGCGGCGCGGGCGGCGCGCGCGCGGTCGCAGCAGCTCCGCCCGACGGCTACACGCTGATGTTGGGCAACACCGCGACGCTTGCCAACATTCCGGCGGTCTCCAAGAACGCCGGCTACGATCCAGTGAAGAATTTTGCGCCAATCGCCAAGCTGACGGACTCCTATCAGTTACTGGTGGTCACGCCGGCGTTTGCCGCGAAGACGGTCGCTGAACTCATTGCGTACGCCAAGGCCAACCCCGGCAAGCTCGATTACGCTGCCGTCGGCGCCGGCAACCTTACGCACCTTTCGGGCGAGCTGCTCAAGGCACGCACCGGCATCGATTTTGCGATCGTGCACTATAAGAGCGGCGCCGAGGCAATGACGGCCGTCGTCGGTGGCCAGGTGCAGTTTGCGATCGACAATGTGACAGTGGTGCGCCCGTTGGTGCTGGACCGACGGCTGCGCGCGCTGGCGGTTACCAGCCGTACGCGGCAGACCGACTTCCCGGACCTGCCGACCATGATCGAAGCGGGCATTCCGGACTACGAGGTGACGAGCTTCTTCGGGGTGGTGGCGCCGGCCGCAACGCCGATGGACATCATCGACAAGCTCAACCGCGTCATCAATGCGGCCTTGCGCACGCCCGACATGCAGACTGCGCTGGCCAATCTCGGCGCTCGGCCCGCGACTGAGACGCCGCAGCAATTCGCGGCCTTCATAGCAGGCGAGCTTGCCAAATGGACCGACCTGTCCAATTCCGCCGGAATCAAGGTCGATTAGGTCCGATCTGATTCACGGGGTCGCGCATGATTCGTAATTCATCGGCCGCCTGGGGCTGGCCCGCAATCGCGCTGCATTGGCTCGGCGCTGTCCTGATTGTCGTTCTCCTCGCCCATGGATGGTGGATGACGCATCTTGCACCGCGGCCGGATCGGCTGGCGAACTACGGCCTGCATGCTGCTCTGGGCTATGATTTTCTAGCGCTCCTGATCCTGCGGCTGCTGTGGCGCTGGATCAATCCCGTGCCGGCATTAGAGGGGCAGGCTTGGGAGCGATACGCGGCCAGGGCAGCGCACATCGCCCTTTATGTTTTGATGCTTGCCGGCGCACTCACCGGCTGGGCGCTTGCTGGCACATTCCGCAACCCGCTCACCCGCGACCTGCTCGGCATCGCGCTGCCGGCGATCTACCAGAGCCAAGATCGTGCGATGCACGAGCTGTTCGAGGACTCGCACAAGATCATCGCTTACTTGCTTGCCGCCCTGATCGTGGTCCACGTGCTTGGCGCCTTGCGCCATCACCTGATTAAGCACAATGACGTGCTCACGCGCATGCTGGCCGTCAAGCGGTAGGCCAACACAACGCAGCACCACGACGCGGCCTATTTTGAGGCTCGCCGCTTCGGCACCTTCTTGCCCTTCTTGCGCGCCTCGGACAGACCGATCGCAATCGCCTGCTTGCGGCTCTTGACCGTCCCGCCGCGACCGCCCTTGCCGCTTTTGAGCGTCCCTGTCTTGCGCCGCCGCATCGCGCGTTCGACATCCTTCGATGCGCTTGGAGAATATTTGCGTGGCATGCGTAGCCTCTGCTTCCGCCCCGGCACTACCAATAACTCATTGCATCATGCGGTTGTTCCACAGGCCACCTTCTCGCGGGCTGCGCCTGCTCGGCGAGCCACCGTGACGATGCCCATGAAGGCCGATCTCAGGTGCCGATGCCGCCGTCGCGTTCCTTCAGATTGAGCGCGGCGAGAAATTCCTGCCGGGTTTCGGGGTGCGTGCGGAACACGCCGAGCATTCGGCTGGTCACCATCGTTACTCCCGATTTGTGCACGCCTCTGGTGGTCATGCATTGATGGGTCGCCTCGAGCACCACGGCGACGCCGAGGGGCTTAAGCACGCTGCTGATGCAACCGGCGATCTCGGCGGTCATGCGTTCCTGGATCTGCAGCCGCTTTGCGTAAACGTCGACGAGCCGCGCAAGTTTCGAGATCCCGACCACGCGTGTATGCGGGAGGTAGCCGATATGCGCGCGGCCGATGATGGGAGCCAGATGATGCTCGCAGTAGGACTCGAAGCGGATATCGCGGAGCAGCACGATCTCGTCATATCCCGCGACTTCCTCGAACGTCCTTTTCAGATAATCCCGCGGATCCTCGTCATATCCGGCGAACCACTCCTCGTAGGCGCGCACGGCCCGTGCGGGCGTGCCGCGCAGCCCCTCGCGATCCGGGTCATCACCGGCCCAGCGAATGAGGGTACGCACCGCGTTCTCGGCGTCCGACCTGGACGGCCGGTTGGGCCTCGGCGGCGGGCGCGAGCCGGCTCGCCGGGTGAGGCGCCGATTGAGTTTGATGACTTTGCTCATGTCTTCGCTCACACTTGGAACGGCGCAGCCGAGCAAACGTTCCGGCCGCTAGCAACGCAACGCGAGAGCGCCAGTGCAGCGCTCAACGGCCGGCTGCGCCCGCTCCATCGGCCGTGATGCTCGCCACTGTCGCCAGCAGCGCAGCATGATGGTGTCCGTTTTCGGCGCCAAACCCCGACGTGGCCATGACCTGCACCCGCTTGCCGATCAGCCGGGTGAGGCTCGACAAAAGCGCCGGACCGCCCTTTGCGGAGTTGTCCACCAGCAATTGGACCGTGTCGAAGGCTTCGCTGCTGTCGAGAAACTCGTCGCCGGTCGCGCAGATCGGGGCGTCCAGTTTGATAATGAAGGCGCGTTCCGGTGTGTCGCCCTTCCTGACGTCCTCATAGTTCGGCGGTCCAGGGAAGACCTGGCGGCTCAGCGTACCTTTGAACGACAGAGGCTCTGTCTGCCGCACGTCGACGCACGCGGCACGTGCCTGTGCTCCCAGGCTGACCGTGGCGCAAACAACGACCACCAACGTAATTTTTTGCAGCATGAAAACGTCCTCGGCAAAGACGATAATCGCTCAGAGCCACTTCTTCCACTTGAAGAACAAGTACGGCAGAATCGCAGCCACCAGCATCAGAAAAAGTCCGATTGGGTATCCGTAGGTCCAATCGAGTTCCGGCATGTGCTTGAAGTTCATGCCGTAGATCGATGCGAGCAGGGTCGGGGGCATGAACACCACCGCCGCCACCGAGAAGATCTTGATGATGTTGTTCTGCTGCAGGCTGACCATGCCGAGCATGGCATCGAGCAGGAACTGAATCTTGGTCGATATGTAGGTGGCGTGATCGGAGAGCGATTGCACGTCGCGCTGCATACCCTTGAGGATCGCCCGCTGGTCCTTTGCCCATTTCATGGTGTCGGCTTCGTTGGCGAGATAGAGCAGGACGCGGCCGATCGACACCAGACTTTCCCGCACCTTCGACGTGACGTCGCCTTTCTTGCCGATCGTGTGCAGGATCCGGCTGTAATTGTGGAAGTTGCCGGCCGGTGCCTTTGGGTCGAAGATGTCGCGCGAGACCTGCTCAACGTCGTTGCTCATGTGCTCTAGAACGTCGGCGAGGCGATCGATCACGGCATCAAGAATATCCATCATGATGGTTTCGCCGGTCGCGTCCGCAGGGCAAGCGCGCTCGAGCCGGTGATTGACGATGACAAAGGGGCGCGGCTCGTCGTAGCGAACGGTGACCAGACGGTGGCCGGCGAGAATGAAGGTGACCGGCGTGGTGGTCGGCACCTCGGTATCCTGATGGGCCATCAGTGTCGCGGTCATGTAACGGGCGCCGTTCTCGACATAGAGCCGGCTGGTAATCTCGATCTCCTGCATTTCCCGCAGCGTGGGAACCGAGATGCCGAGCGCCTGTTCGACCGCTTTGTCCTCGCTGGGCGTCGGCAGCTCGAGATCGATCCACAGCGCGTTTTCGGGAAGCGCGACGTCGGCTTCGATCTGCTTGCGCACGAGCGCGCTGCCCCGCGAGGTATAAACTGCAAGCATCAAAGATTCTCCGCTGGTCCAGCTAGCCGTAATAGCGCCCGGCGGCGCCTACGACCACCGTGATCAGGCCGAGGATCAAATTGATGGTTACCAACAATCTGATCTGATCGATATGCTTTGCGGCCGTTGGCCACTCCGCCGCATCGACGGCTCGGCGGAACCGCTGCCACGGTACAAAGTAGAGATGTCCGTAGATCAGCATCATTAGAATTCCCATCCCCATCATGATCTGCACATAGGCTCCGACCCGGCCAAAGCCGCCCAAGCCCCAAATCACCATCGCAAACCCGCTCACCAGCAGAACCGCGGCCGCCGCCCAAACCCACGGAAAGAAGCGGGAAAATACTCGCTGCCAAAGCGCCAGCCGGACCGGGGGGTCGAGCGGGCCGGTGCTTGGCCGCAGCACCAGCAACGCGAAGAACATGCCGCCGACCCAAATGACCGCCGCAACCACGTGGAATGCAACGCCTACCGTCAGCATCACGACTCTCCATCAGGGTGTTGCGCTGGAAAGCGACATCTGATCATTGTTTGCTGCCATGTCCAACATCAATCCCAATCCGTTTACCACCCGCCCCGAGATCGAAGGCACCTTCGGCGTCGTCACATCTACCCACTGGATTGCGACGGCGGTCGGTATGGCGACACTCGAAAAAGGCGGCAACGCCTTCGACGCCGCGGTTGCGACCGCGTTTACGCTGCAGGTCGTAGAGCCGCATCTCAACGGCCCGGGTGGCGATGTGCCGGTTCTTGTCTTCGACGTGCGACGCGGCCATCCCGAAGTGATCTGCGGACAGGGCGTCGCGCCGGCGGCTGCCACCATCGCCCATTACCGGGCGCTCGGCCTCGACATTATGCCGGGCACCGGACTGCTGGCGGCCTGCGTTCCGGGCACATTCGAAACCTGGATGCTGCTGCTGCGCGACTACGGCACGCTTGCGCTCGCCGACGTGCTCACGCCCGCGATCGAATATGCCCAGAACGGCCATCCGCTGGCCGAGCGCGCCAGCGCGACCATCGCTTCGGTCGCCGAATTGTTCCGAGTCCATTGGCCGACGTCGGCCGCGATCTATCTCCCGAATAACGCTGTGCCCGCGCCGACCGCGATCTTTGCCAACACGACGCTGGCGCGAACCTATGCGCGGATCCTGGCGGAGGCCGAGAGCGCCGGTCACGATCGCGTGGCGCAGATCGAACGCGCCCGCGCGGCCTGGTCGCGGGGTTTCGTGGCGGACGCAATCGATCGCTTCTGTCGTACGCAGGCGGTCATGGATGTGTCCGGTGAGCCGCACCGCGGCGTCCTTACCGGCGCCGACATGGCAGCATGGCAGCCGAGCCTCGAGAGGCCGCTGACCTACGACTACGGACGCTACACGGTCTGCAAGGCCGGTGTCTGGAGCCAGGGGCCGGTGCTGCTGCAGCAGCTCGCGCTGTTGAAGGGGTTTGACCTCGACGGCCTCGACCCGGCGGGCGCTGAGTTCATTCATCTGCAGGTCGAATGCGCAAAGCTCGCCTTTGCGGATCGCGAGGCTTTCTATGGGGACCCGAAGTTCGTCGAGGTTCCGATCGAAATCCTGCTGTCGGATTCCTATAACGCGCAGAGGCGCAAGCTCGTGACCGACCGCGCCTCTTTCGAGCTGCGACCCGGCGAAATTGCCGGGTTCGGCGCCATGGTCGGCGTGCGGCGAGCCGCAATATCCGGGTTGGCCGCCGGCGCCGGCGAGCCAACCGTCGGCCGCCTGGGCGAGGTTGTGGGCGACACCGTGCACTTCGATATCATCGATCGTGCCGGCAACATGGTGTCATCGACGCCGTCCGGCGGTTGGCTGCAGTCCTCGCCCGTCATCCCCGAGCTCGGCTTCTGTCTCGGCACGCGCGCGCAGATGTTCTGGCTCGAGGACGGTCATCCGGCGTCGCTCGCGCCGGGCAAGCGTCCGCGCACGACACTGACGCCCACGCTGGCGTTGCGCGATGGCGAACCGTACCTCGCGTGGGGAACCCCAGGCGGTGACCAGCAAGATCAATGGACCGCGCAGTTCTTTCTGCGCCACGTCCACGCGGGTCTCAACCTGCAGGAATCAATCGACGCCCCGGCCTGGCACTCGGAGCATTTCCCAATTTCGTTCTGGCCGCGCACTGCGCGCCCGGGCGTGCTGGTGGTCGAGAGCCGCCTGACCGAGGCGACGATCAAGGCGCTGCGCGCGCGCGGACACGATGTCGAGGTTGGGCCGGCGTGGTCCGAGGGCCGCCTCACCGCGGCGTCCAAAGTCGGCCCGCGGCGACGGGCGGCGGCCAACCCGCGTGGTATGCAGGGTTATGCCGCCGGGCGCTGAGTAGCGACTGACAGGATGGAGGCCGGGGCCAGTCGCTATTTTGATTTGGTGTTGCTCTTACCTGGCTGGGCACCGCGAACGTCGGCCCAGGGATCCTGTTTGGTATCGGCGTTCGGAATCTTTTCAAGCCCGGCCTTGTAGGCCTTCTCGGCCTCAGCCGCCTTTTGTTGCCGGCGTTGCTGGTCGGCCGCCTGCTCGTTTTGCCCGCGTTTTCCCGCTCCGGTCAGGCCCTGAGCGTGGGCTGCGCCTGTCAGCAATGCGATTGCCATGATTGCTAGAAACACTCTCACGCTATCCTCCACCGCTGCTGCGCCGGGCAAACTCAATCTGCTAACTTCAATTACCAAAAGTGTAGCAGCAGAAAAGGGACGCGGTGATGGCAAGTCAAGATGCCGGAAATTGCCCATGAGCCCTTACCCGCCGCTTGCATACCGAGCAATTCCAGCCCGAGGAGATTGCGTGCGGTCTTTATCGTTGTCGTTCCGTTCAGGCCTTTGCTGCGCCCTCACCGCCGCCTTGCTCGCGACGGCAAGCGCGGCGCATGCCGCCGATGCGTTTCCAAGCCGCCCGATCCGGCTAGTGGTGGGTTTCGGGGCCGGCGGGCCGACCGACATTCCGGCGCGCTTCATTGCCGAAAAACTCGGGTCGCGGCTTGGTCAGAATGTCGTGGTTGAGAACAAGCCCGGAGCAGGCGGCATGCTGGCGACGCGCGATGTGCTGTCACAGCCGAGCGACGGCTACACGCTCCTGCTGTGCACCCACTTCGAGTCGATCAACACCGTCCTGTATCGAAATCCGCTGTACGCCCTGCGCGATGTCGCGCCCATATCGCTGATTGCCAAATATTATTATGGGCTGGCGCTGTCGAATGCGATTCCCGCCACCACCTTCGAACAGTTCGTGGCCTACGCCAAAGCGCATCCGGGCGAGGTTGGATATATCTCGATCGGGATCGGGTCCGCACAGGAGATCCTGGCGCGCCAACTCGAGCGCCTCACCGGCATGTCGATGAACCGGATTCCCTATCGGGGCGGCCCGCAGGTGATGCAGGACCTGTTGTCAGGCATTGTCCATTTCTATGTCGCGCCGACACTGCAAGTGCTGCCACAATATGAGAGCCAGCACTTGAAGATTCTCGCGGTCTCCAGCCCGCAACGGCTCGATGTCGCCCCTGAAATCCCGACCTTGGTCGAAAAGGGCATCGACTTCGTGCGCTATGGCTGGCTCGGAATTTGCGCGCGCGCCGGAACGCCGCCGCCAATCATGGAGCTGCTGCACCGCAACGTCGTTGCGATCGTGGCGATGCCCGAATATCAGGCGATGATCACGAAGGCCGGGTCGATACCGATCTCATCGTCACCGGCGGAGCTTGCCGACGTGCTCAGTCAAACGGTGGACGACGTTGCGGCGACCATCCGCGAATTCGGCATGCAGCAGGATCAGTGAATTAGGCTTTGCCGGTATGGCCCCAGAGGCTTGCCCAGTCATTGCCGGCCATGTCGGTCACGCGCCCGTCGCGATCGAAGAACTTGTTCGGCACCTGGAAGATCGCCAGCATCAGGCCGCCCTCCGGGCACCAGGCCACGTGACGGCTGCCGACCTCGCGCCACACGAACTCACCGGGACCGACCTCGAGACCGGCGGCGGGGCCTTCTTTGTCGACGAGCTTGCCCTCGATCACCCAGGTCTGCTCGATCTGCACGTGCTCGTGATCCGGCAGCACGGCGCCGGGTGCAAACCGCATCAGCGCGGTGACGAGTCCGGTCTTCCGGTCGAGCAGCAGGGTCTTCGCCTCGCAGCCCGGAAAGCGGGTTTTCTGCCACTCCATCTCGGCCGGCCGAACGACATGCGAGTGCTGCTCGGCGGCGGCCGAGGCCGGGGTCGGCGCTAACGTGGCTGTATCCATTTGATCCTCCCTCGCTGGCATTTTTAGCTCGCCGGCGGCGCCACCGCGGCGTCGGGCTGGTTGCTGCGTTTGAGCGCATCAGCCACAAACCCGCTCGCCTTCATCTCCTCGATGAAGGCCCCAAGGTAGCGCGCACCTGCGTCGCCGCGGCCCTTCGGCGTACCCATGGCCTGTCGGATCTCCATAAAACGCCCGTCCAGGATTCGCACGTTCGGGTTGGTCTTGGCGTAGGCGACGAGCGGCTGTTTCACGCCGCCGGCGGCATCGAGCTTGTCCTTGACGAATAGCGCAATGCCATTGTCCCCACGTACCAAAGTCGCGTGCTTGAGGGTGCGCGTCAGATAAAGGTCGTAGGCGGAGTTCTTGCTGACCCCAACCCGAATTCCGTCGCGATCGACGTCGGCGACGCTGGCGATCTTTGAATCCTTGGGCACCATGTAAACGCCTTCGATAAGAACATACGGCGCGGTGAACGCAATCTCATTCGCGCGCACCGGCTCGATCGCCAAAAACATCACGTCGAGCGCGCCGGTCTTGACCGCCTCGAACACCTTGCCGGCGGCGTCGAACGGCACGAGCTCGACCGGGACGCCAAGTCGCCGGCCGAGTTCGCGTGCGAGGTCGGGCGTGATGCCTTTCGGCTGCCCGGTCGCCGGATCCTTTTGCGCAAGCACCATGTTGCCGAGATTGATTGCGGCGCGCAGCTTGCCGGTCGGAGCGAGGTCTTTGAGAACGTCAGGCGAAACAATGGTCATGAGGGTACCTTGTTGCGAGGAAGAGCCGGCGGTCTGCGCAAGGACGAACGAGATGAAAGCGACGATGAGAATTGCAGCGGCGCACGCAGCCTTGATCATTGGTTCCTCCCGCCTGCGGCCCGTCGCTTATTCTATCGGGGCGCGCGCGCTGTCGGCAACCGCCTGGAAACCAGTCCGCCGTTGCGCGGGGTTCGCCGGCGTGAGAAGGATTGATTGACGCGGCTCGCGTGAGGCTGCGTTTGTGCGGAAACGTTATGGCACATTTGCAGCACGTTCAAACGCCGGTCCTGCGAATCGCCTGCGAGACCAGCGGCCCGCCGGCTGCGCCGGCGGCCGTTCTATTGCATGGCTTTCCCTACGATCCACGCTCCTTCGACGACGTTCGAGCGATCCTCAACGCCGCCGGGCTTCGTACCGTCGTTCCATACGTGCGCGGCTATGGCGACACCCGCTTCCTTGTTCATGATGCGGTACGATCAGGCCAGCAGGCCGCGTTCGCGCACGATAC
Organism: Xanthobacteraceae bacterium; assembly: GCA_035472475.1. Classification (GTDB taxonomy): domain Bacteria; phylum Pseudomonadota; class Alphaproteobacteria; order Rhizobiales; family Xanthobacteraceae; genus JAFAXD01. The sequence goes on along the minus strand of DATIPA010000128.1, from coordinate 18,258 downwards.
CCTGGACCTGCTCGACGCGCTGGAACTCGAAGACGCAATCCTCGCCGGGTTCGACTGGGGTGCGCGGGCGGCCTGCATCGTCGCGGCGCTCTGGCCCGGGCGCGTGCGCGCGCTCGTGACCTGCTGCGGTTATCTCATTCAGGACATCGCAAACGCCGGAAAGCCTGCCGATCCCGAACAGGAACGCCGCTTCTGGTATCAATACTACTTCAACACCGAACGCGGCCGCGCCGGGCTCGCCGCCAACCGCGTTCCACTTTGCCGGCTGCTCTGGCAACTGTGGTCGCCAACCTGGGCCTTTGACGAGGCGACCTACGCGCGCAGCGCGGGCTCGTTCGACAACGCGGATTTTGTCGACGTGGCGGTCCACTCCTACCGCCATCGCCTGGGCGCGGCGCCAGACGACCCCCGCTATGTGGAAACCGAATTGCGGCTCGCCGGGTTGCCCAAGATCAGCATCCCGACGATCGCACTGCACGGCGCGGTCGATGGCGTCATACCCGCGCCGAGCTCGCAGGGCCACGCGCGCCATTTCACGCAGCGTTACGAGCGCCGCGTGCTTGACAACATTGGCCACAACCTTCCGCAGGAAGCGCCGCGCGCATTTGCGCAGGCGATCTTGGACCTGTCTAAATGAGGGCGTCCTGATCGGCGTTCAGCGCCTGCACGACGCCGTTAAGCTCGGCACTCTTCATGAGATAGCCGCGCGCCCCGGCTGCGAGCACATGCTCGGCGTAAAGCGTTTCGTCGTGCTGCGAAAGAACAAGGATACGGGCCGCGGGGGCTGCTTGCAGGCATTGGCCGCCAAATCGGCGCCGCTCCGGCCACCCCGCATCAGGTCAAGGATAACGAGCTCGGCTGCTCGCGCGTCGCAAGTCGTACGGCGTCCGCCGCCGCGCCTGCTTCCCCCGCAACCTCGTAGCCACCGGATTGTTCGATGACGGCGCGCAGACCCATGCGCACCACCGGATGGTCATCGACGATCAGTACGCTGGGGAATGTCGGGGCTATGCCGACGACTTGGCCCGGATTGCGGGTGCGCCGTCAAGGTAGTCGCCTCGGCTCAGTTGCCCTCGCTCACCGTGCGCACGACGCTCGCAGTCGGACGCGCATTCGCGGTCCCGCCTTTGATCTCCTGCGACATCATGGTGTCGTACTCGGGCAGCGTCTCAATCGATGACTTGGCGGTAAGCTGCACGATCTTGTAGCCGTTGGCCTTGAGTTCGCTCAGCAGCTCGGGCAACGCCTGCGCGGTCGCGCGCTGGAAATCATGCATCAGGATAATGCCCTTGCCGTCCTTCTTGAGCTTGCCCATCACCGACGTGACGATCTGATCCGGATTCTTGATCCTGAAGTCGAATGAGTCGATGTCGGTCGAGAACATCGCGATGTTGCGGCTCTCGAGATAGGTCATCATTTCCGGCGGATGCCGCAGTTCTGGAAACCGGAAGAACGGGGCATAAGGTGCGGCAAGGGCGGCCCGCACCGCGCTGATGCCTTTTTCGATCTCGTCCTTGGCTTCGGCCGGCGATTTCTTGACTAGGTCGACGTGCGACCATGTGTGCGAACCAATCGTATGACCCGCTGCCGCGACCTGCCGGAGAATTTCCGGATGCCAGACCGCGTGCTTGCCGATCGAGAAGAACGTCGCCTTGGCGCACTGGGCCGCGAGCGCGGCGAGCACAGCCGGGGTGTTGATCGGCCACGGACCGTCGTCGAAGGTCAAGACGACCTCACCGGGATTGAGAAAGTCATAGGCCTTGAAGTGCTGAAATCCGAAGCCTGGGCCGCCGGTCGTGTCGATTTCCACCACGCGGGCGACGCCAAGTGCCCCGGGGGTCTGGCAGGGCGGACCTGCAACGATCTTCGCCGCCGATGGCGCTAAGGCTTTGGTCGCGTCGGTCTCCGAAGACGGCCCCAGTTGGGCGCGGCCGGCGGCTGCGAGCGCGGCGACCGCTTGCGGCGCGGCCGGCGCCGCGGCGGGCAGGGCGGCGTGAGCGGCGGCGACGTTCGATGGCTGGCTCGGGCTGCCCGGTTCACGATGGCTGCCGGGCATGAAAGTCGCAAAGATACCGAGGCTCACCAGGGCGACGACGCCAACGCCACACACCACAACCCTACGCATTGTTTTTCCTTCTCCGGCGATGGCTTTGTCGCCCAAGCTGTCCCAAGCCCGTCGTTGGTTTTCGCCCAAGAAGGTGAACGGCCCCTTACCGGACGGTGCGACTCGTTGGTCAAATGTTGCGGCCGCTTGCAATCACCGGCGCGTCGCCGCGTACAGTCTTGCCTGGGTCCATCGCTGCGGTCAGAGGAACTCGCGTTCGAGGCCGGCGTCCTCGAGCTGGCGGGCGAGCCGCCTGCGGGCGTGAAACATCCGTGTTTTCACGGTGTTCACCGGGACGTTGACGATCTTCGCCACCTCGTCGATCGATTTCTCATGGTAATACACGAGATCAATGACTTCGCGATGGTCAAGTGACAGTCGCGCCAGACAGGCGCGCAGGACGTCGCCCCGGTGTTTGTTCGCGAGCGCCGCCTCGGGGCCCTCGGAATGGTCGGCAATGCGCGCAGCGGCGGTCTCATCAAGCGTCCGCTCGCGGCAGCGTCGCAGCGCCGAGAGCGCCTTAAACCGCGCGATCGCCAGGATCCAGGTTGCCGCGGCCGAGCGTCCCTCGAACCGGCGGGCGTTGCGCCAGACATCCAGAAACACATCGGCGGTCAGCTCCTCTGCCGTCGCCTGGTTGCGCACTACGCGCAGCACAAAGCGGAAGACTTTCACCCGATGGCGGGCGAACAGGGTTTGCATGGCGGTGCGATCGCCCCGCGCAATCGCCCGGATCAGAGTTTCGTCGTCGGCTGTTGGCGTGCTCACGGTCAGGCCTCGTCGTTGGCGTCGAAGGGCCGGAACGATTCAGTGGGTGGGCGGTTGTCCGCTCTTTGAATCGACAGATATTTTTTTCTGCATGGGGACGCGACGACAAAGAATTCGATAGCGTGTCAATCTTTGGAGGCGGATCCGACTGAAGTGGCCGGGCCTCGCCAAAATTTGCGAAAAAATGTTACTCTTTGCTATGTGAGCGCGAGGCGGGTTCGTGTCGGAAGATCAAGGGTCATTGCAATCGAAGAGCCAACGCTTGGCGATCGCTGCTGCGATCCAGCATCACCTCGACGCCCATGGGCTTGCCCGCAAAGACCTGATTCGCGACTACCTGTCGAAATCGACGATCGACAAGCTGTTTCAGGGCGAGTTTTCAGAACGCACCCTGACCAAGATCGAGGCGATCCTCAACATCGCGCTCACGCCCAAGCACGCCGAAGACGATCAGGCACCCAGTCAGATCGGAGGATACACGCTCCAGGCGGTCGATTATCTGCAGGGCGATTATCTCTGCGTGCGCCCGCTGTTCACCGACCCGACGAACCTGAACGCCTATCTGATTCGGATCAGCTGGGACGGGGCGACACGCAGCCTGCGTTTCGAGGAACTCTCCCGCCGGGATGCCAAATACGCGCAGAAAGGCACTGTCTACATTCCGTTTGGGACGCCTTTTCTGAACCTGGTCAGCACCCATGTGGGCAATCTTCGCACCGTGCTGCTGTCGTTGCCGGACGGCGAGGGTGTCTGCCGTGGCCTCATTACCACCCTGAGCAATCCGAAGGGAACCATGTACACGCCGGTCGCAGCGCCGGTCTTCCTGCGGCGTCTCGCGGCGAACGAGCAGCCGGAGGTCGGCTTCATCAAGCCCGATAGTGCCTCGTATGCGCCCTATCTCGACGTTCTGGCCAGCGTTGTGGCCGACGAGTTCGGGCGGTTTGTGCCGGCGCCGCCCGCTCCGTCAGACCGCCGACGCGCGGTCGCGGCGGTCAAGCCGTGAGCGCTGCCCGGAATGGCCCGGGACCCCCATGCATGTCCTGATCTTCCTGCCGTGGGATGAGAGCGAGCGCTTTCTCTATGAGCGCATCATAGCGCCACGCTTTCCCGCGCTCACGGTGCAAACGGTCGGCACGATCGAGGAATTGAAGGCCAACATCGGGCGCGCCGAAATCCTCATGTCGTTCGGAGTGCGGCTGCCGCCGGGGATTTTCGCGCATGCGTCGCGGCTCAATTGGGTGCACGCTTTTGGCACCGGAGTCGATGGGATCGCGGACCAGGAGACGCTTCACCGCGACGTGCTGATCACCTCCACCAAGGGGATTCACGGGCCGCCCGTCGCCGAGGCGGCGCTGGCGTCGATGCTGGCGCTCAGCCGCGACCTTCCGCGGTCGGTGCGCGGGCAGGACCGCCGCGTGTGGGACAAATGGCGGATGCGCCTGCTCGACCGCAAGATCGTCGGCATCCTCGGGGTCGGGGCGATCGCGCAGGCTTTGGCCCCGCGCTGTCAGGCGATGGGCATGACCGTGGTCGGAATCTCGCGCACGCCACGGCCGGCTACCGGCTTTGACCGGATCGTGCCGCGCAGCGACCTCGAGCGTGTGGTTGGTGATCTCGACTATCTGGTGCTGCTGCTTCCGCTCGAGCCGGACACCCGCCACATCGTCGGGGATCGCGTGCTCGCGGCCATGAAGCCGACCAGCTATCTGATCAACGTCGCGCGCGGCGGGGTGCTCAATGACGCTGCACTGGTGCGCGCGCTCGAGCGCAAGAAACTCGCCGGGGCCGCGCTCGACGTGTTCGATCAGGAGCCGCTGCCCATCGATCATCCATTCTGGCGCATGCCGAACGTGATCATCACGCCGCACTTCGGTGGGTATTACGACCGTTACGTCGAGGACTCGGCGGATCAGATTTGCCGGAACCTGGAACGGTTTCTGGCCGGACGGGTGGCGGAGATGGAAAACGTCGCGGCGAGAACATAACGCGCATTCGCCGCACGCGCGGCGCGATGTGTTAGCCTCTCCGGCGTAAAGGGAGCAAAGCATGAACGAGCGCATCGTCAACCCGATCACCGATCAGGAACTTGAGCGACGCTGGAGCGCGGTGCGGGCGGGGATGCGCGAGCGCGGCATCGACGCGCTGATCATGCAAAACACCAACGACTGGCTCGGCGGCTACGTGAAATGGTTCACGGACGTACCGGCCTACAATGGCTATCCGAGAAGCGTGATCTTTCCGGCGGCTGACCTGATGACGGTGGTCGAGATGGGTCCGCGCGGGGAAAGCCGCCGGCTTGACGGCAAGGATCGGGTGAACCGCGGCGTCGGCGAACTATTCACCACCAACGCGTTCACCTCGATCGCCTATACGGGCGACTATCAGGGCGAGATCGTCGCGCGCGCGCTCAAGCGGTGCGGCTATCGGACGATCGGCACGCTCGCCGCTGGTCACATGCCGTATGCCTTCATGCGGCGGATCGAGAATGAACTCGCCGGCCAGGCGAAATTCGTCGAGGCCTCCGACTTCGTCGATCGCATCAAGGCGATCAAGAGCCCGGAAGAGATCGCGCTGGTGCGTCAAGCGGCGCTTATGCAGGACGAGATTTTTTCGCGCGTGCTCAAGCAGGTGAAGCCCGGAATGCGTGACACCGAAATCACCGCGCTCACCCAGTACGAGGGCCGGCTGCTCGGGAGCGAGCAAGGGCTGTTTCTTGCCAATTCGGCGCCGCTCGGCCAGCGCGCCGCGTTTGCCGATCGCAACGTGCAAGGCCGCACGCTGAGGGCGGGCGAGCACTTCAGCCTGTTGATCGAGAACAGCGGGCCGGGCGGGTTCTACTGCGAGATCGGACGCACTGTCGTGCTCGGCAAAGCCAGCAACGAGCTTACCGATGGGTTCGAAGCCATGAAGGAAGCCCAGGCTGCGACCTTGGCGCTAATGAAGCCGGGCGCTTCCTGCAAGGCGATTGCCGACGCCCATGATGCGTTTATGCGCAAGCGCGGCCTGCCGGCCGAGCTTCGTCTCTATTGTCACGGGCAGGGCTATGACCTGGTCGAGCGTCCGCTGGTGCGGGCGGACGAAAACATGGTGATCGAGAAGGACATGAATTTCGCCGTCCACCCCGGCTACGCCACCAATTCGATCTTCGCGGTGATCTGCGACAATTACCTGATCGGCGACCAGGGCCCTGGTGCGTGTCTGCACCAGACACCCAAGCAGCTCTTCGAGCTCAATTGACCGCGCCCAAGCCTCAGGTTCTCACCCTCGGCACGTTCCCGGACGCCACCACGGCGGAGCTCGGGCGGCGCTTTAGCGTGCATCACTTCCCGCGCATCGGTCATGCGCTCGACGGCCTCGATGCGGCGACCGCGCGTCACATCGTGGCTCTCGGCAGCGAGGCCAACCAGGGGATCAACCGCGCTCTGCTCGCCATGCTGCCGAAGCTTGAAATCGTAGCGTTGTTCGGGGTCGGGACGGATCTGGTCGATCGGGCTGCGCTCAGGGAGCGCAATATTCCGGTCAGCAATACGCCGGGCCTCGTCGCGGTCGAGGTTGCCGATCTCGCGATCGGACTGATGATCGCGTCGGCCCGCCAGATCATCTTTGCGGACCGATACATCCGCGAAGGCCGCTGGCCGCAGGCGCAGATTTCTCTCGGGCGTAGCGTCGGCAAGAAGACCATGGGCGTGGTCGGACTGGGCGCCATCGGCCGCCCGATCGCCGATCGCGGCGCTGCGTTCAACATGCGTGTGCTTTATCACGGTCCGCGCCGGAAGCCCGACGTGCCCTATGAGTACGTGGCCGATCTGGTCGAACTGGCGCGCCAAAGCGACTTCCTCATGGTGGCCTGCAAGGGCGGGCCCGACACCCGGCATCTGGTAGGGCGCGCGGTGATCGAGGCGCTCGGCCCGAATGGGACGCTCGTCAACGTCGCGCGCGGCTCGGTCGTCGACGAACAAGCGCTGGTGGCGGCTCTGCGGGATGGCCGGCTCGGCTTTGCGGCGCTCGACGTGTTCGAGAACGAGCCGCATGTGTCGCCCGACCTGCTGGCTCTGCCCAATGTGATCGTGCAGCCGCACCACGGCAGCGCCGGGCTCGAAACCCGCATCGCCATGGATGATCGACAATATCTCGGCCTGGCTCGGCGAGCGGAAACTGCTGACGTCGGTAGCTTAAGGTCTCGCGAGTCATAAATGCTTGATATTCGGCCAATAATGATCCTCCCGGAGACCGCGGCTTCGTGAAAAAGCCGTTTTGTCACGCCATTGAGGGGTAGGCTTCCGGGGCTTGCACATTCGCGATGAACGCGGTCCTCATCAAGATCTTCGCAACAGCGCTCGCGCTCAGCCAGGTCACCACCAAGCCTGACGCGATCAAGACCCATTTCGACCCGGTCGCCGACCGCGACGCCGTCGTGCAACTGCTGCGCGACGGCTGCGCCCACATGCGCAAGGCGTTCGATATCGAGGACATCAATCTCGACAGCCTGATCACCACCGCCATGGAGGACCCAAAGGCGGTTACTGGCGACGTCAAGGCGTTCAAGGGCATCAATTTTGCCGATTTGCATGTCGCTTATCGGCAGTTCTGCAAGAACGAGAAGGTCGACAATTCTCCGTTCGACGCCGCCGAGGTGATCGCGTTCTACAACAACGCGATGATCGACCTGCCGCCCGACTCCAAGCTGAAGAATCTACGGCTTGCCGGCGGGTATGTCGTTCTTGACGGCAAGAATGAACGCTACGCAGAAATCTATCCCGATCACCGCCACATGTGGGTGTCGCTGCGCGACATCCCCGACCACGTCCAGAAAGCGTTCGTCACCGCCGAAGACAAGCGCTTCTATCAGCACAAGGGCATCGACGAACGCGGCCTCATTCGCGCTTTCATCACCAATCTGGCGGAACCGGGCCGGCCGCAAGGCGGCTCCACCATCACCCAGCAGGTCGCCAAGAATCTGGTGGTCGGCGACGACGTGACCTATGAGCGCAAGATGCGCGAGATGATTATCGCGTCGCGGCTCGAGAGCCTGCTGAGCAAAAACGACATCCTCGAACTTTATCTCAACACCATCTATCTGGGTCGCGGCGCGTGGGGCATCGAGCTTGCCGCCCGCAGCTTCTTCGGCAAGTCCGCCAAGGATTTGACCCTGGCGCAGGGCGCGACGCTGGCCGGCCTTGCCAAAGGACCAAACTTTTTCAACCCGGAGCGGCACCCTGATCGCGCGCGCGAGCGCTTGATGTACGTGCTTGGCCGCATGCAGGCCGATGGCGTGATCACCGCCGCCGATGTCAAACGCGCCGAGACCGAGTTGCTCCCGCTTGTGGCGTATGCGCCGGTACGTCGCGACAGCGGGTTCTATTTCGTGGATCAGATCCCGCGCGAAGCCAAATCCCTCGGGCTCGAAGGGGTGTCGCCGGAAACCTACACGATCCATTCGACCATTCGGCCCGATCTCCAGCGCGCGGTTGAGACCGCCCTGCAGGACGGCCTTGCGCGTTACGAAGCGACGACGGGCCGTGCCCGCTTTCAGGGATCTGAGGTCAACCTTGCCGAGACCGTGAAGCGCATCGAAGCCGAACGCCAGCCGAGTCCGCCGGCGTGGCAGCGGGCGCTCGAGACGACCCGGCTGCCGCTCTATGACGTGCACTGGACCCCTGCGATCGTCGTGCCCGGTCGCAAAGGCGAGGGCATCCGCGTGGGCCTTGCGGATGGCCGTGTGCTCCCGCTTGCGATCGGGGGAGGGGTGCGCAAGGGCCTCGCCCCCTACGACGTGGTTTATGTACGTGTCGGTCAGGGCAAGAATGTGCGGGCTGAGCTGCGCATACGGCCGGAAGTGCAAGGCGCGATCATCGTTCTCGACAACACCACGGGCGCCATCCTCGCCGTCGCCGGAGGCTTCTCCTATCCGCTCAGTCAGCTCAACCGCGCAACTCAGGCTCAGCGGCAGCCGGGCTCGACCTTCAAGCCGTTCACCTACCTGGCGGCGCTGCGCAAAGGCCTGCAGCCCAACACCATGGTCCGCGATCAACAGATCACGTTGCCGCCTATCAGCGGGAGCGTGCTCAACTACCCGAGCATCATCACGGACCCGTACGCACAAAACAAGGATTACTGGACGCCCAAAAACTACGGCGGCAGCAGCGCCGGCGTGACCACGCTGCGCCGCGCTTTGGAGAATTCCAAGAATCTCGTTACCGCCAACCTGCTCGAAGGCGGCATCGACAGCTCCGCCCCCGAAAGCCTGCAGCGCGTGTGCGATCTCGCGGTCGAAGCGCAGCTCTACAAGGACTGCGTACGCTATTATCCGTTTGTCCTCGGTGCGCAGCCGGTGCGCCTGGTTGATCTCGCAGCGTTCTATGCGGCCGTGGCCAACGAGGGCGCTCGTCCGCAGCCGCACATGATTGAATCGGTTGAGCAGAACGGCCGCACCATCTACCGCAACAACGGCGCGACGACGTGGCTCGCGTCCGGCGACCGGGCGGCGTTTTACCAATTGAAAACAATGCTGCAGGGCGTCGTTGCGCGCGGCACCGCCAACGCCATCAAACAGCTCGCGCCCTACGTCGGCGGCAAGACCGGGACCAGCGACGACGAGAACGATGCACTGTTTGTCGGATTTTCCAACGAAGTCACCGTCGCGGTGTGGGTCGGTTATGACAACGCCGACGGCAAGCGCCGCACGCTCGGCCGCGGTGCGACGGGCGGGAAAGTCGCAGTGCCGATTTTCGAGCCGGTGATGCAGACGGTTTGGCAACTCTACGCACCACGGACCGCTCTCGCAGCGCCCTCATCGCAAGCGCGTCGTCAGCTCGTCGCCGTCCCCATCAACTACTACACAGGCGATCCGCTCCCGTCGCAAACCGCGAATGCGTTCACCGAATATATGCGGGTCGACTCCAGTGGCACTCAGATCGATACCCAGTACGATCTGGTGTCGCGCGTGGAAGCGGAGGGCTATCGCTACGAGCAGGGCGGCAGCTATGACGGCGAGGGCGGCTATTATTACGGCCGCGATCCCGGGTATCCGCCGCGTGAGTACGGATACCAGCAGGATTACTACGGTCGACCTGGGTACTACGGTCGGCAGGGCTATTATCCGCCGGGCTATGTCCAACCACCACGTCCGCCGCCGGGACCGCCGCCATTGTTCGGCTTGTTTGGAGGCCAGCAATGGTATGATCAACAGCAGCCGGCCGCCCGGCCGCGCCGCGTTGATCCGGACTATTTCTTCAGCCGACGCCAATACAACTGACATGTTCGCTCGACACACTCGATCTGAACATCGGAATTCTTAATGCGGCTGGTCCTTGCCCTGACCATTATGGCGGCTTTTGTCGCGGCTTCGCACGCGCAGGAGTTTCGTGTCGAGGACGTCGCTTCAGTTACGGATTTTCCGATCGATAAGCTCAAGCCGGGTGTCATCGTGTTCAGCGATCACCGCAGTGACCCGCAGGTCGACCCGAGTACCGGTGGCTTGATGAAATTCGTCGATTGGGCGCGGGCGCGGCCGCTGCAGAAACAGTTGCTCAGCCTTTATCCGTCTTATGAGGAGCCGACCCTGAAGAGCTCGTCCGGTGGTGTCAGTCGGGTCCGCAAGTCGAGGCTACATATGTATGTTGCCGAGGCGCGGTTCCTGGTTGACAAGCCGACAATCGATCTGGCGCGTTATGCCACGCTGCCGTTCATTGAAAAACTCGATCCGGCGATCAATTCGAAGCTTCTGCCAGCCGCGGAGGTGATTCCACAGAAGGAACCGCAGTTCGCCTACAACCGAAATCCGGACCGGCCATGGTGCGCAAGCTCGCCGACCACGCTCTGCCTTACGTCGCGCTACAAGTTTGAAGGCAAGCTCCCGATCGGGATCATGCTGCTCAACCAGTTGCGCGACAGCGAGAAGAAGGTTGCCGATTACATCGACTTCCAGAGTGAGTTGCGCGTGCTGACCGTGGCCGAGGTCGACGAGCCGAGCCTGCAGAAGCTGACCGGGCTCGATACGCCGATCATTGGCGAGCTTGAGCAGAACATCTTCTATGTCAATCAGATCATGCAGTTCGGCAAGTTTGTCGCGGTCGTGCAGAAACATCCGACTGCGGCCAACCAGACCGTGGTTACGGCGTTCGCCACGTTGGCGGTCGAGAGCGAGATCCTCGAAAAGAAGAAGGAATACGAACGCGTCCCGGTTCTGCGAAATCTGGTGCCGGCGCAGGTCCTTTCGGGCAACAGCTCGTTCAATACCGGCAACTCGATCAGCTCCGGGCTGCCCAACTACGCCCGCAACCGCATCAAGGCGATTGCGCAAATCCTGGAACAGGACAAGACGAGCGCGAAGTAGCGTCGCCGTCGCTCACATCTTCAGCAAGCGCTTGGCGTTGCCGCTCAAAAGCTTGACCTTGTCTTCACGGCACAGCGGGACGGTCTTGACCCACTCGGTCGCGGTCGTGTTCTTCACGAACGGCCAGTCGACCGAGAACAGGATGCGGTCGATGCCGAGCTCCTGTACGCAGCACAACAGCGCCGGATTGGAGAAGAAGCCGCTGGTGGTCACGCTGAAGTGGCTCGAAAACGTGGCGCGGAAATCGACCTTGGCTTGACGTGACAACGCTTCGTCCATGCGTGCGATCAGGAACGGAATGCCCTCGCCCAAGTGACCCAGGATGACTTTGAGCTTGGGGTATTGCTGGAAGAGGCCGCTCAGCACCAGGCGTAGCGCGGTAGTAGCGGTTTCGACCGTGAACCCCCACCCGGCGCTCAAAATGGTCGGGACGCTTTGGACGTATTCCTTGTAGTAGGCCTCGATGACCGCCGGATGCGGAGCGGCGGGATGGAAGTAGATCGGTACGTCGAGCGCCTGGGCACGCTCGTAGATCGGCCAGAACCGTTTGTCGTCGAGAAAGACGCCGTTGGCGAGGCCGTGCAGCATCGCCCCCTTGAAGCCGAGCTTGGTGACGCAGCGTTCGAGTTCATCGGCGCCCTTGGCCGCGTCGTTGGTTGGCACCATGGCAAAGCCCGCGAAGCGCGTCGGATGTTGCTTGACTGCAGCGTGCAAGCGATCGTTGACGGCGCGGGAGATCTCGAGCGCGATGGCATCGGGCAGCTTCTGGCCGCCCGGCGCTCCATGCGACAGCACCTGGATATCGATTCCCGCTTCGTCCATCTCCTTGATGCGCAGTTCGCCCAGGTCGTAAAGGCGTTTTTCTAATTCAGGCGCACGGATCACGTCGCCGCCCTTGAACTGTTTCACCAGTTCCGGGTCCCAGAAGTGTTCTTCAATTGCAATCACTTGCGGCCGGGTCTGGTCCGCCATGACGTTGTCCTCCAGTGTTTTTGTTGAATCGCTCTGTCAGCTCTTGTTCATCGAGCGGCCGACGCTTTCGTAGATGAAGCCGCGCCCAACCATCTCTTCGGGACGATAGATGTTGCGCAAATCGATCACGACGGGGGCCGCCATCACGGCCTTGAGCCGGTCGAGGTCAAGCGCGCGGAACTGCTCCCATTCGGTCACGATAACGACCGCGTGCGCTCCTTTGGCGCAGGCGTACGGCCCGTCGCAAAACGTAACGTCCGGCAGCACGCTGCGTGCCTGTTCGATGCCGACCGGGTCGTAGGCGCGCACCCGGGCGCCGAAGTCCTGCAACGCCGTGACCAGGGGAACCGAAGGGGCTTCGCGCATGTCGTCGGTGTTGGGTTTGAAGGTCAGGCCAAGAATCGCGATCGTCTTACCGCGCAGGTCGCCAACCGCCGCGGCGACCTTGCGGGCCATGGCGCGCTTGCGCGCATCATTGACGGCCGCGACGGCTTCCACCACGCGCAACGGTGTCGCCTGGTCTTGCGCGGTCTTCACCAGGGCGAGGATGTCCTTGGGCAGGCAGGAGCCGCCGAAGCCCGGCCCGGCGTGCAGAAACTTTGATCCGATCCGGTTGTCGAGCCCGATGCCACGCGCTACCTCCTGCACGTCGGCACCAAGCTGTTCGCACAGGTCGGCAATCTCGTTGATGAAGGTGATCTTGGTCGCCAGGAATGCGTTCGCCGCGTACTTGATGAGCTCCGCCGTGCGCCGCCCGGTGTAGAGAATAGGCGCTTGGTTGAGGTAGAGCGGCCGATAGAGCTCGGCCATGACTTGACGGGCGCGCGGATCATCCGTGCCGATCACAATCCGGTCGGGATGTTTGAAATCCTGGATCGCCGCACCTTCGCGCAGGAATTCCGGGTTCGAGACCACCGCGAACTCGGCGTCGGGACGCGCTTCTTGAATGATGCGCTCGACGTCGTCGCTTGTACCGACCGGTACCGTCGACTTGGTCACCACGACGGTAAAGCCTGCGAGCGCACCGGCAATTTCGCGCGCCGCAGCGTGAACGTAGGAGAGGTCGGCGTGACCATCGCCGCGTCGCGAGGGTGTGCCGACCGCGATGAAAACGGCGTCTGCCTCGATCACCGACCGCTTCAGGTCGGTTGTGAAATCCAGCCGAGCCTGGCGCGCGTTGGTCTCGACCAGGCGGTTGAGGCCCGGTTCATAGATCGGGATTTCGTTGCGCTGCAGGGCGGCGATCTTCGCGGCATCCATGTCGACGCAGGTGACGTGATGGCCGAAGTCCGCAAAACACGCGCCCGAGACGAGGCCGACGTAACCCGTCCCGATCATTGCGACCCGCATACGCACCTCTGGTTACGGTGCATGGTCGCGGCACGGCGCATCCCGGGTACGAGCCGGTAGACGCCGGTTTTTCCGCGGACCATGCGACCGCGTGAACATCCCGCGCCCGGCTCTTAGCAGAGGCGCCTTGGGAAGGCGAGACGGGATGGGGATTGCGCCGCCCAGCGGCGTGACTTTAGGGCCGGTCGCGCCTAAATGAGGGCCATGCCTAAAGCCGCCAAGCCCGCCAAGCCGAAGAAGGGCGACCACGTCTTTTTGGTCGACGGGTCGTCCTACATTTTTCGCGCCTATTGGCAATCGATGAACCAGGACGCGAAGTACAACCGGCGGTCCGACGGGGTTCCGACCGGCGCGGTTCGCATGTTCTGCATCATGCTTTGGCGAATTCTCGCAGAGATGAAGCCGGACGAGCGACCAACCCATCTTGCGGTGGTGTTCGACAAATCCGAGCAAACCTTCCGCACCAAACTCTATCCGGATTACAAGGCGCACCGGCCGGACCCGCCCGACGATCTCCGCCCGCAGTTTCCGCTGATCCGGGACGCGGTGCGGGCGTTCGATCTGCCGAGTATCGAGATGCTGGGCTACGAGGCCGATGATCTGATCGCGACTTACGTTCGCGAGGCCCGCGCGGCCAGTGCGACCGTGACCATCGTGGCCTCCGACAAGGACCTGATGCAGCTCGTTGGCGATGGCGTCGTCATGTACGACACCATGAAAGATCGCCGTATCGATATTCCGGAAGTGATCGAAAAGTTTGGTGTGCCGCCCAACAAGGTGATCGAGGTGCAGGCCTTGATCGGCGATTCGACCGACAACGTTCCTGGCGTGCCTGGCATCGGGCCCAAGACCGCAGCGCAGTTGATCAGCGAGTACGGCGACCTCGAAACGCTGCTGCTGCGCGCCTCCGAGATCAAGCAGGACAAGCGCCGCCAGGCGCTGATCGACAATGCCGATAAGGCGCGACTGTCCAAGCAGCTGGTTACGCTCGACGATCGGGTCAAGCTCGAGGTACCGCTGGCCGATCTTGCGGTGCACGAGCCGGACTACAAGCGGTTGGTTTCGTTCCTCAAAGCGATGGAGTTCACGACGCTGGTGCGCCGGGTCGCGGAGGCGTGCGGGATCGATGCTTCACAAATCGAGTCGGATGCGACCGTGAGAGCCGGTGCAATCCCGCTGCGACGCGACACCGAAACGGCGTCTGCCGTACCGGAAGAGCCTACGCACGAGGATGCTCCCGCCGAGTCGCGTTCCGGCACAAGCTTGCCATTGCGCGGCGGCCGCATGAACCGGAACAGATCGGCCGGTGCCGGGGCTGCGGCATCCAAAGCGGGCGACTTCTCGCAAACGCCGCAAGCTCTGGTCGAAGCCTGCACGCAGGCGGCGCGCCGGGACAAGGTCGACCGCGGGCGCTACGAAATTGTGCGCGACGTTGCGCGGCTTAACGAATGGGTTGCTCGCGCGCGGGAGCTCGGCTCGGTCGCGATCGACACTGAGACCACGACGCTCGATCCGATGCAGGCCACGCTCTGCGGCGTCTCGCTCGCGGTTGCTCCCAACGAAGCCTGCTACGTGCCGCTCGCCCATCGGGTCGGCGGCGAGAAGGGGAGCCTCTTTGCCGGCAACCTGGCGCCCGATCAAATTCCGGAGTTGAAGGCGATTGCTGCGTTCAAGCCGCTGCTCGAGGATCGCGGCGTGCTCAAGATCGGGCAGAACCTGAAGTTCGATTGGCAGATCTTCGGGCTGCGTGGCGCGGAGCTTGGGCCGTACGACGACACCATGCTCATGTCCTATGTGCTCGATGCCGGGCGCTCCGATCACGGGCTCGACCCGCTGTCGAACCGCTACTTCGATCATACGACGATCGACTACAACGAGGTCACCAAGCTCGGCAAATCGCGCATCACGTTCGAAGCCGTCGACATTGCCAAGGCCGCCGAGTACGCGGCCGAGGATGCCGACGTCACGCTGCGGCTATGGCACGTGCTCAAGCCCCGGCTGGTCGCGGAAGGCATGACATCGGTTTACGAGACTCTCGAGCGGCCGCTGCTAGCCGTTCTTGGCCGCATGGAGCGACGCGGCATCGCAATCGACCCGCAGGTGCTCTCGCGCATGTCAGGCGAGTTCGCCCAGCGCGCCGGCGCGCTGGAAGCGGAAATCAAAAAGCTCGCGGGCGGCCCGCTCAATCCCGGCAGTACCAAGCAGGTCTCGGATTTCCTGTTCGGCAAGCTCGGCTTGGAAGGCGGCAAGAAAACCAAAACGGGCGCCTGGTCGACGTCGGCGTCGGTACTCGACGAGCTCGCCGAGGCTGGTCACGAACTTCCGCAGCGCATTCTCGACTGGCGCCAGATCACTAAGCTCAAATCGACCTATACCGACGCGCTTCCTGGTTTCGTTAATCAAACCACCCACCGCGTGCACACCTCATACGCGCTTGCGTCGACCACCACCGGGCGGCTGTCGTCATCCGAGCCCAATCTGCAGAACATTCCGATCCGCACCGAAGAAGGCCGCAAGATCAGGCGGGCCTTTATTGCCGATCCTGGCACCAAGCTGTTCTCGGCCGACTATTCGCAGATCGAGCTAAGGCTACTTGCCGAGATCGCCGACATTCCGGCGCTCAAGCAGGCCTTCCGCGACGGTCTCGACATTCACGCCATGACGGCGTCGGAGATGTTCGGGGTTCCGGTCAAGGGCATGCCGCCGGACGTGCGTCGGCGCGCCAAGGCCATCAACTTCGGAATCATCTACGGCATCTCGGCGTTTGGGCTTGCCAATCAGCTTGGCATCGCGCGCGAGGAGGCCGGCGCCTACATCAGGAAATATTTCGAGCGTTTCCCGGGCATCCGCGCCTACATGGACGAGACCAAGGCGTTCTGCAAACAGAACGGTTACGTGCTGACCCTGTTCGGCCGCAAGTGCCATTATCCCGACATCGTCAACAGCAATCCATCGATCCGCGCCTTCAACGAGCGCGCGGCGATCAACGCGCGCCTGCAAGGCACCGCCGCCGACATTATTCGGCGCGCCATGATACGGATGGATGGCGCACTCGAAAAGCACAAGCTGAACGCTCAGATGTTGCTGCAGGTGCACGACGAATTGATCTTCGAAGTGCCGGACGACGAGGTCGAGAGGACAATGCCGGTGGTCAGGACCGTGATGGAGGAGGCGCCGCTGCCGGCGGTGGCGCTATCGGTGCCGCTGCACGTCGATGCGCGCGCCGCGCACAATTGGGACGAGGCGCATTAATCTCGGGGCATCTCCGAATCGTTGCGCGGCAGCCGCGTCCCGACCGACCCGCTACTTTTTCTCCAGAAGTCCGAGCTTACCGCCCAACCATTGCGTCGTCGGCGCTTGGATCAGGATCGTCATCAGAATGGCGATGAAGGTGATCGATGCGATCAATTGCGCGCCGGGCGCGTTCATGCCGGCCAGCAGCCCGGCGAGCGCGGCCGGAATGACGCCTGTCTCTCGCGTCCAGCACATGAACAACATCTCATTGAGGCTCCACCGCGCGCGCCGGTCGGGCAACGCGCACAGGAACACCGTTGCCGGCCGGGCGATCAGCATGAAGATCGCGATCAGGACGAGGCCGCCCGCGAGGTTCTGACGCATCAAGCTGAAGTCGACCTGGGCGCCGAGCAGAATGAAGATGAATAGCCGCATGATGAATGCGGTGGTCGACACGAATTCTTCGAGCTTTCTCTGCTCGCCTTCAGCCATCTTGAAGCCGAAGGCATCCTTGTTGCCGATGACGATGCCAAAGACGAACACAGCCATGAATCCGCTGGCCTGCAAGCCGTCGGCCGCGAAGTAAGCGCCCAGCACCGCCACTAGCGTCACCACCGGCGCATATTCCTCGAGGAACGACCATCGCTCATGCGCGATGATGAAGGCGGCCGCGTATCCGAGCGCCACACCGGCGAGGATGCCGACCACGGATTGTTTGAGCAGATCGAGCAGCGATGCTGTTAGTGAGAATTCGCCGGTTCCCATCGCTATGGCCAGCACACTGAAGGTGACGATCGCCCCCATCGCATCGTTGAACGCCGATTCGCTCATCACGGTTTGGGCGACGCGGTCGCGAATGTGGATTTGCCGGAATATCGGAACCAAGGTCGCCGGGTCGGTCGAGGACAACGTTGCGCCCAGCAGCAGCGCCACGATCAGCGGAACACCGAGAACGAAGTAAGCGGCGAGCCCGGTAATCGCAGCAGTGATCAGGACACCCGCCGTGGCGATTACGACAATCGTGATCCAGACCTGCTTCAAAACCTCGAGCCGCAGCGACGCGCCGCCGTCGAACAGAATGTAGCTCGCCCCGAACAGAAGGACGATCTGGTTCAGCGCCGAATCCGCCTTGATGTCGATCACGCCGAGCGCGGCCGGACCGATCAGCATGCCGACGACCAGGAACAGCACAACATCGGGAATTTTTATCATTTGGGCCAACAGGCCGGTCAGCGTGCCTATGGCGAGAACGAGCGCCCCGGACACCAAGGTATGTTTGGCAACTTCGATCGAGGCCGATGCTTCCAAGCCAAGTCCCCATTACCACAATGCGCAATACGATCCGGCTCGATCGGTGATTAGGCCCAATCCGGCAGAGAGGTCAAATGCAACCAGCGCAAAAGGCACAGGGGCAATACGTCGTAAACACTAGCGTGGGGCCACGAGCTTGCGCTGCACGCGTTGATCGAAGCGTGCAACGTTGACGACCACGCGC
>DATIPA010000127.1:0-11363 GCA_035472475.1 Xanthobacteraceae bacterium | reverse complement strand
CGCGGCGAACGGACTTCGTTTGGTCGATACGGATGAACCCCTACAAGCCTCCCAACAGCCGCTCCACGGCACGGCAGGACGCGATCGAGGAACTCCGCGACGTCTTGAAGCAGCGCTAGGCAATCGACCGCACCGACTTGGGCCGTTGCAGGTATTATTATACCTGAGTCCTCCTGCCTTTCGCGCCACGCTAGCGGCCGATTCACGGGGCTCTCACGGGCGATCCGTACGATCCGGGCTGTTACAAGCGCGCGGATGTCTTATCCGCCGCCGTCGCCCGGAGGACAGGACATGACCCGAACCGAGCCGCAGTCCGATCTCTTTCAATGCGCCGAAACGCTGCGTCACCGACACGTCGCGGTGATGTTCGCCGACCTGGACCATTTCACCCGGATCTGCATCGATGACCCACCCGAGTTCGTATTTGGCTTGATCCGCGATTTTCAGCGCGTGGTGACCAGCGCGGTTGCGGAGTTCAGGGGCAAGCTCAATTCGTACCAAGGCGACGGCATATTGGCGACGTTCGCCGATCTTGCCGGCCGGGCCGACTGCACGACCCGAGCGCTGAGATGCGCGCAGACCATTCTCGAGCAAATCGAAGCGCTGAGCCTAGCGCACACACGCATGAGTGGGCGGTCGGTTTCGATCTCAATCGGCTTGCAGTACGGTCAGACCTGGACCGGCACCATCGATATTTCAAGGCGCTTTGGTCCCACTATCATCGGCGATGCCATCAACGTCGCGACCAGGCTCGAGCAACGGGCGCGCGCGCTCGACGCAAGGCTGGTCGTCGGCGACGATCTCATCCAGCGGGCACGGCGTGAAGCCGGACCGACGGCCTGCGAACTGTCACCGTTCGTGAAAGTCGGGCCGCTGTTTGTTCATGGCAGGCGGACCCCGGTCGACGTTTGGAAACTGTTGGAACCGGCGAGCGACCTGTCCTCGGGAATGTCAAATCCGGCGCGGTCGACTGCGAACGTCGCGGTCGCCGGACTTCGAGCAGTCGCCGTCGCAAATGCGTCGTGATGCATAGGTCCGCCGAAGAAAGGATCGATTGGATCGCAGTTTCACCTTATCATCGAACGGTCCTGACACTCCCTGGAGGGACGATGAAGCGTCTTGCGGTATTCCTGGTTGTCCTTGCCGTGCTGGCCCTGACCGCCGCTCCCGCGACGGCGCAGAAGAAATACGATCCGGGCGCGAGCGATACCGAAATCAAGATCGGCAATATCAACCCCTACAGCGGACCCGCGTCCGCCTACGGCATGATCGGCCGAACGATCGCGGCCTATTTCAACAAGATCAACGCCGAGGGCGGCGTCAACGGTCGCAAGATCACCTTCATCAGTTACGACGACGGGTACAGCCCGCCAAAGACCGTCGAGCAGGCGCGCAAGCTCGTCGAAAGCGACGAGGTGCTGCTGATCTTTCAAAGCCTCGGTACCGCCCCCAACACCGCGATCGAGAAGTACATGAATGCCAAAAGGGTGCCGCAGCTCTTCGTTGCAACCGGCGCGACTAAGTTCGGCGACCCGCAGAATTTCCCGTGGACCATAGGCTGGCAGCCGAGCTACCAAAGCGAGGCCCGCATCTTTGCCAAGTACCTTATCGAGCGCCATCCGAACGGCACGATCGGCGTCCTTTATCAGAACGACGACTACGGCAAAGACTTTCTGAAGGGAATGAAGGACGGCCTCGGCGGAAAGCTTCGCATCGTTTCAGAGCAGGCCTATGAGACCACCGACGCGACACTGAGTTCGCAGATCATCAGCCTCAAGGCCTCCGGCGCAGATATCTTCTTCAACGTGACGACGCCGAAGTTTGCGGCGCAGAGCATTGCCAAGGCGGCGGAACTCGGCTGGAAACCGGTCCACGTCCTCAACAGCGTGGCGAACTCGGTGGGCGCCGTGCTCAAGCCGGCGGGGCTCGACAACGCCAAAGGAATACTGACCACAGCCTTCACCCGCGACCCGACCGACCCGGCCTGGAAAGGCGATCCCGGCTTTCTTGAATGGTCGGCCTTCATGGACAAATACTTTCCGGACGGCGACCGCACGTCGAGCTATTCGGTCTATGGCTACAGCGCCGCACAAACCATGATTCAGGTGCTTCGTCAGTGCGGCGACGATCTCAGCCGCGAGAACGTGATGAAGCAGGCGGCCAACTTGAACAATTTCGAGCTTCCAATGCTTCTGCCGGGGATCAAGCTCAACACCAGTTCGAGCGACTATTTCCCGATCGAACAGATGCAGATGCAGCGCTTCAACGGCACGACCTGGGAATTGTTCGGACCGCTATTCAGCGGGAGCTCTTCATGAGCCCCCCGGGATCGGTCTTAAAAGTTGACCTCACCTTTGGGCGTCGCGAGCGTCGCCTTGATCGAAAATGGCCCGCGCACCGGCGTCAGATCGATCCCGAGCTCGCGCCATACCGCGGCGGCTTTGTCCGGATCGGGCTGCGCGATCTCGACGGCGACGAGTGCGCACTCGCTGCGGAGCGACAGCGAGGGATGCGGCGTGTCGAGCCAGTCGATAAAGGGCGGCGCGAAGAACCCGGGCTGGCCGGGCCGCGGAACAAGCAGGCGCCAGCGCAACGTCTTCCCGTCCGGTGTGGTGCGGCGGTCCGCAACCAAATCAGACGCGATGCCGGCGCCGCCATAGATGGCTTGCACGTCCTCGAGGTTGGCCGCGCGGAAGATCACCGTGTGAATACGCGGCGTGGTCAGCGAAACGAATTGCTCGCCGTATGTGCCGGCAATCGCCTACGCCGGGTCGGGCGCGATGATCTCAAAATATCGACCTGGTCCCAATCCGACGAGGCGGTTGTGCGTCCCTCGATCGGGATGCACGCCGCCGTTTTGAGGGACCACACCGGTTTTCCGCTCGAACAATGCGCACGAGGCTTCCAACTCCGCGCCGGCCCACATCAAGTGATCGAGTTGGCCCTGCATCGACATTATTGGCGCTCCGGGCGGTGTGACTGCGGTTCGGTTGCTATAACACTTGAAGCGGCCACGACGAGACAAGGGGTACGGATGTGAGCGGGTTCACACGTATCTTCGACCAACCGATGACGTTCAAAGCACTTAGTTGCGCGTTGATCGTGCTGATCGCTTCGGCATCCTTGGCCCATTTGCGTAATCCCGCGGCGGCACAGCAATCCGGCAAGATCCCTCGGGTGGGAGTTTTGTCGCCTGAGGAGAGTGAAACCACACCGGCCTTCAACGCCTTCCGCAAGGGCCTTCAGGATCTCGGCTACGTCGAGGGGAAATCGATCGCGCTCGATTTCCGCTTGGCCAAGGGCCACAACGAGCGCCTAGGCGAACTGGCAAAGGAGCTCGCCCAGGTTCCCGTCGACGTGATCGTCGCGGGCGGGACAACCGCGGTGAGGGCTGCTGAGGGCGCCACACGTCAGATTCCGATCATCCAGGGGGCGGGCGGCGACCTGGTTGCAGCCGGCCTGGCGGCAAGCTTCGCGCGACCGGGCGGCAATATTACGGGATTTACCATTCGCACGGATGAACCGAGCGGGAAGCGATTGGAGTTGCTGAAGCGCGCGTTCCCAAGCATCACGCGCGTGGCCGTCATCCTCGACCCGACGAGCGTGGTCACCGAGCGACAGTTTCGCGCCACCGAGCGGGCTGCCGCGACCTTGGGCATACGGCTGACGAAGCTTCCGGTCAGCACGCCCGAGGAACTGGCCGCCCTCGATGCCCATGCGCTGGCCGACGCGGACGGTTTTGTCGTGTTGCCCAGTGCGATGTTCTGGAACCGTCGCGCGACAATCATCGCGCTCGCCGCGTCTGCCCGCAAACCCGCGATCTATCCCGAGCGCGAATATGCCGAGGAGGGCGGACTTGCGACCTACGGTGCCAATATTCCGGACACCTTCCGCCGGGCAGCGGGGTACGTCGATCGCATTCTACGCGGTGCCAAGGCGGGCGATCTTCCGATCGAGGAGGCGTCGAAGTTCGACTTCCTTGTCAACCTTCGCACGGCGCGGGAGCTCGGGTTGTCGATGTCACCTAATTTCCTCGTTGGCGTTGGAGAGGTGATCGAATGAAGCCGAGCGCCCCCTCGGCCCAGAAACTGATATAATTGCGACCCGCAAGGCCTCCTGGCACGGGACGTGTGCGGGGTATCATGACACGGAGGCGTTACGTTCTCCGCGGTAAGGGCTATGCATAGTCCAGCGCGCATCCTCATCGTTGATGACAATCCGACCAATCGCGATCTTCTCACGACGCGATTGAGCACCCATGGTTATGACCTGATCGAGGCCGCCGACGGGGAAGAGGCGATCGAAGCCGTGCGGGCCAAAAGTCCCGATCTTGTTCTGCTCGACGTTGTCATGCCCAAGCTCGATGGAATTGAAACAACCAAGCAGCTCAAGTCCGACGCCAGCCTGCCATTCATACCCATCGTTCTGGTCACGTCCAAAACCGACAGCAAGGACGTGGTCGCCGGGCTGGAGGCCGGCGCAGACGAATATCTCACCAAGCCGGTCGACCAAACCGCCCTTTTGGCGCGCGTAAAATCGATGCTCAGGGTCAAGGAGATGCACGACAAAATCGCGGCCCAGGCGGCTGACCTTGCGACCTGGAACAAGACCCTCGAGCAGCGGGTGTCCGACCAGCTCAGCCAGATCGAGCGGGTCAGCCGGCTCAAGCGGTTTCTAGCCCCTCAAATTGCTGAACTGATCATCGCGGGAGACAACGAGCATGTGCTCCGGAGCCATCGGCGTGACATCAGCGTGGTATTTGGTGACCTGCGCGGCTTCGCGGGTTTTGCGGAATCCGCGGAACCTGAGGAAGTCATCGCACTGCTGGACGAATACCACACCAACTTGGGACCGCTCGTGCACAAGTACGAAGGAACCCTTGAGCGCTTTCTCGGTGATGGCTTCCTGGTCCTGTTTAACGACCCGCTCCCGTGCGCCGACCCCGCGGTCCGTGCGGTCAAAATGGCGCTCGAAATGCGCGACCGATTTACAGAGCTTTCAGGCAGATGGCTGAACCGCGGCTACGAACTCGGTTTTGCGATGGGTATCGCTCACGGGTACGCGACGCTCGGGCGCATCGGGTTTGAGGGCCGGTTCGAATATTCCGCGGTCGGCAACGTCGTCAATCTCGCCTCGCGTCTGTGCGCACACGCGGAGAAGGGTCAGATCCTCGTTGACCCGAAGGTCGGATTCCTGGTCAAGGCGGCGATCGAGCTTGAGCCCGTCGGAGAGTTCCTGCCGAAAGGTTTCGCTCGCCCGGTCAGCACATCGAATGCCAAAGGGCTGCTGGACGGATTCTGACCTCGCGCGACTAGGTCATGGACCGCATGATTGTCGACGCGAGCGTTTCATGGAGCGCGATGATTTTTGTTCGCTAGAGTCTAGCGCCGCTTTGACGCCTTGCGCGTGGGCTCCACGCGTGTCTTGGAGCCGCTGCCCACCCCGGAGCCTCGCCCGGGCCGGCGCACTGCTCGCACGGTCCCGCTGCTACCGCCTCCGCAGAAGAACTGATCGGCACCATCGGACTCGAGCCCCGACATGCCCGTCCCGGGCGGCAGCTCGAGCTGCTCCAGGGCCTCGCCGGTGCGCGGATCGATTCGCATCAGATGGCTCTCGTCACCTTGCGAGGTGCCGTGCCAAAGCTCGCCGTCGATCCAGGTGACCCCGGTAACAAAGCGCCTGCACTCGATGGTGCGAAGAATTGCCCCGGTCCGGGGATCGATCTGATGGATCTTCCCGTTCCGATATTGCCCCACCCAGAGCGTCCCTTCGGCCCACGCGAGCCCCGAGTCAGCGCCGCCCCCGGGCGCCGGGATCGTGGCGAGCACGCGGCCGGTCTTCGGATCGATCTTTTGGATGCGATCTTCGGCGATCTGAAACAGGTGCTCCCCGTCGAAGGCGGTCCCGGCATGCGCGGGCACATCGATCGTGCGCACGGTGTTCCCGCTCGCAGGATCGAAGGCGTTGAGCCGGTCTCCGGACGCAAACCAGACGTGCCGGCCATCGAACGTTACCCCGTGTACCCGATCGACACCGGTAAAGGGTCCATACTCACGGAGGATTTCGGCTGCCGATCGAAGCATGCATCCATCTCCTGGTGTGGTGGATTTGAAGAACTTCGGATCGGGACACTAATCGCTCGGTAGTGGACCGGGGAGTAACAAGATTGTCGGGAACCCCAGCACGGGCAGGGTCATCCAACGTCGCGCGCGCCCGCGACCGAACGACTGCACCTTGCCGGCGACCGCAAGCTCGTCGAGTGCCCGCTGTACGGTGCGCGGGCTGGCGCCGAGCGCAATTGCCAGGGCCGAGCTTGACCACGACTCGCCGTCGGCGAGGAAGGCGAGCACGGCCGCATTTTGTTCTTCGACCGGCGGCGCCAGCACGACGATCTCGCGTGCGCGCCGCGGCACCAGCGCGAAGCCGCGTTTGGTCGCGGTCACCTCTGCCAGCGTCCGCAGCTCCGCGCGCAACCGTCCGATTTCTACTCGCAACCGTGCGCGGTGCGATTCATCGGCGTGCTTTGCCCGGAAGGCGCGCGCGACGAGCGTGCTCCTTGGCACGTCGCCCGGCCAGGCTTCGCCCAGCGCGCGTGCAAGCGCGAACAATACCGGGCGCGTCGCGAGCGAAATCACCACCCGCCGATTGCGCACGACATGGCGGCATGCGTCTACGACGAGGGTCTCTGACGTCAGCAGCGCTTCCACCTCCCCGAGCACAAGGGGACGTTCCTCGCCACGCGCGATCAGGCGCGCCGCAACCGTCTTCAGCACGCGAGATGCAGTTTCGACCTCCGCCGTGAGCGCGGGGATTTCCGCCTCGCGCGCGGCCTGCGCCGCCCGCGTGAGCGCAGCGCGCGCCGCCTTGGTCTGCAGGCGCCGAATCGCTACTCCCGCAACCACCAATTCGTGCGCGGCCCTCGATGCGGGTGGCAGCGGTGTGGGATCGAGGCCGGCGAGCGTGCGCTCGACCTCGCCGAGGCGGCCGATCAGGAGCAGGCGACGAACCTCGAGATTGCGAGCATGCGCGGCATTGATGCGATCGCCGTGCGCTTCCAGCGTCGCCCGCGCAGCGTCGAGCGCGTCCGCGGGCCAGCCCAGGTCGCGCGAGACGAGCGCGATCTCGGCCTCGGCAACAACGCAGCGCGCGCGGGCGACCGCCTCCTTCGGGCCGAACGCGCGCGCCGCATGCCGCAGGAGCGCCTTGGCACGGGCGAGATCGCCAAGCTGCGCCATCGCAATTCCGCGCAGCGCGAGCGCAGGCGCGTCGTCACGCAGGGCGACCCGATTCAGGGCGCCGAGGGGATCACCCCTGGCGAGGGCGCGCGCCGCAGCGGTGATCAGCGAATCCATCGGAATCCCGCCACACTTGTCACTCCCAGCCGTCGGTAACCGGTCCTAAATCTATCTTGCGACCAACAACCGGCATCTCAACAAAGAGGCTAACCATGCGGAATCAGGTCGTTTCGCGCGAGGAATGGCGCAAGGCGCGCCTCGGACTGCTGGCTGCCGAGAAGGAATTCACCCGCCAACGCGATGCGTTGGCGCGCCGCCGGATGGCGATGCCCTGGGAACGCGTGGAAAAGTCCTACCAGTTTGAGGGGCCGAATGGCGTCCTCTCGCTCGCCGATCTCTTCGACGGGCGCTCCCAGCTGATCGTCTATCACTTCATGTTCGGCCCCGATTGGAAAGAGGCGTGCAAGTCATGCTCGTTCTGGGCCGACAATTTCAATGGTATCACGATCCATCTCAATCATCGCGATGTGACATTTACCGCCGTTTCGCGCGCTTCGTTGGCCAAAATCGACGCCTATAAGAAACGCATGGGCTGGAGTTTCCCGTGGGTCTCGTCCGAGGGAAGCGATTTCAATTTCGATTATCACGTGTCGTTCACGCCCGAGGAGATCGCCGCGGGCCAGGCGTACTACAACTATGCGGTTCGGCCGATTACCGCGTCGGACGAGCAGGGCGTCAGCGTGTTCTACAAGAACGAGAGCGGCGAGGTGTTCCACACCTATTCGTGCCACGGCCGCGGGATCGACTTGCTCAACGCCGCCTATCAGTACCTCGACCTTGTGCCCAAGGGCCGCGATGAGGACGGCTTCGACTTCGCGATGGCGTGGGTCCGCCGGCACGATCAGTATTGAAGGACCCGGACGATGGGACCCCTCATGGCCGCGACGACGACGACAAATGACCCTATCGGCACGCGTGGATCCGCCACGATGATTGCGACCCAGCGTGAAGCCATGAGCGCTCGTGCCGGACGCGGCAAGGCCGACGCGCTTCGCGCGGCCGACTGGCTATCGCTCGCAGCCGCGCCGACGTTCACAATCATGGCGCTGCTTACCATTCTTGGCGGCGACGTGCCGGATATGCTGTGCTCAGGCGCGCATGGCGCATCACCGTTGAGCGGAATGGGCCTGATGTATGTGCTGATGAGCGCCTTCCATTCGGCGCCTTGGCTGAAGCTGATCTCCAGCGGGTTTGCCCGGACGGGCGGACATCGGGCCCGGCGTCCTGCGCGGTCTTCACCCTACCGGATGCGTGAGCAGCCGGCGCCGTAAGAATCCCGCCACACTTGTCACTCCCACCGTTCGCGACCCGGCATCTAGTCTAGCTCTCGAACCACATCAGACCTCCGATGGAGACAGACCGATGACGATGCACCTGACCGGGACACGCGAAGAGTGGCTGGCGGCGCGGCTCGAACTGCTTGAGGCCGAGAAGGAACTCACGCGGCGCGGCGACGAGGTGGCGCAGTGGCGCCAGGAGCTGCCGTGGGTGCGGGTCGACAAAGCGTATCGCTTCGAAACCGACGAGGGCAGCGCCTCGCTGCCGGACCTGTTCCGAGGCCGCTCGCAACTCCTCGTCTACCACTTCATGTCCGGGCCCGACTACAAGGCGGGATGTCCGTCGTGCTCGGCGATCGCGGACGGGTTCAACGGCATCGCCGTCCACCTGGCGAATCACGACGTCATGCTGTGGGCGGTGTCGCGCGCGCCGCTCGCAAAGCTGCGGGCCTACAAACAGCGGATGGGCTGGATGTTTCCCTGGGCGTCCTCGCACGGCGGCGACTTCAACTTCGATTTCAACGTCTCGTTCACCGAGGAGCAACAGCGTGCGGGGCTCATCGAATACAACTACCGGCAGGGCGGCCACGCGATGGACGCCACGCAGGTCCCGGAGCCCGTCAAGCAGTTCGCTGCTACATGCGGGACCGACGTGCCCACGTACTCACGTGATCGACCGGGCCTGAGCGCCTTCGTGCTCGACGACGGCGCCGTCTACCACACGTATTCCGCATATGCGCGCGGAGTGGACGGCCTCTGGGGCATGTTCCAGTGGCTCGACCGCGCACCCAAGGGGCGCAACCAGCCGCGCCCCTGGTGGCGCCGCCACGACGAGTACGACAAGCGCTGAGCCATCTCACTTGCTGCAGTGCTTGGCCGCGAACTCGGCGGCACCGGGTGCTTTGGTCATATCAGCAGCCATCTGGATGCGCCGGCCGGGACGTGCGGCACTCTCGATTGAAATCTTGATGGACAAATCGCCGGCGCGATGAAGCATGCAAAATTGCTGGTTGGCGAGCGCGGCATAGAGCGGATCTGCCGCGCCGTCGCCGGTGCTGCGGGCGGTCAGTTTCCAGCCGCGGGCAAACGCAAGATCGGCCGTGTACTGCATCGTGGGCAACGACACATCCAAAGCTCTGACCCGGATGAAAATGTCGACGGTATCCCCTCCCGGAGGATAGAGCAGCATCACGTCGGCAACCACCTGGGAAACGGCAGCCGGGTCTGGCGAGCGCGCGGCGGCCTGCTCGGCGTCGAGCTTCGCCTCCGTTGTGCGGAGGCCGGTTGGCCAAAGCGCGTCGCCGGCCGCCGCCCGCGTCACGAGCCGGGTCGCCCGCCGTTCGTCCGGCGTCATGCGATGAATGTCGTTGTGCGACGCGCTCAAGAGCAGCGGCATGATCGCCGCCGTGTTGATGCCCATGTCGGTGAAATAGGCCCGCACCGGCGCATAGTCGGGATCTTTCTCGACGGTCGTGGATGAGAGTTGCTTTTCCGCGATCAGTTTGCGCTGTTCCACGAGACGCCAGTTCTCGACCTTCCGCTGGACCTGATAGGTCCGCAGCACTTTCTGCATGGTCAGGAAGGCGTGGTGCTGGTGAACGCCGACAAAGCCGTAGACCGGCACCAGGCGCTCGGTGCCGGCTGCCAGGACGAAGACGCAAGCGGAGGCGCATTGAGCGCCGATCGGCTCGGGTCGGCCCTTCTCGGCATCCTTGAGCGCGCGTAGATCACAGGGGGTCGAGGTCTGCTCGCATTTCTGGAAAACGGTGCGCTCGACCGCTACGTCGAGCCCGCGCTTGCGGATTTCGCGCCCGATGGCGAGCGCGGCCGGGACTGATCCGCCCGGGGAAGAAATGAAGACCGGCAGCTTTTTCTGCCCGAGCGCCTTGAAGACGCGCTGGAACTGCGCCGGGGTGTCATTGGTGATCTCGCCGTGCGCCGCGATCCAGTGGGCGCAAGTGGGCTCGCAGCCTGTCCGGCTGTCGGTCACAACGACAACCCGCATGGAACGGGTCGGCTTTGGCGGCTCGGCGCGTTTGGTATTGGTGGGCGCCGCAACCGACGCGCCGGCGAGCATCAACGCGGACGTCAGCGCGACCATGCTCGCGAGCAAGATCGTTGGTCGGCGCCTCCGCTCGGTAATGGCTTTGCCGCGATGCCCCACGCGCATCTACCCCGCCCCCGGTTGTATGGCCGGGACTATACACCCGGGCCGCGGAGCGATGCTACTGCCGCGCTGGGCGAGATGACGCGATGGCTGTCTTCTTGGAGAAAATTACGTTCGCCCCTTGGTCTGAACGTAAAGCTGCCTCGGCGGCTCTCGAAATATTTGAGGAGCGCAGGTCAAAGCCAACCTTCCATGTCCAGCGGTTCCGCGCGGTCGCTGTGAGAAAATCAATGCCTGATGGCGCAATGGCGCTCCCTAGGGGAGGCGCCGACAGTTACCTGAACTCCCTGTAATTCCTAAAGAATTAGGCTCGGCTGCCGAGCCCTTGATACCACCAGGGTAGACCACCTGCAATGGAGCCGGTGGAGAACGGCGCTATGCCAAATATTCACGCACCTTCGCGAGCAGCGCGCGCGGACTGTAAGGCTTGGTGATGTAGGCACTGCAACCTGCCGCAAGCGCTTCGGCCTCATCACCGGCCAAGGCGTAAGAAGTCTCACGGCAATGCTGGCGGCCCTTGCGGTGGACCTGATCTCAATTGATGGAAGGTTATGACGCCGCGCGGCGTATCCGGTGCAATCCCGAACTAACCACAAACCCGGTGTCCAAACGCCTGGAAACGCG
>DATIPA010000126.1:0-19777 GCA_035472475.1 Xanthobacteraceae bacterium | reverse complement strand
CGTGTTGATGATCAGCACGACCACGCAATAGGTCAGCCCGACCGCCTGGATGATCGGCAGATCGGCATTGCGGACCGCGTCGACCATCAGGTTGCCTAGCCCGGGATAGGAGTAGATCACCTCTACCAGCAGCGTGCCGCCAAACAGGATGCCGAACTGCACGCCCATGAGGCTGAGTGTCGGCAGGATCGCGTTTTTCAACCCGTGCCGCACCAGCACACGGCGCTCGGCCACGCCGCGCAGCCGCGCCTGCGTGATGTAGTCCTCGTGGTAGACATCGATCAGGCTCGAGCGCAGCACGCGCATGATGGTCGGCGAAAACGCGATGCCGAGCGCGAACGCCGGCAGGATCATGTGCTTGAGCGCGTCCCAGAAAATGTCCGGCCGTCCGGTCAGGAGCGTGTCGATCAGCAGAAAACCGGTGACGAGCGGACGCTGGAATTCCGGCGAGAGCCGCCCGGTGAACGGCAGCGCGCCA
This sequence comes from Xanthobacteraceae bacterium, assembly GCA_035472475.1. Taxonomy (GTDB): domain Bacteria; phylum Pseudomonadota; class Alphaproteobacteria; order Rhizobiales; family Xanthobacteraceae; genus JAFAXD01. Next base: position 19,299 of record DATIPA010000126.1, on the reverse strand, counting down.
AGCGCCACCCCAAACAACAGAATGAAAAACAGGGCCCACAGGAATTCGGGAATCGAGAGCAGCACGATCGAGCCGAAGTCGACCACCGGCTCCGCCGCGCGGCCGCGCACATAGAACAGCAGCAGTCCGCCGCCGAGCCCGAGCACGGTCGCAATCGCCATCGCGATCACCGCGAGCTCAACGGTGGCGGGAAGCGTCGAGGCAACAAGACTTGCGACGCTGCGCCTGAAATGGATCGAGGTTCCGAAATCGCCGTGCAGCACCTGCCCGAGCCAGATCAGGAACTGCTGCGGCAGCGGCAGGTCGAGCCCCATCTCGCGCCGCTTGGCCTCGACCTCGGCAATCGTCGCCATTGGCGGCAGCGACATCGCAGCCGGGTCGACCGGCAAGAGCCGCAGCACGCAGAACAGCAGCGCGGCCACGAAGAACAGGATCACGACCGAGATCAGTGCGCGGCGCACGATCAGCAGCAGGATCGCGTTCATGCCCCTGCCCCTGTCGATCTACACGTTGGCGCGGGGCCCTGTGAGACTACCTTCCCGCGCCATGGATGTTCCCCACGCCCCGTTTCAGGTCCAATCCATGCTGCTTGCAAGCACCCAGCCGTTTCCATATTTCACGTACGAGAGCGACTTCTTGCGCGCCAGGCTCTGCACCGATTGCAGCAGCGGGATGGTCGCGCCTTTCTCAACCGCCATGCGCACGACCTCCTGGTAAGCCGCTATGCGCTTCGCGTAGTCGGGGATATTGAACAGCTCGGCCACCTTTTCGCCGATCTCGGCGCCCTTCCAGGCCGAGAACGGCATCTTGGGATTGAGCAGATACCCGCCGAACATTTCCGGGTCACCGGTCGCATTGTCCCAGCTGTAGAGCGTTGCCTCCGGGAGCTTGGAGCCGCGGTTGAGCTCGAAATATTTTGCGTATTCGATAGTTTCGATCTCGGCGTCGATGCCGACTTTCTTCCACATCTGCTGGATCGCGCGCGCGATGTCGAAGTCGCCCGGGAAATTACCGTTGGTGGTGGCGAACTTGATCTGGGCCGGCTTGCTAGTGCTGAAGCCGGATTTCGCCAGAAGCTGCACCGCCAGCGTCGGATCGTAGCTGAACTTGAAATCGGGAACGTAGCCGGGCGTGCCGGGGGTCGCCGGCATCGACAGCGGCACCGCGGCGCCGCCGTAGAACGCCTTCGAGAGCGCCTGCTTGTCGATGGCGTGATGCGCGGCGAGCCGCACGTTGTCGTCGGCGAAGCCAAGGTCGTTACGACATTGCAGTAAAATCACCCGGGTGATCGGGTTGAGCTCGGCGGCAAGTCCCGCCTCGTGGTCCAGACGATCAACCTCACGCACCGGGACGTTGATGGTGAGATCGACCTGTCCCGACTGGATGGCCGCGACCCGCGCGGACGGGTCCTTGATGATCTCGAAGATGACGCGGCCGATCTTTGGCTTCCGCCCCCAATAAGCGTCGTTGCGCTCGAGCACGATGCGGGAATTGAGCTGATACTCGACCAGCTTGTAGGGCCCGGTCCCGATCGGCTTTTGGATAAAGCCTTCGACGCCCACGGATTCCATGTATTTCTTTGGCACCACGAAGCTGCCGAGAAAGGCGAGCCACACCGGCGCGGTCGGCGCCGGCTCCTTGAATTTCATCACCGCGCGGGTCGGCGACGCGACCTCGATATCGATGACCCTGCGCCAGGAATTCGCGGTGTCGACCTTGTGACCGGCCTTGATGCGCTCGAAAAACGTGTAGCGAAAATCATCCGCCGTCAGCTTGTCGCCGTTCTGGAAGGTCACGTCGTCGCGCAGATCGACCGTCATGGATAGCGCGTCGGGCGCGAGCTCCCACTTGGTGGCGAGATTGGGCACGAACGCGAGCTTCGGGTCCTGATTAACGGGTTGGTCGAACACGAGCTTGAAGATCGGTTGCGCGTCGGGCTGGAAGCGCTGGTTCGGATCCCAGGACGGCACATCGCTCGGCCAGCCGAGCGTAACCGTGTCGCCGGCCGCGACGGCGGATGAGACCGCGCCGATCAACGGCAGACTTCCAGCGCCGAGGCCCACCAGTTGCAGCATTCGCCGGCGATCGAGTTCGGATGTCATAGCGCTCTCCCGTTCACGTCGCCTAGCAAGGGCGATGCCATTATTTGAAGCTTAAAATATGTGGGCGGGAGGTGCAACTATACGGGGACACAGAGGCCGTGCCTTTTAACGCGATCCGACCCTCCGCGACCTCACCATGTCTGTTGAAGCAGACCGTCAGCTTTCGCCGCTCTCGGTAAAGCGTCGTTCCGCCTCGCGCGCCGGCGCGCGCGCCACCGCCTGCACCGTCCAGGCGTAGGTAAAGAGCACGGCTGATGTCGCCGCGAACACAACAGCAATGTAAGCGAGTAGGAGCATCGCACTGATTGTCCTGAGAGGCCGTCGGGCGGCGAAGAATAGGCGGCCGGCCGCGGCAATAGACCTTTGCTCGGCCGCCCACGTGCGGCAATGACAGCGGATTTGCAGCTAGAAGATTGGCTGAACCGCACTACTCCACGCAGACAGCAGCTCTGAACCCCAGCCCCATCATGCCATCCAGCCACCCGAGCCGGCGCGTCTTTGGCAATGGCGCGCGCGCGTAGACAAGCCCGCAATACGGACACAGCCTCGCGTGATCGGAATATTCGGATGCCGCCCCGGTGAGCCGTTGCCGTTCACTCGGTGTTAGATCCCGTTGACGCTCCGCGCCCGCCTTGCACCCATGCAGATAATCCGGACAGTTTGACATTCTCACCCCTCCCTCATTGTTTCGGCAGGTAGCGGACCGATGGCCAGCATCCGGGAACGCTCCGCCCTCCCCTGCGAGCCTTCTGATCGGCCCGGAGTCGCTGACCACCTGATCCAAGTATTCGGAAATGCCCCACCCCGAATACGCCAGGGCAACCATCAACCACGCCGGGGGTTCCCGCCGCGCGAATAAGTTCCATCGCAAATAAAAATTTTGCGGCGGCGTGTTACACAAAAGCCACGTGCGCAGGCGATCTTTGCGCGATCGCGTTCGAGCGCGCTACGCCGTGCCCGCAACCTACCCGGCCACCGCAATCACCCCGCCAATCGCTCGCGCAGCATCGCGAAGTGGGTCACCGCGCCGCTGAATTTCGGAAAGCTGTGAAAGTGTGCGCGCATTTCGTGACGCACCGGCGATTGCATGGCGGTGTTGAAATCCTCCACGCAATCGAAGACGACCTCGTTACCGAGCATATAGTCGGCACATGGGACGCGCTGCGATACCGGTGCGGCGAGCGGGAAATAGCACATGATCGAGCGGATCCCGGGAAACCGGGCTTCGAGGCGCGGGTGGTCGGCCACATAGTGAGCGACAAACGCCGCCTCGTCCTCCGCAGGTCGGTGATAGCGCACCACATAGGAGAACGGCGCCCGCAACGGGCCGGCTGTTGTTTCACCGTCGACCGGATAACAGCACCGTTCCATGGCGGTGATCGTGGCGTTGATGCCCGCAGGGAGCTGCGCCAACGTCCGTTCCACAGCGGGCGTGGCGGCCTCGAGGGCGTCGCGGGCTCGAAATTCGGTCACCGCGATCAACAACGGTGGGCCCTCGTCCTTATTATACGGATCGTGCGTGCCGCCGACCGGACGATAGAGATCAAGCGCTGACAGGTCCGCGAGGTTGCGCAACGCCAGGATCAACTCGGCGTCGAACCAAGGCGGCGCCGGCTCGGTTGTGCCGGGCGAAGTCCTGAACGCGATTTCGTGAATGAACGACATCGACGCAATCGAGCGAGCGGCTACTTCTTCACCCGCTCCATCGCATAGCACGTCGCGATCATCGATTTGCTCGGACTCATGCCACTGTGGACGTAGCACTTCTCCATCCGATCGGGCGCTAGCAGCGTGATGCGGAAGTAGCCATCCATGTCGGCGCCCACGATCGACTTGTTGTCTGATGACATCGCCCAGGCAAAAGGTTCCTTGGTATCGGCGGCGCGCGAGGATGAACGGCCCCAGGCGAGCCGACCGTCTTGGCCTTCGACCACATCAGTCATCTCGATGTCACGCATGCGCGGCGGTTCTGCCATGGTCTGCGAGCCCGGATTGTGCGCATTGTTCCCGAAGACGAGCACCTTGCCCTTGCCCGACCAGGTTCCCTTGATGTCGGGTATCGCGTCCTGCGCACGCGCAGCCGTCGCGGCGACAATAACCGCCAACACCAGGGCAAGATATCGCATAGGATCTCCTCGAGTGATCAGGGATGGGGGTTGCTGTGGATGTGGGCAGTCTCGCACAGGACCCTCAGGTCCACAACGAGCCCAGCTTGCGATGACGGGTTGGAGTAAGGTCGTTCGCTTTGGTTCTGGAAGGCAAGGCATGGCGCAACAAACAGCAGCCGCGCAATCGCGCAAAGCGCCCGAATCGATGCTCGCGGCGCTCGCCGCACGCTTTGGCGATCGGTTCACACGAGCGGAGAGCGTGCGGCGCCAGCACGGCAACACATTCACGTGGTACGAGAATGAACCGCCGGACGCGGTTGTATATGCAACTTCCACGGAGGACGTCCAGGAGGTGGTGCGGCACTGCGCGTCGCATCGGGTGCCGCTGATCGCGTTTGGGACCGGGACCTCGCTCGAAGGCCATCTCAACGCGCCGTTCGGCGGCATCTCGATCGATCTCTCCCGCATGGACGCGATCCGCGCCGTCCACGCCGAGGATCTCGATTGCAGCGTCGAGCCCGGAGTGACGCGGACCAAGCTCAACAGCTTCATTCGCGATCAAGGCTTGTTCTTCCCGATCGATCCAGGAGCCGACGCGAGCCTCGGCGGCATGGCGGCGACCCGCGCGTCGGGCACCAACGCGGTGCGCTACGGGACCATGAAGGACGCGGTGCTGGCACTCACCGCGGTGATGCCGAACTGCGAGGTGGTGCGCACCGCGCGGCGCGCCAAGAAAAGTTCGTCGGGCTATGACCTCACGCGGCTGCTGGTCGGCTCGGAAGGGACGCTCGGCATCATCACCGAGCTGGCGCTGCGCCTGCATCCGATCCCGGAGACCATCGCGGCCGCGGTGTGCGGCTTTGAATCGCTCGCCGGCGCGGTCGAAACCGCGATGGAATCGATCCAGTCCGGTGTTCCATTGGCGCGCATCGAGCTTCTCGATCCGCTGCAGATCCGCGCCTGCAACATTTATTCAAAGCTCGCGCTCGCGGAAGTGCCCACCCTGTTTGTCGAGTTCCATGGCAGCCAGCGCGACGTCGACGAGCAAATCGCGCGGTTTGAAGCCATCGCGGGCGAGCACGGCGGCAAGGATTTCAACTTTGCCACCAAGGCCGAGGAGCGCACAAAGCTCTGGCAGGCTCGCCACGATGCGGCGTTCGCCACCATGGTGCTGCGGCCAGGATCGAAGATCGTGGCGACCGATGCCTGCGTCCCGATCTCGCGGCTCGCCGACTGTGTGATGGAGACCAAGGCCGATCTCGAACAGAGCCGGCTTGTTGGAACCATGCTGGGGCACGTCGGAGACGGCAATTTCCATGTCGCGCTGCTCGCGGACGGCAACGATGCCGACGAGCTCGTGCGGGCCCAGGGCTTCATCGAACGGCTGGCGCTGCGCGCGATCGCCATGGATGGCACCTGCACCGGCGAGCACGGCGTGGGTCACGGCAAGATCAAGTATCTCGAAGCCGAGCACGGCGGCGCGGTCGCAGCCATGCGGGCGATCAAGCAGGCGCTCGACCCAGACAACATTATGAACCCGGGAAAGATCTTTGCCCTCACGTAGGATGCGTTTCGCTGCACTTAAAGCGTCCTACTGAAACGCCACTTCCGCGAAATTGCGCAGCTTGCGCGAATGCAGCCGTTCGCGTTCGTGCGCCTTCAGCTTTTCCAGCGCATTGAGACCGATTTCGAGATGCTGGCCCACGCGCTGGCGATAGAACTCGCCCGCCATGCCGGCCAGCTTGATCTCCCCGTGCAGCGGCTTGTCGGAGACGCACAGCAGCGTGCCGTAGGGCACCCGGAAGCGGAAGCCGTTGGCCGCAATCGTGGCCGATTCCATATCGAGAGCGATGGCGCGCGACCGCGTGAGCCGACGCAGGATCTCCACGTGGTTGCCGAGCTCCCAGTTGCGGTTGTCGACGCTGACCACAGTTCCGGTGCGCATGACGCGCTTCGCCTCAAAACCGGTGAGCCCGGTGATCTCGCCGACCGCCTGCTCGAGCGCGACCTGGACCTCGGCGAGCGCGGGAATTGGAACCCACAGCGGCAGCTCTTCGTCGAGCACATGGTCCTCGCGCAGATAGCCGTGCGCCAGCACGTAGTCGCCAAGCTGCTGGGACTGTCCCAACCCAGCGCAGTGACCGAGCATCAGCCACGCATGCGGCCGCAGCACCGCCACGTGATCTGTGATGTTGCGCGCGTTCGATGGCCCGGTTCCGATGTTGACCATGGTGATACCGGCGCAGTTCGGCTCGACCAGGTGATAAGCCGGCATCTGCGGGAGGCGTTGCGGCGGGCTGCCGGTGACGTTCGTGCCGCCGAACCGGGCGTTGCGCATGACGACGTTGCCGGGCGCAACAAACGCATCGTAGGCCGGGTCGCCGTTCGCCATGTGCTGGCGGCAGATCTCTGCGAATGCGTCGATATAGAACTGATAGTTGGTGAAGATCACGAAGTTCTGGAAGTGCTCCGGGTCGGTGCCGGTGTAGTGGTAGAGCCGGTGCAGCGAATAATCGATGCGCGCGCCGCGAAACAGCGCGAGCGGCGCCGGCGCCCCGGGTGGCACCTCATGCGTGCCGTCGGCGATGGCATCGTCCATTGCGGCGAGGTCGGGCGCGTCGAACACGTCGCGCAGCGGCCGCTCCGACGGCGGCCCGCCGCCCATCGCGCCACCGGCGGCGGCGTTGATGTCGCGCGGATAGGCGAAGTGAATAGGGATCGGCTCGTCGGATTCGCCGATTTCGACCGGGGTTCCGTGGTTCTCGATCAGCAAGCCGATCTGGTCGATCAGATAGGCGCGAAAGAGGTCGGGCCGGCTCACCGTCGTGTCGTAGACGCCCGGCCCGGCCACGAATCCGAACGAGAGGCGCGAGTCGACGCGCGCATAGGTGCTAGTCGTAATGCGGACGAGCGGATAGGTGGCGCGCACCCGCTGCTCGAACGGCTCACCGCGTGCATAGGCTTCGAAGTGATCGCGCAGGAACGCGGTGTTGCGCTGATAGATCTGCGCCAGCCGCTCAACCGCAGCGCCCGCATCCCGGAAGCTCTGCGTGACGATGCGCGGCTGCGTCAGCACCTTTTGCGAGGTCAACATGCGGTTCCCGATTGCCGAGCCTTAACCCTAGATTCAAGCAGCATTTTCGCCTCGACGCGCGCTTTGTATAGTACCGCCGCCGCGTAAAGTTGCGTGATGGAGTCCTTATGTTCGATCCGACCCGGACGAGCCTGCGCAGCCGGCTCGCTCAGAAAGCGCCGTTGGGCGCCTTCTGGATGAGCCTCGGCTCGGCGAGCGTGGTGGAGATCGCAGCAAGCGCCAAGCCTGATGCGATCGTGATCGACGTCCAGCACGGCCTGTTCGATCGGCAAGCACTCGAGCATGCGGTCGGAGCCGCAAGCCGCCATGCGGGGGTGCTGGTCCGCACCGCGGAAAACACGCCCGTCGCGATCAGCCAGGCGCTCGACAGCGGCGCCGAAGGGGTCATCGTCCCGCTGATCGAGATCGATCAGCAGGCGGCTGACGTTGTCGCTGCGGCGCGCTTCCCGCCGCAGGGCCATCGTTCGGCCGGCGGGGTGCGCCCGCTCGCCGGCGACTTTGCGCAATATTGCGCGCAGGCCAACGCCCACACCGCGGTCGGCGTCATGATCGAGACCCAGCGCGGGGTACGCAATGCGGCGGCCATCGCCCATACCCCTGGAATCGATTTCGTCCTGATCGGCACCGGCGACCTCGCGATGTCGCTGGGGGTCGCGCCGGGCGATCCTCGGCACGAGCAGGCTTGCCGAACCGTACTCGAGGCGTGCCAAACCGCGCATGTCCGCTGCGCAATTTTTACCGGCAATGCCGAGGCCGCGATTGCGCGCCGCCGCGAAGGTTATAACCTTGTGGTCGTCGCCAATGATATCGAGATTGTCGCGCACGGATTTTCGTCCGCGCTCAAGCGCTTCACGCAGGAAACCGCGTCGGGTGTTGCCGGCGCACAAGGGGGAGCCATGTCCGCCGATTTGTTGATGAATGTCGCCGCCGCGATCGCCAAGGGCAGCATCAAAGTCATCGACCTGTCCCAGACCCTTCGCCCGTCGACCCCGGTGATCGCGCTACCGCCGCCGCTCGCCAATTCCAATCCGTTCCGCATCACGGAAATCTCGCACTACGACGACCGTGGCCCGGCCTGGTACTGGAACAACCTGTCGATGGGCGAGCACACGGGCACACATTTCGACGCGCCGGTGCACTGGGTGACGGGCCAGCACAACCCAGACGGCTTCACCGACACGATCCCGGTGCGCCGCCTGATTGCGCCCGCCGTGGTGATCGATTGCAGCAAGGAGGCGGCGAAGGACGAGAAGTTCCTGCTCGAGCCGAGCCACATCCAGGCCTGGGAGGGCAAGCACGGGCGCATCCCCGATGGCGCCTGGGTGTTGATGCGCACCGACTGGTCGAAGCGCGAGGACCCGGCCAAATTCCTCAACATGAAACAGGATGGCCCGCACGTCCCGGGTCCCAGCGCGGCCACGATGCACTGGCTGGTCGACAACCGCAACGTCAACGGCTGGGGTGTCGAGGCGGTCGGCACCGACGCCGGGCAGGCGTTCGCCTTCGAGCCGATGTACCCGGCGCACAATCTGATGCACGGGGCCAATAAGTTCGGCCTCGCGAGCCTGACCAATCTCGATCAGCTGCCGCCGACCGGTGCCGTGCTGATCACCACGCCGCTCAAGATCGAAAAGGGATCGGGCAGCCCGTTGCGGGTCCTGGCGCTGGTGGCGGCGTAGCCGCATCCGAATCGCGGCAATCCACTATTACCCGGATGCCCGGGCTGGTCGCGGGCATCGACGTCTTTACGATCTTCTGACGAAATAAAGACCCACACGGGCGCAAGGCGCCGGCCTTCGTTTATTAACCTTAAGTATAGGTTGATGAAGCGATCAGTTGACCACGACGCGATGCAGCGGCCGTCGCAGTTACACTTTCTTAAAGCGCTTGAGTTCCATCACATTCCGGTGCTTTGGCGGCGTCGCTCAAGTGCGTGCTTTTAGGCCGAATACGCTCGATTTGACGGGCAAAATCGCCCTCTCTCATACAACAAAAATCGCGTGTGTCTTTTAAGCACTAGTCCGGCGCGGGCCCTCACCTGTATTCCTAGACCATCGAGTCACCGTCAAAGGAGTCGGTCATGAAAACGCTCGTGCTTGCAACTATCGCGTCGTTCGCTGTGCTGGGCGTTGCCAGCGCGGCCGACATGTACGTGAAGGCCCCGCCTCCGGCGCCCGTCGTCGGCAAGGCTCCGATCGGCAAGGCGCCGATCGGCAAGGCACCGCTCGGCAAGGGCCCCGTCGTTACGCGGGGTTAATTGTCAGCGTCCTGGGGCGGGCCGGTTCAATCGGTCCGTGAGGAATACGGAGCGCGCGGAGAAAACTCCGCGCGCTCGGGGGGCAGTCTACTTTCGGGGACGACACATTGGGCTCACGCCGGGGGGCGCGAGAACGGGGGTTTACGGTCATGCAAACACGCAACACGATGGCTGGGGTCAGCCTCTTGGCTGGCATCGCCATTTGCTCGCTCGCCTCGCTCGCGGATGTGACCGCGGCGCGCGCACAGGACAACAACGCGGCCGTGCTGCCGCAAGTCAACGTCGTAGCACCCCGCCCGCATGCGGCTGCGCACGCGCAAGATGCGGCTCAGCAGGCAGGCGGCGGCGCCGTTGTCTATTCATCGCAACTTCCGCCCCATCAGCTGGTCAACGTCGGCGTGTTCAGGAACGTGCCGGCCGAGGCCGCAAAGCCGATCGGCCAGGCGGTGACGTCCACGGATTGCCGCATGAGTGCGCGTCCCGGACATCCCTACTTCGTCGAATTCCGCGCACGCACCGCGGCGAGCTACGGCCATGCCTTCGTGTTCTACGGCAAGCTCACGCCGGAGGGACAGTTTGCGTGGGTCGAGGTCGCGGGCCTGCATCCGGCCGGCGACAGCACCGTCTACATGATCGGGCATGTGCTGCCGGTCGCCTCGGAGACCAATGCGAGCTGGGGCGATCTCGACGAGCAGTTCATGACGGCACGCTACTGCGTCACGCTGACCGAGCAGGAATTCACCCGCATGGTCGGCTACATCAAGCAGCGGCAGGCGACCACGCCGCTGTGGAACGCGATGACGCTCAACTGCACAGGTTTCACTGGCGACGTCGCGCGCTTCATCGGATTGAAGGCTCCTCTCAATCACATTCAGATGCCGGAGGAGTACATCAACGAGATGCATCGTCTGAACAGCACGCCGGCCCAATATGGCGCCTACCAGGCCGAGATGCGGCGCGTAAACAGCATCCCGGTTCCGCCCTTGCCGGCTCAGCAGCGGGTTACGATTGCTGGACCAGCGTCGTCTGCGCGGCTCGCGACGCCGACCAGCCGTCCGCAGGCGGCGGCTCGCTTGCCGGCCGCTGCCCAGACGGTGGCAACCGCTCCGCTGCCGCCCCAGTCTCCCTGGTGAGAACGCGGGCCACAGACTGAATTATTCGCTGCAGTCAGCTTCGATCATGGCCGGGATCATTCCCGGCCATGTGCTTTTATGCGCCCATTAGTGCCCCTTTGAACCCGAAAGTTCGCAACCAGACTCGCGGCACAGTGTGTGCGAACTTCGGGTTCGGGGCAGTGGTGTGCTAAGGGTCGTCGCAAGCGGATGGGCACGCGCCAGGACGGACGGGGATGGAATGAGACTCGACCAATTGCAGCGACGCACGTTCATGATCTTGCTGGGCGCCGCCGGCGCGTCAGCGGCGTTGTCGCGGGCAGGCCAAGGGCAGCAGACCGGGCGGCCGCTGGTCGGGCTTCTCAGCAGCGGACGGACCGACCAGGCCATCATCGCGGCGTTCAAGCAGGGGCTTTCCGAAACCGGGCTCGCCGACGGCATCGGGGTGGACATCGAGTACCGATGGGCGGACGACCAGTACGACCGGCTCCCGGCGCTTGCCAACGAGCTCGTCGCCCGCAGGGTCTGGGTCATCGCCGCCATCGACCTGGTTTCGGCGCTCGCCGCTAAGCCGGCGGTGACCAAGGTCCCGCTGGTGTTCGTGATCGCCGGCGATCCGATCAAATTCGGCTTAGTCAGCAATCTGGCGCAGCCAAACGACAAGGCAACCGGGATCATTTTCGCGCCCGCCGAGGTCACCGCCACACAGTTCACCCTGCTGGGGCAGCTGGTCCCCAATCCGCCGGCTACGGGCCTGCTGATCAACCCCAACAATCCGGGCAATCCGCAGGACCTGGAGGGCGCTCAGAACGCCCATCCGAACAAGCTTATCGTCGTGAAGGCGAACCAGGAATCGGAACTTGAGAGCGCGTTTGGGTCGCTGGCCGCGCAGGGGGTCGGCGCGCTTGTCGTGCCGCGCGATCCGTTCTTCATCGACCAGCGCCAAAAACTGGTGGCCCTGGCCGCCCAGCATAAGCTGCCGGCGATTTATCCGACCCGTGAATTCGCCGCCGCCGGCGGGTTGATGAGCTATGGGGTCAGCATCGCCGAAGCCACCCGCCAGGCGGCAATCTTCTCCGGCTGGATCCTCAAAGGCACCCCGCCGTCCCAGTTGCCGATCCAGCAGAACACCCAGACCGAATTGGTGATCAATCTCGATACCGCGCAGGCCCTCGGCTTCACGGTGCCGGTCGCGCTGCTGGGACGCGCGGACGGCGTGATCCAGACCCGGTAATCGAGCCGGACTGTCGGAGCTGCCGTCCACCGTCGAGCGCGCTCGGCCTTCCGAACAGACCCGCCCGCAAAAGCTTTAAGCTTAAAGCACTGGCAAAGCGTGGCCGGGAACCTATACTTCGCGGGAGTTTTTACCCGTTCGCACGGCGCGGGTGCGCCCCAGCGGGCGTGACCGAGTTTACGGAGCATGCCATGGCAGAACGATCGTTCGCGGAAGAGGTCAAAAAGCTCAGGGTCGGCGCCGGCGAGGAATTCCGCGGCGAAGGCATTCTGGCGATCACCAAGGCCCTGCTGGAATCGGGCGTTTCCTATGTGGCGGGCTATCAGGGCGCACCGATCTCGCACCTGATGGACGTACTCAGTGACGCCAACGACATTCTGGAAGAACTCGGCGTGCATTTCGAATCGAGTGCCAGCGAAGCCGCGGCGGCGGCGACGCTCGCCGCCTCGGTCAACTACCCGTTGCGCGGCGCGGTGACCTTCAAGGCGCCGGTCGGCACCAACGTGGCTTCCGATGCGCTTGCCAATCTTTCGTCCGGCGGCGTGACTGGCGGCGCGCTGATCATCGTCGGCGAGGACTATGGCGAGGGCTCCTCGATCATGCAGGAGCGCAGCCACGCCTACGCCATGAAGTCGCAGATCTGGCTGCTCGACCCGCGCCCCAACCTGCCCTCGATCGTGAACGCGGTCGAGAAAGGCTTCGAACTTTCGGAGGCGTCGAACACCCCGGTGATGCTCGAGGTGCGCATTCGCGCCTGCCATGTGCACGGCCGCTTTCCCGCCAAGGACAACGTGCGCCCGCGCTTCACGCTCCGCGACGCGCTCGAGAATCCACGCCGGCAGGTCGACCGCATCGTACTGCCGCCGGCAAGCTATCTGCACGAGAAGGAAAAGATCGAAAAGCGCTGGCCGGCGGCGGTGAAGTTTGTCACCGACAACAAGCTCAACGAGTTCTTCGAGGGCGATCTCACCGACATCGGCATCATCATGCAGGGCGGGATGTACAACACCACCCTGCGGGCACTCGAAGTCATCGGCCTCGCGGATGCATTCGGTGCGAGCCGCGTTCCGCTTTACGTGCTCAACGTCACGTATCCGCTGATCGACGAGGAGGTCGTGCGGTTTGCGCGGGGCAAGCGCGCAGTCGTGGTGGTCGAGGAGGGTCAGCCGGAGTTCATCGAGCAGGCGATCAACACCATCCTGCGGCGCGCCGACATCCACACCATGGTCGAAGGCAAGAGTATGCTGCCGATGGCCGGGGAGTACACTGGCGGCGTGGTGCGCGACGGCCTTTCGAAGTTCGTCCGCGCCTACCGCGCCGACGTGCTGGCCGCCATGCCGCATCCGGCGCCGTCGAACGAGGCGGCGATGCGGCTGGCGGCAGCCACCAAGGCGATCGAGCCGCACGTGCAGGGGCGTCCGCCCTCGTTCTGCACCGGCTGTCCGGAACGGCCGATCTTCACCGCCATGAAGCTCGTCGAGCGCGAGCTCGGCCCGCGCCACGTGAGCTGCGATATCGGCTGCCACCTGTTCTCGATCCTGCCCCCGTTCAACATCGGGGCCACCACCATGGGCTATGGCCTTGGCGGCGCCGGCGCGTCGGCGTTCAACATCAAAACCGACAAGCCCGCGATCGCGATCATCGGCGACGGCGGCTTCTGGCATAACGGTCTCGTCTCGAGCATCGGCAACGCGGTCTTCAACAAATCGAACAATGTCCACATCATCGTCGACAACGGCTATACGGCCGCGACCGGCGGGCAGGACATCTTGTCCTCGGCGGCGAACAACAAGATTCGCGCCACCAAGAACTCAATCGAGAAGGCGGTGCGCGGCGTCGGCGTCGACTGGGTGCGCACGCTGACCCACACCTACGACGTCGCCACGATGCGCGACACGCTGCGCGAAGCGCTCACAACGTCGCACCAAGGGCCCAAGGTGATCGTCGCCCAGTCGGAATGCATGCTCAACAAGCAGCGGCGCGTGCGGCCGCTGATCGCAAAAGCGATTAAGGGCGGCGAACGCGTAGTGCGCGAGCGATTTGGTGTCGACCCCGATACGTGCACCGGAGATCACTCCTGCATTCGGTTGTCCGGCTGCCCCTCGCTGACGATTGCGCCCAATCCTGATCCGCTGCGCAGCGATCCGGTCACCCGGGTGATCAACTCGTGCGTAGGCTGCGGCCTGTGCGGCGAGGTCGCGCACGCCGCGGTGCTGTGCCCGTCTTTCTATCGCGCCTCGATCATCAACAACCCGACCGGATGGGACCGGTTCAAGGCGCGCATCCGCGACAAGGTGATCGGGTTCCTGCAGCAGCGGCTGGCACGTCGGCAATTGCTGCCGGCATAACGGCCGGAGAACCGGCGATGAACGCTCCGTTCGAAACCAAGACCCGACCGATCACGATCGCCATCTTCGCGATGGGCGGCGAAGGCGGCGGCGTGCTCGCCGACTGGATCATCGATCTCGCCGAGCACAACGGCTACATCGCCCAACTCACCTCGGTTCCTGGCGTGGCCCAGCGCACCGGCGCGACCAACTACTACCTCGAGATTTTCCGCCGACCGGTCAACGGCGGGCGCGAGCCGGTGATGGCGCTGATCCCGATGCCGGGCGATATCGACGTCGTCATTGCATCGGAGCTGATGGAGGCGGGCCGTGCCATCCAGCGCGGGCTCGTGACACCGGATCGCACGACGCTGATTGCCTCGACCAACCGGGTGTTCTCGATGACCGAGCGCACCGCCATGGCGGACGGCCGGGTCGACGAGATGGTGCTGTTCGAAGGCTGCCGCAGCGCTGCGAAATCGTTCTACGCGTTCGACATGGCGTCGCTGGCGGAAGCCTCCGGCAGCGTGATCAGCGCGGTGCTGTTCGGCGCCCTCGCCGGCGCACGCGCCTTGCCGTTCGAACGCGGCGCCTTCGAAGCCGCGATCCGGCGCGGCGGCGTCGGCATCCAGGCGAGTCTCGTGGCGTTCACGGCCGGCTTCGAAGCCGCGCTCGCTGGCACGTCGGCGCCGGTGCGCGCGCAGGCACCAACAGGGCCCGCGCAGGCTCCGGCCGAAAACGCCGCGTTGGCCGAGGTCATGCGCGAGGTCGAGCGCGACTTTCCGCCGGCGGCGCGCAAGGTGATCGGCACGGGCGTCGAGCGCGCCGCGGACTACCAGGACCTAGGCTACGCACGGCTTTATCTGCGGCGCCTCGCGCCGATCGCCGCGCTCGACAGTGGACGCGATGAGCGGGCGCGCCTGCTGCAGGAGACGGCGCGCCAGCTCGCCCTCGGCATGACCTACGAGGACACGATCCGCGTCGCCGAGCTCAAGATCCGACCGTCACGATTCGCGCGCGTGCGCGCCGAGGTGCGCGCGGCCGAGGGGCAGATCATCGAAATCGCCGAATTCATGCACCCGCGTACCCAGGAGATCGCCGATACGCTGCCCGCTCCGCTCGGGCGCTTCATCCTGGGCAACGACCTCGTGCGCGGGGTCCTCGATCGCCTGACGCGCAAGGGCAAGACGGTCAAGACCACGTCGCTGCGCGGCTTCCTGCTGCTCTACACCGTGGCGGCACTCAAGCCGCTGCGCCCGAACTCGTTGCGTTACGGCGCAGAGCAAAAATCGCTCGAGGAATGGCTCGAAACGATCACCGCGACGGCGAGCAAGAACTACGACCTCGCGGTCGAAGTCGCGGCCGCCCACAACTTGGTCAAGGGCTACGGCGACACCCATGAGCGCGGGCGGGCGCGGTTCGAGACCTTGATCAAGACGCTCCCGCATCTGATCGGCCGCCAGGACGGCGCCGCCAAGCTGGCGGCGCTGCGCAAGGCCGCCAACGCCGACGATAGCGGCGCCGCCTTGGCGACCGCGGTCGCCGACCTGGAGAAATAATCAATGGCGCGCATGCGCGCGGGGTACGCCGGCCCGGCATGAGAGTGCCGAAGTCGATTGGGAGACACCATGCTCACACTTTATTACGCGCCCGGCGCGTGTTCGCTCGCGGCCCACATCGTGTTGGAGGAGAGCGGCGACGCCTACACGCCGCGTGAGGTCGACTTTGCCAACAACGAGCAGCGCACGGACGCCTACCTCAAGATCAATCCGCAAGGCCGCGTGCCCGTCCTCGGGCTCGACAACGGCCAGCCGCTCGCGGAGAACACCGCGATTCTGCCCTACCTCGGCAAGCGGTTCGGGCTGTGGCCAAGCGACCCGCTGACCGAAGCCAGAGCGCTGTCGCTGATTGGCTTCTTCGCCGCCAGCGTGCACCCGGCGCACGCGCATGTCAGCCGGCCGGAGCGCTACGCGGCCGATACCGCGGTCTTTCCGGCGCTCAAGACGCGCGGTCTTGAGACCTTTCACGGCTATCTCAAGCAGATCGACGGCATGCTGGCCGGCAGGGATTGGTTTCTCGACCGCTATTCCGTGATCGATCCGTACGGGCTCGTGTTCTACACCTGGGGAATCCGGCGCGAGCTCCCGGTGCGCGACCTCAAGCACTACACCGCGTTCAAGGATCGCATGCGCGAGCGCCCCG
Organism: Xanthobacteraceae bacterium; assembly: GCA_035472475.1. GTDB lineage: Bacteria > Pseudomonadota > Alphaproteobacteria > Rhizobiales > Xanthobacteraceae > JAFAXD01. The sequence continues at coordinate 2,863 of DATIPA010000126.1, read as the reverse complement.
CGGTCCGCCGCGTGCTCGAGCAGGAAAGAGTTCCCGTGTGACCAGCGCCTCCGCGACGGCGCCGGCCGCCCGCCTGCAGGACATCAGCAAACAATTCGGCGCCACGCTTGCGCTTGACGACGTCGATTTCGAGGTCGGATTTGGCGAAATTCACGCGGTTGTCGGCGAAAACGGCGCGGGGAAATCGACTCTGATCCGCATCCTGTCCGGTGTGCACCGGCCGGATCGCGGGCAGGTTGTGGTGGACGGCGTTGCGCGTCAGTTTGCGAGCCCGCACGACGCGATTGCGGCCGGCATTGTTACGATTCCGCAGGAGCTGCGACTGGCGCCCGCGCTGTCGATTGCCGAGAACATCGCGCTGGGCGCACTGCCGGTGCATCACTTCGGGCCGCTCGCGCTGCTCGATCGCGCGCGCATGGACGAAGACGCGCGCGCCGTCCTGGCGCAGCTTGATTTTGTGCCCGATGTCAGGCGTCCAGTTGCCGACCTTTCATTTGCCGAGCGCCAGCTGGTTGCGATCGGCCGCGCGCTGCATCGGCAATGCCGCATCTTCATTCTGGACGAACCGACGGCGGCGCTCGAACATCATGAGATCGAACGGCTGTTTGGGGTGCTGGCGCGCATCAAGGCGCGGGGAACGGCGATCATCTACATCTCGCACGAGCTCGATGAGGTGGTGGCGATCGCGGATCGCTGCACGGTCCTGCGCGACGGCGGGGTGGTCACGACCAGCCGGCGCGGCGCGTTTTCGGTCAACGATCTGGTCAGCGCCATGACCGGCCGCGCGCACGAGGCAGTTGAGACCGCTCCGCCTGCGGTCGGCGCGGCGTTGCTCGAGGCGGATGGCGGCGGCCCGCATCCGATCGGCGTGCGCGTGGGCGAAACGATCGGTCTCGCGGGCTTACTCGGCAGCGGCACCGACGTCCTTATGCGGCGGCTGTTCGGCGCGATCCGCGCCACCGCTCCAATTCTGGTCAAGTCGCAACCGCGCCGCCTGCGCGGTCCAGCGGATGCGATCGCGGCCGGGATAGGTTTTGTGCCGGGCGAGCGCGCACTCGGCCTAATCCTCAATCAATCCGTGCGCGACAACATTCTGTTGGCAAGCCTGGATCGGCTACGCCGCGGCGTCCTCGTGGATCGCGCCGCCGGCGAGCGCGTCGTTGCAGAACTAATGGATCTCCTTGATATCCGGCCGCGTCGGCCGGAGCTTCCGGTCAGCGCGCTGTCTGGCGGCAATCAGCAAAAGGTCATTCTGGCCAAATGGTTCGCCCGCCGGATCGAGGTGCTGCTGCTCGAGGAACCGACCCAGGGCATCGATGTCGGCGCCAAGGCCCAGGTCCATGGGCTGATCCGTGATTTCATCCATCGGGGCGGCGGCGCGCTGATTGCGTCGAGCGATCTCGCCGAGCTTGCGCGGCTTTGCGACGCAGTTCTGACGGTCCGATACGGCAGCATCGTCGCGCGGATCAAGCGTGCCGATGGTCTCGATGAGTCGACGCTACGGTCGGCGATCGGCGCGTGAAACGGGTATCGACAATATCTGCATGGCAGGGGCGCCTTGCAAGCCAAATCCCCCTCATCACACTGGTCGTTCTTTGTCTGGTGACCGCGCTGCTGACGCCGCGCTTTCTGTCCCCGCTCAACCTCACCAACATTCTGGTGCAATCCTCGATCATGGCGGTGATCGCCATGGGGATGACATTCGTCATTGTGGGCGGCGGGTTTGATCTCTCGGTCGGTTCGACCGCCGCGCTCGCGGGCTGCGTCGCCGCGATGGTAATGCTCGAAGCCGGGATTGCCGCGGGCGTTGTTGCCGGCATCGTGGTTGGCGCCGCGGTCGGGCTCGCCAATGGCCTGGTGATTGCGTTTCTCAACGTCAACCCGTTCATCACGACGCTCGGCACGATGGTGCTGGTGCGCGGCCTCGTTTTCCTGATTACCGCGGGGGCGCCGGTCAGCGGCGAGGCCGGGTTGCCCGGCGCGTTCGTGGCCTTCGGCTCGGCGCGGCTGTTGGGCGTGCATTTGCTGGTCTGGGTCCCGGCCCTGCTTTTGGCCGTGCTGTCGTTCGTGATGCATTTCACTCCGTACGGGCGACGCATCTACGCAACCGGCGGCGGGCGCGAAGCCGCCTATCTCTCCGGCATCCCGGTGCGGCGCGTGATCGCCTCGACCTACATTTGGTGCGGCGCGCTCGCCGGCGTTGCCGGCGTCATGCTGGCGGCCCGCCTGCAATCGGGCCAGCCGACCGCCGGCGAGTTCTACGAGCTGACGGCGATCGCGGCGGTCGTGCTCGGCGGGGCTTCGCTGCACGGGGGCGAAGGAACGCTGGTCAAGTCGGTGATCGGCGTCTTCATCATGATCGTGCTCGGTAACGCGCTCAACTTGCTCAACGTCGATTCCTACTGGCAGCGGGTCGCGGTCGGCATCGTGATTATTGCGGCCGCCGCCGCCGAAAGGCTACGCTCACGTAAATAAGGAGAACCAGGCCATGCTGACTGCACGCTTTGCCATGCTCGCGACGCTGCTGCTCGCCGCCGCAGCGCCCGCCGCCGCGCAGGCGCCGGCGCCGGCCGGCAAAATCACCATCGGGGTGTCGCTCGCCCAGGATGACAATCCGTTCTACATCGCGATGCTCAAGGGAATTCGGGCGCGCGCCCAGGAGCTCGGCTGGGATGTGGCGACGGTTTCGGCCAACGAGGACAAGCTCAAGCAGATCAACGGCGTCCAGGACCTGGTGGCGCGCGGCGTCAAGAGCATCCTGATCTCGCCGATCGACGCCGTCGGCGTCAACGCCGCCTACGATGCCGCGGCGGCGGCAAAGATCCCGATCATTTCGGTCGCACGCGGCTCGATTTCGCCCAAC